>NZ_JACHKG010000019.1:0-124980 GCF_014203995.1 Paenibacillus sp. JGP012 | reverse complement strand
AAAGAAGACATTCGTTCCGAAATTCGGTACGAATGTCTTCTTTTCTGTAAACTAAATAACATCTGTAGAAAAACTGCTAGTTCTTCAGTGGCCTCCCTGTCTCATAGGTGTTCGCTGCGTAGGAAGAAACGTCGGTCTAGGATAAGTTAACATGTTTCTTCACTCCTTGATCATGCTGATAGATACGTAAGCTATGCTCAATTCGTGCCTTTAATCCCGTATTTCGCTGCACCAGCTTGTTATTACTTATGGCCATACTGAGTGCCTTTCGGGTTCCAATCATGACACAGACTCTCTCAGCTCTCGTCAGTCCTGTATAAATCAAATTCCGAGCCAGCATCATGTAATGACTGCTTGAAACAGGCATAATGACCACAGGAGCTTGCCCGCCTTGAGCCTTGTGAATCGTTATGGCATAGGCAAGAAGCAAGTCTTTGAGTTCAAGCCGGCTATAGACAATGGTTTTGCCTTGAAACTGGCAAGCGAGTCCGATTTCATCCGTCTCCTCACCCTCTTCATCTTCCACAAAAGCAGTGCCCAAGACAACACCAATATCGCCATTCAACACCTTCTTCTTATAATCATTGCGAATCTGAATGACCTTATCTCCTTGGCGATAAACACGTCCCACGGCTGTCAATTCGGCTTTGTCCTCTGCTGGAGGATTCACAGCTGCTTGTAGCGCATTGTTTAACTCTTCCGTACCTATAATGCCTTTTTTCATGGGGGACAGCACAAGAATGTCCTCCAGCTTGTACCCTTTATCTACAAAACGAAGTACACTAAGCACGACGAGGTGGGCAATCCGATTCGGATCAGATTGTTCAATGAAGAAGAAATCATCTTTACTCTTATCCATAACGATCTGCTCACCACGATTAATTCGATGGGCATTCATGATAATTTGGCTTTCCCGCGCCTGACGGAATACTTCAGTTAGCCGAATATGCGGGATGCCAGCAGAAATCAGATCATGCAGTATATTCCCCGGCCCTACAGACGGAAGCTGATCGCTATCTCCAATGAGTACCACTTTCGTGTTTGGTCCAATGGCCTGAAACAAGTGATACGCAAGCTGCAGATCCTTCATAGACACTTCATCAGTAAAAATCAAGTCAAACGGTAGTGGCATCTCATCACCGTACTCAGGCTCAGCCCCAGGACGGAATCCAAGCATCATATGAATGGTTGAAGAATCCATTCCCGTCAATTCCCCCAGCTTGCGAGCTGCACGTCCTGTAGGCGCACATAATCCAATTGCTGAGTCAGGATAGTGCCTGCGGTAGATATCTATCATAGCCTTAACGACGGTCGTCTTCCCTGTGCCAGGATTGCCTGTTACAATGACCAATTGCTGTTTAAACAGCTCTCTAATGGCTTCACGTTGCTTCTCAGCAAGGACAATTCCCTGTTGAAGTTGATATTCTCGAATCATCTGATCCAAAAAAGGAATTGCTCCGCCGCCCCGGTTTGCCATGCAAGCCAGTTTATAAGCAAGTTTCTTTTCATAGACAAACAGATGCTTGGGATACACGTTGTCTTCTTCCCAAATGACCTGCTCGTGAGCAGACATCAATTGTAGTTCCGTCAAGATATCCTGCTCTGGAACACTATTCAAAAGCTCTCTTGTACGATTCATTAACTCATCTTTACGTACAAAACAATGGCCGCCACCGTAGCACATATCGTTAAGAACATATTGTAACGCCGCATTCAGACGATATGGCGAATCTGGACTGACGCCAATGGCCATAGCAATCTCGTCTGCTTTGAGAAACCCTATCAAACGAATCTCAGTGAGTTTATAGGGATTACGACGTACAATGTCTACACACTCAGCCCCCCATTGTTTGTACATTTTGGTGACAGTATCCGCAGATATGCCATAGGGGAGCAGGGCCATCATAATTTGCTGAATTTCAAAATTGTCCTTAATACTATCTGCAATCTTAACTGCATTTTTAGGGCCAATTCCTTTTATCCCTGTTAAACAGACAACGCCCTCATTCATGATCCGTTCCAATGTCTGCTCACCAAGCTTCTGTACAATCAGCTCAGCCTTTTTCTTCCCGCAGCCTTTTACAAATTTAGAGTTGAGGAACGATACAATTTGATCCTTTGTTTCAGGTAATGGCCGTTCCCAATGGCTGACTAAAAATTGCTTACCATGTTTAGAGTGTGTCTCCCACGTACCATGGACTCTGATTCGCTCATTTTTGTGCATACCAAATAGTGAACCTTTTATTGTAAAAGCCCCATTACTGTCTTCTGGCAACCACTGAGCAATACCAAAATCATTTTCCTCCGTCAGATTTCCATCACGAGGATAGCGATAATACACGATATGCCCCGTGCTTGACTCTAAAGCATGATTCTCCATTAGCTTATGCCTATCTTCTGACGTACATATTTTATGAGTATCTTAATTACGTTGTTAGGAGATGATTTGCATTCGGAAATGTTACAAGATATAATTTTTTCCAATAGCGTTTTGGGAAAACATATCCGTTCTTTGCCGTTTTTGATCATAACCTTTATTGATGCGATGATTCCTTTTTCAGATGATTCTGTAGCGGATTTTTGAATTTGTCTCAATGCTATAGCTGTTGCACCCGCAGGCTCTTCGTATGATTTTTCAATCAACCCTTCCAGCTCTTTTTCGGCTGACTCCAGAACTTTCTCAGCTTCTACTTGCTCTTCGACGGTCTTCGCTGTATTCACCTGATGTAGCGCATTTTGCACTGCGTCTTCTGCTTCATTGACCTGAGTAGCTTCCGTTACTACAATAGATGATTCATCCGTAGAAACGACAACCTCAACTTGCTCTTCTGGTTCCAGCCCAAGCATTTGTTGAAACTCATCGGCACTGATAACTTGCCCTGAACTTGTAAATTGTTTTAATACTCCGGGAATACTCTTAATGAGATGCCATACATCTGCTGGAATGGCTGCTGACTGGTTATGTTGATCTACATCATAGTTCATTTCCAAAAAGATGTATCCAGGCATGATTGCACGTTCTCTTACTTTCCCAAGTCCACCTTCACTTAACACACGAACGGTAGACTCAGTGACATTATGTATGGCTTTGACCCACTTTTGTGCATTTTCACACTTAGAGAAAGCCCACTCCATAAGCTTTTTAACATTGTTTTCTTTGCCGGTCATAACTTGAATTGCAAATGCAGCTCCCATAAGAGTACCTCCCAAATAAAATTTATAGACAATCATTTTATTTTTGTTCTCTTAGCCATTGTTCTAAGAAATCACGTGTCTCCTTAGCTGGAAACAACCATTTACCACCTACTTTGTGTTTAGGAAATCTTGAGTCAAAAAAGAACAACGCTTGAATGCTGTTCCAACTTAGGCAAGTACGACGCATTAGTTGTTTTGAATCCCAAAATATTAATTCGTTATCAACTTCTTTTATTAAATCAGCAATTTTTTCATGGCAGATTTTTTTCACTTCATCTTCATCAAGGTTGATGGATATAAGATTACTCATTTTCCACCTCATTACTTTTTCTAGGCATTAGCTTGATTTCTATGTTTAATGCCCTGCAAGTTTTGGATAAAGTTGTTTCATTCCATCGACGGCTTCCTTTGAGCAAATTATGCATATATTGAGGAGAACACCCGACTAAACTAGCTAATTCTGATGGATTTATTCCCTTCTCATTAATGAGTGGTTTAATCTGTTCGGAAATATTCATTTGTCTCACCTCTGACATAAAGATTAATCTATTTGATTAATTTAATCAAACCAAAAATTAACCAAATAGATTCAAAACCACTCGAATAATCAGATTAATCATATAGATTAATTGTTTCACTCTTTATTTCGCCCATTTGCTCGTAATTAATCCATTTGATGTTTGATGCTTAATCTATTTGTTGATATGATTAATTAATCAATTAGTTTAAAGGAGCGTTTATTCATTATGTCGAGTTATCCTAATAGGATAAGAGAGATCAGAAAATCTCAACATAAGAGCGGAGTTGAAGTAGCTCAGTATTTGAGAATTTCTCCTCAATTTTTTTATAATCTTGAAACTGGAAAACGTACGTTGACATCTGATGTCGCTTCTAAACTAGCTGGCTACTTCAATGTGAGTGTAGATTATTTGTTAGGTCGTCAAAATGATGATAAGAACAATAACATGCGAAATGAATCTTTCCCTGAATGGGCAACCAATGAAGATATAGCTGATTTTAGAAAAATGCTTGAGGATGAGCAGCCTGTTTTATTTGACGGGATTCCTATTGAGGGTGAGAAACGCCAACGTGTTATAGATATACTGTCGGGTTTGTTTTGGGAAGAGAAGTTAGAACAAGATAAGAAAAAGAAAGATTAGCGAAGGTTTAAACCAATGTAAAAAACTTTCTTCTTTCAAAGACTCATTAGGGGGATTGGAATAAGTAGCATGGTGGGTAAATTTGTATTTAAAACATTGAGGTATGTTAATCTAATGGTTATGTGTCGAGAGATCAAAGCATATACACATTAGGGTCGCTATTTTAGCGGCTTTTTTATTGTACAAATTCTTGTCCCTAATTAAGTTTTTTTCCTGTTTGCCGGAATGTACAACAACATCGCTAAGCCACAGATGTTTTTATCCAAACTGCACATTCATCGTTCAGTGATAATTCCCCTTAATATCATACGACGGTTTCATTGTCTATCGAATCGATAACTCTTCAAAACATCTAGTTCTTTATAACTAAATACTTAACAACTAATTACATAGACCTAATTCATTCAGATTGATATAATTATGGAAAATGTTAGATTAGAAGGGGATTCGTACTATGAAACAAAAATTATCAGTTGTGTCTGCATTCCTATGTGGTGCAATATTCTTCTCAGGAGTTTCTTATGCAGCCAATAGCTATTTAAAAGCTTTCCCTGTGAATAACAGCAAAATTGAGATTAATGGTTCCGAAACAACACTTGAAAGTCCAGTAGTTACTATTAATAATAGCTTATACATACCTTTAAAGGAGTTAGGCCAAAAAGCTGGGTATGCTGTTTCATCTGGAAGTACTATTCGAATTGACACTTTTAAAAAACTACCAATCTCTTATACGCGTAACAATGTAACAATTACTTTAAATTCCTTGAACAAAGTTGATGGGAAAGTATTATTAAATGTTACAATCAAAAATGATACTGATAAGAATGTTGATATTGATCTTTCATTTATTAGGGCTGATGATAATGTTAAGGGGAGAAAGGTATATACTACTAGTGCATCAAGTTTCTATACGCCAGTTAATGATAATTGGAGTCTTACAACAAAAAGATTATTAGACGATTCAGTTACTAGTAAGAGTGAATTAACAGGAGACATACAGATCGCCTCTGTTACGGCTGGAACAAAAAATATACATTTCTCATTTGAATCACACAGTCTATCTACCTCATTTCCATTCTATGTAGACACTAATGGGCTATTTTAACAATGTGCTACAGCTATTATATTCTTATATCCGATTATAGAAGCAAAACAAAATAGGACTCTCATTTCCAAGCGAAAAAGGGGATTTATGTATTAATGTGCATTGAATCTAATAAATACAATATCCCTTAGTTTTTAATAATGACGGATTGTAATATGAAGTGCGACACCTACTGGAAATAAATAAAAAAGGGCCCATGGCCGGATTCGTGTAGAATGAAAGTTCTCACACAACCATTCACACAAGGAGAATCCACCATGAGCTACACACATCTTAGCATAATCGAACGCAGTAAGCTAGAAATCCTCCACAAGCAGGGGAAAAGTACCCGAGCGATTGCCAAAGAACTTGGCCGACATCATGCCACCATTGGCCGGGAACTCAACCGAAATGCAGCAGAACACCCATACTGCGCGGAGAACGCTCAAGATGGCTATGTTCAGCGCCGTAAGGCGTCCGTTTCCGGAGGCAAGTGGAGTCTGGAACTGGCGAGTTGCATTGAAGATAAGCTTCAGGCAACCTGGTCTCCAGAGCAGATCGTAGAGCGATTGCGCCAGGAGGGTCAAGCGATGGTATGTTTTAAAACCATCTATCGTTGGCTTTATACCGGCCGTCTGGTGAAAGGCATGCTTGCCGTCCTCAGGCACAAAGGGAAGCGGCAAAAACCAGCAGAGACACGTGGAAAGTTTGCTGTGGGCAAGCCCATCTCTCAGCGCCCGAAAGAGGTGCGTCACCGGGAAACCTTCGGCCATTGGGAGCTGGATACGGTGGTCTCAGGTCGTGGGAGAAGCAAGGGCTGCATAGCTACGTTCATCGAACGAAAGACTCGCTTGTACACAGCGATTCGTATGCCTGATCGTACGGCGTTGTCCATGGAGATTGCCTTTGGTGTAGCGGCTTCGCAGTATCCTACCCATGCGTTTCAAACGGCTACCGCAGACCGTGGCAAAGAGTTCGCCTGTTACAAAAGCCTGGAAGCCATTCATGGGGTGCAGGTGTATTTTGCAGATCCCTATTCCTCCTGGCAACGTAGCTCGAATGAAAATGCCAATGGGCTCCTGCGAGAGTTTTTCCCAAAGGGGACGGATCTCGCCCAAATCACGGATGAGGCTCTAGAAAACGCTCTAGACTTGATCAATCACAGACCACGTAAATGCTTGAGTTGGAGAACCGCTCACGAATCCTTTTCAGAGGAACTGTCGCACTTGGCTTGACAATCCGTCTAATAAAAAAGGTCTACACTCCAGCTGGAATTTAGACCTTTTTTATTATTTAGTTTTGTATAATTTCAATCCATATGTTCAATTAATTTAATTACAAAAAATTTCAAAAAAATAATGAAAAGGTTAACTATTAAGTTATTCGACCCAAATTAACAACTCATCTCTTGAAATTTTATATTCGTTATCTAACGCTTCACTTGGTAATGAAATATTTCTATTTTCAAATTTTATAAGATAATCTGAGCCATAAAGTTCACTACCTGTATTATGTGGATTCAATATTGTTATAAGATCCTTATCAACGTTGTATTGGGAATTTTCGACCTTATAACGTACTACAACTTGAAGCCTAATTCCATCTGATATTTCTACTATTCCTTCCCCGTTATTATCCTTGAAAATAGAAATATTTGATTTAATTTCGTCATAATATCTTCTTAGTATTCCCATATTATATTCCTTATTTGAAGAAGTTGGTTTTATAAAAAGAAGCACAGTAGAATATAGAAGTTCAAGTCCTATTTTTGTGATACTCAACTCTTTTATACCTGACTTAAAAGTTATGATATTATTTTGTATTGATACTGCTTCTTTATTATGTACTGCCGCATTCCTCATAAGGATAAGAATTCTATAAATTTGTGCTATTATAGTATTAGAGTCATTGTCTTGAGGAAGAAGAGAATATCTTTTTTGGAATCCCTCACCTTCAAGTTCAGGATACAGAGTATCTATTGTGGCGTCCAGCACTCCAAAAAATACCATAATTTGAAGAATCAAATTGTCTTCAAGATTAGAACTTCTATACATTTCTTCATTATGAGTAAAAATAACTGAAGGACTCCCATCCTCCTTAATTATTACACCTCTATACTCCGGTTTGAAAATTCTAACATTTGATGATTTTAAGAATTTTGTGGTTTGTTGTATAAAAGACTCAAGCATTAATGTTATCCCCTTTCATTTCTTTTTTTCAAAAGCAATGCAAAGCATTTCACAAAAACTAAAATTTTCTATATTCCTCCCTCTGATAAAATAAATACATAGTAATTATGTATTCTAAATAAATGTTAAACAAGATAAAATTTACACACTTCTCTAAAGTACCATGAACTATGAATTTTAATAGACGCTTCTGTAATTTCTTCGATACTCCCCTGCTCAATCACCTCATTTTATTGAAAACAGAAACTTTTTTAGCCTCCAACTGTGCCGTGAAGAAATAACCTTTGCAATTAATTTCATTCTCATCATCCCCTATCCTATAGCTACTTTTATTTTTGTAACGACTTTATTTAGGAATATGATTAGTAGATCACTGCTGTATCCGAATATGAATGCCCATAACATCTTGTCCTTTAAATCAATAATCTGGCCTTGTCCATTAGTGAATAAAAACGAGATAAACATAAAAGGTAAAGCTATAGCAACTAATATTTTATAAAGGGGGGCATCTGCCCCCCCTGCAGTTCGTGAAGAGACAAAATAGATAAGAGCACCAACCATACTTGAAAGTATGTAAGATAGATATGTTAGGATATCTATCTTGTTGATAAAGACATATAAGGCGCCGTATCCCATCACGAGTAATGCAAAAGCTATAAAGAATGAGACTTTTTTCGTTGAAGCTGTACTCTCAAGCTCACTTTCCAATTGAATAATAGCATAGCTTATTTCAACTAGTTCTGTCTCATTGTCAGGATCACACTTTGCTAATCTTAGTTCAATATTTTTCCCTCTCTCTATAAATCCCTGTACTTCGTCCTTTTTTAAGAATGTTACACTGTTTAATGAATGTCTAAGTTGTCTCCTCATCAATTCTTTATCCATACAACTCTACCTTCCAATCTCAAATTTTATAATCATTTTAATCGTATGTAATCTTATCCTGTACTTTATAGTTCTATTATACTAAAGATAGGAATACTTGACTATATTCTAACATTAAAGGAACAACCCTCAACGGATAATCCCGCGAGAACTACTTATGTCCCAAAATTTTTTTAAGACATGCAATATCTTCACCATTCATCATGTAATTACGAGCAAAAATATATCGGACGGAACGACAGGATACACGAACCTCTTTTATTTTGGTTAGCTTACTGTAATCACTTATCTCCTTCTGGACCTTACTCCGCCTTAATTGATTGTCAACATTAAATCAGACAACCTTTTAAGTGCTTCTTGGCGATACTCAACATGTCAAATATCCCAGTGATCCATGAATTCGATGCCTGTTAAACCAGTTGACGTAGTCGTATAATTCCAGTTCTAAATGACGAAGGTTTCTAAATTCTATCTAGAAATAAACTCGGTTTTCATAACCTTGTAGGTGGCTTCGGCTACGTCAATAACGTACGGACAACCTTTCTTGCTGAGTGAAGGGCCAATAATAAACGTACACAGAAGATGATCCATCGTTTGTCTTTTAAACTCACTTCCACGATCGGTATGAAACCACTGAAATTGACCAAGTCCCCTTCTCCCATTGCAAAGCACGTGAAACCAATGCAGTGCCTTTATGTGGACCTGCACTAAGGCCAATAATTTTCCGGTTGAACACGGTCAAGAAGGATGCAAACTTAGCGCAGCCAATACTCCACCTCTACAACGTTAGATTGCTTACCCGAAACGCTTCGCTTCCGTCTCTTAAATCACGATCGAGTTCATTCGCTGTTTATCATATAAACCGTTTTATGAGGCTTAAATTGTGCAAAGGTGGAGGTGGAGAAGAGGCTCATATGCGTCATTATTGTATAGTATTGTAGAGATCCGATCCTTTAACATGATAGTTTTATTCTACAAGCCCTTATTTTTTCCGTCCAACTAAGTGTAGCCGATCCACTCTCATTAGTATTAAAATGATGGCCAGCATGGCCGCCTAAGAAACGGTAGCATTTAGCCCTCTGAAAGTAATAGAACTATTAGGAAGTTGATTTTCTGTCTTCGGAAAACTGTGATAGATATCACAGTAATAATTTAGATTATTTTGTAAATTAAAATAGTATATTGTAATTAAATAAAAATTTTGGGAGGTTGATTTGAATTATGAGGAAGTTTTTGAAAACTATGATGTTGGCCACTATTGTTTTTGCATTAGTCTCCTCTTCACAAGTAAGTGCTACTTCTCTTAATAAGAGTAAGGAAGCGGAGGAATTGCAGCAGAGAACGAACCTTCTCTTAGAGCAGTCGGCAGGATTAAATCAAGAAGAGCGAATTAAAGAACTGGAAAAGCTCGGATGGGAAATCGAATCCCTGTCCCAAAATGACAACTTCTCTCTACGAAGCAGCCCTGGTGATGGGAAGATAAAAAACTATTCATTTAAAGACGCTAGAACGGGAACTTACTTAGTACAAGCTCTATGGGACTTTAACGATCATGATAAATGGGAAAGAGGAGTAGACTATGCATATGACATCGTAGCTCTAGCTGTTACAGATGAATATGGAAGAGCTGTTAATGCTCAAGGAACAAACGGTGGAATAGTCGTACAGGATAAGGATTACCGTAAGTATAATAATGGAGGATCCCTTTACAGTTATCAGGATTCAGGTGCAACCTTTACATTTTCCAAGGACTACCTTAACGGCTTCGGAATGCATGGATATGCGTATTTTTATATTAGTAAACCAACCAGTGGAAAATCATATTATGTAAAATCTCAATGGCTTCACAACTGGACTAACTTTTTTCCAACAACACTAACAAACCTTACTTTAAAATATCCATTTGAGGTAAGTGCATCATTTACATCGACCCCTTATCAATGGGGAACATCAGATCAGATATCAGTAAGCTTTAATTAACCAATTTGTTTGTGAGACTTGAAAGCCCCTATGGTGCAAAACACTTAGGGGCTCTATTTTGCTCGTGTCGTATATATCATCGTCATTTGGATATTAAGTTCACCATTTTCCTTGTAGTACCCCATGAGGTTGGCAACCTTCTGCAGATCCTTTGTCGCCTAGAGCAAATCGTGGCCAAAGGTATGCCCCAAGCTGTGACAGTTCAAATGTTTAATCCCTGTAAATCTGCGGTACTTCATGTACTGTATCCCGTGTTCCGTACATTTTGACGATCGTCTCGAGACAAACACATACGCGCTATCATCGTTCCGAGTGTCTAGGTACGCCTGAAGCGAGCTCTGGAGTTCGGAACTTATCGAAAGCTCCCTATCTTTGTCATCTTTACCTAGAATATAAGCTATTCCTTTGCGGTCACTCATGGTCAGATCTTTAAGCTGTAAGTCACATATCTCATGAACTCGCAACCCCATCCGAAGAAAAGTTAACACAATCGCATGCTCTCTTACATCTCCTCGAAAGCGAACTTCCGCCGACCAAGTCAAGATCCACTACGCAAAACCAAGACGCTCATGGAGTGTAGCTACACTCCAGCAAGCGCACCCGCAAAATACGCTTCAGTCAATGTAACCACACCGCCATCTTTCTCTGTAAATCTAAATTGCTACCAAAACATCCTTAGTTACTGCTTCCACCACTTCCGGAGGGATCTTTTCCACATCTAGCAGGTAAACGATATTAAGTCTAGGGTTGTAAATTCCTAAACGACGTACCTTATGAAACTCCTTATGAATAGAGCGGAGGCCCAAAATATAGTACATCAAAAGCTGTAAGGTGTGCTTATTGGTTGGTCCATTTTTAGATACTTTGAAGTCCCACAAAGTGTCCTCTGTCAGATAATCTCCATCACCAGTACTCACAACTTCAGTATATCCGAATTCAAACGTATAACTATCTTTAACAATTGGTCCAAACTCTTCCCAAAAAGCAAGACTTCTACTTACCATTGTACGAATATTACTTACCGTTTCGTCGTCAGCATAAATATCTTCCACAGGTTTATACATGGCTGTTCCAGCGCGAACGCATACATCGTATGCCTACGAGTTTACAGGCATTGCGTATAGACTGGTCATCTAAACCTTTAACCTCTTGTACAAGAGATCTTACCAAAGCATCTTCTCCTACCAGAAACGAACCGCTCAAAGATATCTCGAAGGCTTCCTCTGCAGAAGACCCGGACAAGTATCTGGTCAAATAATCAACAGCCAAACCCACTAAACTTGCATGAAGGTTTTCTTCTGGGTGAAGCTCCATCCCATCACTCAACACGATCTCCTCAAAGTCTCTGGGCCGTATGTAGCCTCCTCTAGGCTGTTTAACTTTGCTTACTCTTTGCGTAACTGAAACCATAGCAATCCAGCTCCTATGTATTATTTATTGAGTCCAGCTGATCGACTCCAACGCAGCCTCCAGATCCTCTCAGCTAGCGTTTTATAGATCATGGACATTTGATTTGGCTAGCCAGTTTGTTTGAAATGTCACATTAACATGGCCACCTTTTGGGAATCTTTGATTTCCAAAGCATTCATGGCAGAGTTTGTGACGTAGGGTATGACAACTTTGTAATCCAGGTGCTCAAATTCCACTTAATATCTTGATTCAATGAGAATGGAGAGCAAATGCTCTCCACAGTGTAGTTTAAATTGTTACATTTAATGTGTTATTGCTTGAATCAAATTCCATAGATGCTCCTAGGCCTCTGATAGCCTGTACTGGAATGTATGTAATGCCATTTATAACTTTTGGAGCTACACTTAGCGTGCTGCTGTTGCCATTGTAGAATGCCTTTTTGCTTCCCAAGGTCAATGTAACTTTGTTTTTATCTTTTGTTATGCTAACTGTCCCACTTTCAGGATAGTAAGCAAACGTTGCTTTCAATGCTTCAGTAATATCACGTAGAGGAACTAGATTATTCCCCTCATACTGTAGAGGTTTATTCGTAAAATCGACTTTTTTATCATTGATAAGAACCTTTAGATTAGATTGTGTATACTTTGGTTTAGAATCTTTAGGTTTTGTGGATTTTGATTTAGATGATTTAGAACTTTTTGACGAAGAGCTTTTAGAAGATTTAGTAGAACTGGAGCTAGATGATGATTTCCCTCCATTATGATAGTGATATTCCCCGTATTCCAGTCCCCATTTGGCACAATTGGTCCAACACGTATGACCGCCATTTGCATCGGTTCTGCCTGGATGAGCTAACACACTTGATGTACTTGATAACAGCAAAACAGATACTAGAGAACTAACCAGCAACTTTTTTTTCACGATTTACACCCTCCAACTGGTACTATTTTCCTGTGTATCATATCATACAATATCTGATAATTAAATATAAGGTTGACAATTCCTATAGTAACTTTTCATTCCATTTGATATGAAGACTCATCAACATACTATCTGATAGTAGTTTCAGTGAATGCTGTATAACCTTGATTAATACTCAACCAGTGTAAAGCCGGGATTCATCTATCTGCGTCAATTCCTTAATTTTGAGTTCCATGTATATCCTCCTATTTGGGGAGACCGACCAAAATATATTGATACGGCCCCCGTATTCACTGGTTTTATTCGTTCGACTCGATGGCCTAACGGCCTTAAATCACCATATTGGCAGTTCTCAATACTTTCTCTACGGCTTTCCTCAGTTTGATTTCCTTTTCAGCAACCCGAGTAAGCGAACGGATCATAGAGACAATGACACGATACATTTTTTTCTCTTCAATCATGGTTATCCGCTCCTTCCTTGGGAGCCAACCCCGCCATGCATTCTCGGACCTTCTCCTGTGCGCTCTTTGCATCTTCCAACCAGTTTTGAATTGTGATCAATTCTTTTTTCTCAGGAATGTGAACATGTTTTACAAGCGATCTGAACTTATTAATGCGAGATTGCAAACATCCGTTTAATGATCTTGGCGAGGTCATCCTACCACTACTCATCATCTGCCGCTTTACCGCAGTCGGAAAAACCGAATTAGCAAATGAAAAAATGGCTTTATGATACCATTTCAATGTTTCATCTCCAGACATAAAAATAGAAGGCAGGAAAAGTTTCCTTAACCTTCTAAAGTTCTTCATACTTCTATGGATTTATAATATCATTCGTTTTGTGCGATGTTACTACGGATTTAATTTTGTTTCCATCATTCATCTTCATCACCATATTAAAAATTTCCGCTTGCATTCCGATAGTATTAATATCAGCAAAAACGGAAGGTTGATTAGGATGAATTCTTATATTGTAATTGCTCTGTTCGCTATTTTTACAGTTTCTTATGTAATATTAAGCTACCTCCTATTCATCAAAAAAATAAATTCCCCCTTTTCTGATATTAAACTAAAAGAAAGCTTTAACTTCTTAAACAAAGAACTTGTCTCACCTTTAATGAGTATAGAGAACTTGTATGAAAAGTATAAAAGCCTCCCACCTAGGACGTTTGTTTTCGCCAAGTTGGAAATTGATAATGGAAAAATTAAATATGATGATTCATTTATAAATAGTGCTATGGAGTTAGTAAGTAAACTTATTATTACGGTTGGTATTGCTGTAATCACTCTTACTGCTTCTATACAAGTTGCAGTGCTTAGTTTCGCTCAAAATAATTCTTTTTTAAAAGAAATAAATCAATTAGGATGGTTAAAAGATATAAAGGATAGCCATAAAGGATTGATCTATACGTTAGATTCATCAAACTCTTTTATTACTGTATGTGGGGCTTTGTTTATTTTATCCATGTTCATTTTACTTTTAACTAATTTAAAAAAGGATGAATTTAATAGACACTCCTTAGTAATTCAAGAGATAGAAAAAGAAAAAGAAAAAAAGTAATTCTTGTCTCTTTTCTATAACACAATACTATCCTATTATTATATTTAGATAAGTCAGTAAATATCTATAGAGAAGCTCCAATACTATATACAAGGTTAGAGCTTCTCCATAGTTTTTCTGCTGATTAGATTTTTATTACTGCTGATGGGTGTATAATTAGTCTCCACCTCTACGTCTTCATCATACGCATACGAAGGTTATCAATAATATAGACTTTCCGTTTACTAATAGCCAATCTAAAAGAGATATAAAATGTAATCTATGTAGATGACCTCAGACATGAAAGAGAAGACAGGTAATGCTTCCTTACCTTCTGAAGTTCTTCATACTTCTATAAATAAAACATCAACTCCTGTGATGGTACTACGTATTCAGTTCTCCTGATACATTCAACCACCCAAAAAATAAAAAAACAGCGTCAAAATCCTTGGTTATCTGAGTTGGCTTTGTTTTAAGTAAGTGCACTGATGACTGCCCGTCCATGTTCCCTGTACTCTCAATCCAGAAGATAGGCTCCACATAACCGAATTCCTCTATGCTGCGGCGAAGCTTTTCTTATTCAACATACCCAGGCTGAAGGTCAACATGGGGGTTATATGCTACTGCATTAATCTGATCTATTGGTATAACTCGTAATTCCATGTTCTCTCCTCCAATAAAAAACACCCAGCAGGGTGTCTGAATATTAAATAGCTCCATTACTTCTTAAATTAATCATGATTTGTGGATTATCTTCTTCAACACTGTAAAAGTACACTTGGTCTACGTTATTTTCTATATCCCATTTATCTATGCTAGGATCATTTGTTGTAATTAATATAACTTTTCTTGAATTTGTACTCTCCAGCTCAGTTAAAAGTGCATCAAATCGTTTAGAATCATTCAACACTGTTTGGACTGGGAAGAATACAGTAAATGTACTCTCATTTCCTCGGGGATTGAATTTTGTAGCACTTACATAACTGTTTATATTTACAGTCATCTTCCCTAGTTTATATACAGTTGTTGACTTTATTGTATTTGGTAGAAGCTTTTTATTAAATGCTCGGTTAACAAATTCTGATATGTCTTGCATAGAAGAGGTTCTTATAATCCCTCTATCGAACTTTTTATTTAAACAAGACAATACCACCTTTAATTTGGCAATATCATCATAGCCTTTTACTAAAAGAAGTTTTTTTGTGTCATCACTCAAAAAATCCAAAATAGTATCAATTGCTTTCCTTGCGTCACTCATAGGTTTACGCCTCCTTCTCCCTGATAGGTTAAACTTCGTCAAACAGAAGGGAATCACCTTTAATGTAAAAAATGCTGTACCGTTTTTTTCGCCTCTTGCAGTTACAATTTTTTTTATTTGTGTTGAGTTGGTTTCAACGTATGGGTGAGCTTCATATTAGTGCGTACGCACACTCAGGCGCTGTTCTCCTCTTCAAGAGCCTGATACCTGCAAACAGAAGCTCTCATGCTGTGAAGTTTAAAACGGCTCACATTCCGTCATATGGAAGCAAAAGAAAAAGCACCACAGAGGGTGTGAAGTGCACTGAAGTGCCCCCCTTAGAAAAGACATTGGAAAAAACCCTGGGTTTAGCCGATGAAATTCTATGGGGTGTATTTTTTATGGCGATTAAGGGACAAAAGTTTAGACGATTCAGTCACTAGTAAGAGTGAATTAACAGAAGATATACAGATCGCCTCAGTTACGCCTGGAACAAAAAATACATATTTCTTATTTGAATCACACAGTCTTTCTACCTCATTTCCATTCTATGTAGACACTGATGGGTTATTTTAACTTAGTTTCTCTAAAAAATTCCACTAATGAACAGAGCTTACATCGAGTATTATCAGCATTAAAGTGCTAGATGAGAAATTTATCAATCTATAATATCACAAAAACAATACAAAAGTTGTGACTGTAATCATTACTGGTTCCCATTTGATAGGCATTAGATGATCCAAGTAAAAGTATTTTTATATACTTTTACTTGGGGATTACTCCTAATTAATCCTCCTGCTGAATACTATTAAAAGCTCAAGTCTGGCGTGCACTTGAGCTTCTTAAATTACAAACGTTAATATAATTGTCGTGGGAATCCTTTTGCCCTATTTACTGTCACCACATTCGCTTCCCATTGAGCCATAGTCTGTTTCCAATCACTTAATGAAAGGTAATGTTGAACAGAAACGGATGAAACAAATTCTGGCAAGTATAATCCGACAACTCCTTTTTGTAAAACACCTTCAGCTGTGACACCTTTTTCTAATAAGGATAAAATTGGCAAGCCTAGCTGATATGCCATGGCCGTTTCAATTTGACAATATGGACTTGTGAACCATTTATCCGATACTTCTGTTTCTTCAGTTGACTCAATGTCGGTCTCAAACTTAGAAACGCCTTTATTTACATATAGCCTCCTGAAAGCAACAGTAATAAAACCATCTGACTCTAGCATCAATCTTCTAATTGCTGCCAAGGGATTATTGTTGTCATAGTCAGTGACACCTAGAGTACGTGGGGTTATATCCTTATTTTTAAGGTATTCAATAAAACCTCCAATAAATTCATTTTGTTCCTGTTTATGCGGTTGCGGGTAGCTAAGAAATATTGAAATCAATACACCATTTCACCTCAATTATATTCTTTTATCCTTTACTAATCGCCAGTAATGATATCCTAAAGCAGTCAATTTGCACGACTTAGAATTCATGGCAGCAAAATACATATGATCTTCACCGTTAGGCACTATCAAACCAACACTTTGTAATTTTTGTAAATCTCTAAATTTTATAACATTTTCCTCTTTAGCGTAGGGTTCAATTACCTCATGCTCTACCTCTGTAGTATTTGTTACTTCAAACGATGGATCTAGCAGAAATTCCTCTTCTGCCGATGGAAAATATGTAACCAAACTTCTTAGAATTTCAATCGGAACTTGAGGAACAACAGTTCTTAGTGAAGTAAACCGAGTAATATTAGTTTTGAACACAGGGCGCTGGTCCCAAGGGCCTAACGCTTGATCAATATATGCATAGACACTCCCTGGAGTGATATGTCCTCTTAAGTCTGATGCCCCTCCTTGTAAGGCATTCAAAAGTAAGTTGGTAAAAACCCCATGACCATTTATTTCTAGAGAAGATTCGTAATCCCTACTTGCCGTAAGGATAGAGACACCTTCTACTATTTGAGTAGCACTCCCTGCACTTCTAGGTGAACCAAAAGCTCCTGAATGGCAACAATCTAAAATAATAATTCTATTTTGGGCTCTGGACTCATTGGCTATAGTAAGTATTTCGTCCATTGAAACTCCATAATCGTATTCACTATAGTCTGGCGTAACTAAATAGCCACTAACTTCATCAATGTAACCATGCCCAGAAAAATAGAATAACGCAGTCTCACTTTCTCCTTTGAATAACTCAATTATTAATCTCTTAAGTTCAGACTTTGTGCGCACATCCGTAACAAGTCTTGTATCAAAGTTAGGGGAACCGTTTCCATTCACCTCGATTATGTTTTTAAAAGTAGATGCATCATTAATACATCCATAAAGTGGTGAAGTAGGGTAGTTATTTATTCCAACTATTAATGCTTTTCTCATATCTGCCCTCCTACAATGAAGAAATCCAATTTGAAATATTACTCCAAGTCCAGTTAACGACCTTCACACCACTTAGCTCAGATGGAAGTGTTGCTGGGTGATCTTGATTTCCCCAAATACCCCTAACTGGAATACCTTCCTCCTTTGCACATTTAATTTCCCAAAGTTGCCCATCTGCATTTTTCGTATTATTTGTAACAATCACAAGCACACCATCGCATCCCTTAATTTTTGTTCTACATTTAGTTTTCCACGCAGAATCCCAAGGCTGTTTGACGGACATATCTACGAACTCAAAAGGTGAATTTTCATTTTTTGCCTGACCGACTAGAAAGTCACGTAAAGTCTTATCCTCGATTGCAAAACTAGTAAACACTCTTTTCGCCATTACATTATACCCCTTTCAAATAGTTATCTCATAATTTCTAATGCTTTAACCGCTTCAGTCAACATGTATAATGTATCCATAGGATGTTGTGTATTTTTAACTAGCAGGTGTTTTCTCTCCCAATTCTCAAGATCAGACTGTGTAAGTGCAATAAGATGTTTCATATCTAGTTCGTACTTAACACTTAAATCCTGAGAGTTCTCAAATAACCCTTTTTTAATTATGCTTGGCTGTCTAGAGGGTTTCTTTTTCTCTAACAACTTTGTAAGTCCAATTTCATAATAAATCCACGGAGATTTCGTCTTGTTTACTACTTCAATTGATTGAATTGAGTTCGGAGTGTTGAGAAGAATTACACACTCTGTCCTGTCCATTAATTTTGATAGAGCGGTTGAAAGCATCATATGAACATGACTTGTTGATTGATTTCTTTTTTTATAATTATACGTTGAGGACTTGGGTTGCCAACAAAATTCATTATCTATTTTCTCTAGCAACATATCAGCATATCCCCAAACACAAGAATCAATAAATGTGTCTAAATTAAATGTTTCCTTTATCCAGCCAGCAAGTGAAATAGCATTTTTTTCATCCGCATGCGAATGCGAGAGAAAAATGTCAGCATTTATTTGCGGGAACCATGTCTCTTGCATCTTTGAGCCATCTAGGCTGCCATCCTCTAGTACAAACTTATCTAACTCATCTTGGATCACTTTCTTGTTTCTACCAAAAATTTGACTCCCCTTGTCATAATAATCTAAAAATTTGGAGTCTGATTTAAGATTATAACCAATATACAATTTTATGATCGCCTCCAACCTATTATCTGATGTCTAAACAAATAGTTCTTTAGTAATAATTATAGTAATAATATACTAACATCCATCATTTGTAAATGATTCGAAAGTATCAGTAATCCTATTATTTCTATTATCATTTATATGGGTAGACTCTACGATGGGAGCCGGTACGCATTTACTTGCCCCCTTTTTCTCCTTATATTATAGTATTCTCGGGCAGACAGATGAAGGTTTTACCTGGGGATATCTGCGAGAGAAGCACCCGATATGGACGGTGTAACAGTAGTAGATCAACAAGTTCACCTGGAAAATCACTGAGAACAGGCGAAATCAGGTCTTCTGCACCTGTCAAACGGTTGCCCCTACTGTCATGGAGCACTCTCTCCAACAGCACTTTTGATTTTTAAGAAAACCATTTCCCACGAGGTTGTGAGAAATATTCACAATAGAAAATGCCCTTCCTACTTCCTAATGGGAAGTGAAAGAGCAAAAGGTTTTACTTTTTCATTATTTGGAGCTTAAACCGCTGTATGCTTACCCGCATTTACGGAGGTGTAGAGGAAAGAGGCCAGTCACTCCCTCCTACTCATTTCTTTTCCACACTTGATCCACCACTAGGTGGTTTAGGCATTTGTTCTTGTGATTTATTTGGCTGATGCCCATTTCCTATATTTTTCAAAGAAGACGGCTGCTTGTTTGGTTTCATTCAAACTTCCCCTTTCTAAGGTTTTTTCACACTACTCCCACCTTTTGGAGTGCTTAATGATTTTCCAGATGCCTTTGGTTGTATGCCTCTTTCCTCTATACCCGTCCTTGGCTGATATCCACTTGTTTCTACAACTCTATTCTCATCGTTCTGATTCTTCATGTTTCTCCCCCTTATTTTCTGAAATTAGAAATTCAATATGTAAAATCTCAGGACCACTAATCCATATTCCTTTTGCTTTAGGTAGCCATTCTTCATTCTCGTCCAATTCAAATATTTCTTCTAAGTATAGATCCTTCTCAGTCGGTACGGTAGAAGCTAGAGATTTAGATGCAAAAAGTCCATATATTACAAACCCGTTTTTCAAAGTAACAATAACATAACTTGAATCATTAGACATGATGTAGTCCCATGCAGTTGGGGATGGATGAACTGGGTTTATCCCTGTCTTTAATAGGAACTTCCGTATCCAATCCCTTTCAGTAGCTATTCCTGCAACTATTCCAATGAAATACGGCAGTAATAACATGATTAGTCCAAGTATAATAGACCATCTAAAAGGATGTAGCTCCCAGTACCGAGATTGAATTAGTTTATTTATTATCGGCCAAGCGAAAGCAAAGTTAACACAGCTGAAAACTATAAATCTAACAAGGTAGATCGTAGCTTGTCCTTCTCTTGTCGGAAGAAGATAATTATATCCCATGTTCATAATAAAACCAGGTACCATCATGAGTACGGTATAATAAACAGCTTCAAAATTATTAAAGATCAAAACGGACATCCTCCTTAACTCGCAAACTTTAATATAATACTAATTTCTGGATAAATCAAGCATGAAAGCTTAGGCTGGTCTCGAAAACGAAGATAAAGTGCAACATTCAACGGAAGTAAATCTGCGTTTTTTGAAAGCAACTTATGCTGATCAGTTGGATTGTTCTATCCTTATAACTCTAAATGATATCATTGATTGAAATCATAAACTAAAATATTCTATATATTCAATTAAACACTAAAAAGCTAATAATGAATACTTTGTTATGGTTTGAACTACATGCTCTCTTCTATTTAGATATACATATAATTGTAAATAACTACTCTTAACCCAGGACACGAACTTTCCTTAAAACATAAAAAAAAGCTACTATAATAGCAACTCCAATTGGAACATGTTCTTTTTTTACATTTTGTTGGCGTAATTAGGTAAAAAAAGAATATCTGTGTAACATTCAAATTTTCAATCGTAGGTATAGGAAAATCCTCTTAAATAGGGTACAATTCTTATAGTTACTTTTTAAGTAAGAGACCCCTGCACTAATCCAAACAAGACTTTTGGAGGTAAATATAATTTCTTCATTTTAAACGAGCCTTTAGTTACTGAAGGCTCGTTTTTTAATGCAGAAATTATAAAATATATCTTTTCTGATTTGAGAATTATCTGTTTTTGAATTTTCCAATAACATTTCACTGCCCTACTCAAAAATTGATTAACTTACGCTTACATCGCCGTAAGGCGGTTTTACATATACAAAAAAAGAACATAAGTTCTGATAGAGGTGATTACTTTATGGCAAGCTTTAAGAAACATGGTACTGGCTGGGAGTATCGTCTAAGATACAAAGATCCATTCACACAAACTTTTCGTGAAAAGTCTCAGCGGGGATTCGAAACCAAAAAGGAAGCTCAATTAGCTGCTGCAGAGTTCGAAAGGAGTCTCTCCGCTGGCTACGAGCAAAGTGATTTGAGTTTAAAAGATTATCTGAATTTTTGGATTGATCAATACAAAAAAGGGAGTGTTCGAAAAAACACATTACTTCTACATCAAAACAACATCAAGAATCACATCTTGCCTTATTTCAGAAACATACTACTTCGAGATGTTAAACCAATTATGTATCAGAATTTCATTAACTCGATTTCAGAAAAAGGCCCCAGCCGCAGAACAGTTGAGTTAATACATGCTACTATGCACAATGCGCTACAAAAAGCAGTTATTATCGGTAAGATTGAAAAAAATCCATGTATAGGCGTTGAAATAAAAATTAAAAGGAAAAAGAGAGAGGTTCACTTTATTGATTCTTCAGACATCTCAAGGTTCTTACAAAACGCTTACGAATACGGCTACATTTATTGGATTTTTTTCAAAGTCTTAATTGAAACAGGAATGAGAAAAGGTGAAGCTGCCGCCTTGAAATGGCCTGATATTGATCTAGAAAATCAGTTTATAACAATTGACGAAACTTTAGATTTTACCGCTAAAGATAAGGAGGGATTATTCGGAGACACCAAGACCATCAAATCAGAGAGAACGATTAAAATATCCCAATCATTAGCTAATGATTTAAAGTATCACCAAGAGTGGCAAAAGCAGAATAAAGGGGTTTTAGGGGAAAGATATCATCTTGATCTTGATCTAGTGTTATGCAGAGAAGACGGCAACTATATGCCGAAATCATCCTTGTTCAATGCTTTCTCTCGGATACTAGACCGAAGCGACCTCCCCTCCCTACCCATTCACTCACTCCGACATACCTGTGCTGTATTGTTGCTTGAAGCTGGAGCAGATATGAAATTCGTACAAGAGCAATTGGGTCACGGCAGCATTCAAATTACGTCGGATGTCTATGCCCACATTTCTTCTAAAATCCAGAAAAACAACATGGATAAGTTCGAAGTATTTACTAAAGGTATTCTTCAAGATTAAATTTTTGTGGGCATTTTGTGGGCGCTCTTGTATTATTTGAATTTATAATGTTTTGCCCACAAAAAAGAAAAACCCCTCACGCCAGGTGGCGCAAGGGATTCGGAGATTAGTACAACGTGATATATTGATCGCGTTCCCATTGGTGGACTTGTGTTCTATACATATCCCACTCAATTTCTTTCAGCTCGTAGAAGTGAGCGAGGGCGTGGTCGCCGAGAGCGTCACAGATGACTTCGCTGCGGATCAATTCGTTGAGTGCTTCTTTCAGGTCAGCTGGCAAGCTTGGAATGCCTTCTTCCACACGCTCTTCTTCTGACATGATGTAGATGTTGCGGTCAATCGGAGCTGGTAAGGAAAGCTCACGTTTGATTCCGTCCAGACCTGCTTTCAATAAAACGGCCAAAGCCAGGTAAGGGTTAGCAGCCGGATCCGGGTTACGAACCTCAACACGTGTACTCAGACCACGTGAAGCTGGAATACGGATCATTGGGCTGCGGTTACTTGCAGACCATGCTACGTAACATGGAGCTTCGTAACCTGGTACAAGACGTTTGTAGGAGTTCACAGTTGGGTTAGTGATTGCTGCAAACGCACGTGCATGCTTCAGAGTTCCGGCCATGAAGTGACGTGCAGTTTTGCTCAAGCCCAGCTCGTCCGACTCGTCAACAAATGCGTTCTCATTGCCACGGAACAAGGATTGGTTGCAGTGCATACCGGAGCCGTTCATACCAAACAATGGTTTTGGCATAAATGTAGCATGCAATCCATGTTGCCGTGCAATCGTTTTAACAACGAGCTTGAACGTTTGAATCTGGTCTGCCGCTTTCAATGCATCCGCATATTTGAAGTCGATCTCGTGTTGACCTGGAGCTACTTCATGGTGAGAAGCTTCGATCTCAAAGCCCATCTCTTCAAGCGTAATTACGATGTCGCGACGACAGTTTTCGCCAAGATCCGTTGGTGCAAGGTCGAAATATCCACCTTGGTCATTCAATTCGTTCGTTGGGTTTCCTTTTTCATCCGTCTTGAACAAGAAGAATTCTGGTTCAGGACCAACGTTGAAGGAAGTGAATCCCATTTCTTCCGCTTCCCTCAGGTTTCGTTTCAAGATGCCGCGGGGATCACCTGGGAATGGGTTGCCATCTGGAAGATATACGTCACAGATCAAACGAGCAACGCGATTATCAGATACCCATGGGAAAATAAGCCAAGAGTCAAGATCTGGATAGAGGTACATGTCGGATTCTTCGATACGAACATAACCTTCAATGGAAGAGCCGTCAAACATCATCTTGTTATCCAGCGCTTTCGTTAACTGGCTTACTGGAATCTCAACGTTTTTGATCGATCCAAGCAAATCGGTAAATTGCAATCGAATGAATCGTACATTTTCTTCTTGTGCAATGCGGAGAATGTCTTCTTTTGTATAACTCATGATTCCTCTCCCTTTCTTATCTGCGTATTTGGCTTGCATGTTATATTTGTACATTAGAATGTTCCACGGGTCAAGGAGTCTGACATCAGAAATTTGTAATTTACTATACCCGCCTCGTTAGGTGAATCTATTTATTAAAAAAACGAGAAAGTTCACCTTGAATGAGAGAAACTTGACCAGGTCTTTTGCCTGAAACGAGCTGCTGCTTGAGCAAACGGTGCAGCTGAGTATCCGACAGCTCTCTGCGCTTCACTTCCGTATCCGGTGTAATCACCGTCGCCTCTTCCGATTCTTTCGAAACAGGATTCATCACCTGCTTGATACCTGCAATGTTAACCCCTTTTTCAATCAACGCTTTGATCTCTAGCAATCTCTCGACGTCGTTAAAGGAAAACAGTCGCTGATTTCCTGATGTTCTCGCAGGAACGATCAGACTGTGCTGCTCATAATAACGAATCTGTCTCGCGGACAGATCGGTAAGCTTCATTACAATGCCTATCGGGAATAAGGCCATATTTCTGCGAATTTCGTCACCCATGTTCATCAACCTTCCAGTCGTCTATTCTTGACACTATTGTACATTTAGTTGTTACAAAGTGTCAATGACATGTTAGATAAACTCACAATAATTTACGATCTTTCATCGCCTGTAATGCCATCAAAACGCCATATTTAACATGAGAGTAAGTTAAGCCCCCCTGCATATACCCGATGAAAGGCTCACGGATCGGCGCGTCAGCTGATAACTCCAGGCTGCCTCCCTGAATAAATGTACCTGCCGCCATAATAACAGGATGCTCATATCCTGGCATATCCCAAGGCTCCGGCACGACATGACTATCCACGGCGGCTGCCTGCTGAATGCCTTGCACGAAAGCGATCAAATGCTCGGCTGAGCTGAATTGTACAGCCTGAATGAGATCGGTACGCGGCTCGTCCCATGCAGGTTTGGTCACAAATCCAGTAGCAGCAAACATAGCCGAAGCGAAGATGCTGCCTTTAACCGCTTGCCCCACTACTGTCGGAGCCATGTAAAGTCCTTGATAAATGCCTCGCGTTGTTCCAAGCATGGCACCAACCTCACCTCCGATGCCAGGTGCAGTCAATCGATAAGCCGCGAGCTGTACATACTTCTCTTTGCCGCATATGTATCCCCCGGTTTCTGCAAGCCCGCCGCCCGGGTTTTTGATCAATGAACCGGCCATCAGGTCTACCCCGACTTCTGTCGGCTCACGTTCCTCTGTGAATTCGCCATAACAATTATCCACAAACACGATCACGTGCGGTTTCAACGCTTTGACACGTGTCACCATCTCTTCAATTTCAGCAACGGTGAAGGAAGATCGCCAGTCATAACCACGGGAACGCTGAATGCCGATGACCTTCGTAGCAGAGGTGATCTGCTTCTCCACAGCATCCCAATCCACCGAACCCGTAGATGTCAGTGCCGTTTCAGCATATCCGATACCAAAATCACGAAGAGAACCTGTACCATCTCCGGGCTTGCCTATTACTTTATGTAACGTGTCATAAGGCTTACCTGTGATGTACAATAACTCGTCTCCAGGACGCAGCACGCCGAATAGCGCTGTACTAATTGTATGTGTTCCCGAGGCAAAATGAGGACGGACCAGTGCAGCCTCTGCACCAAACACATCGGCATACACTTCATCCAGCACCTCACGCCCCCGGTCATTATACGCATAACCCGTAGAACCAGCAAAATGATAATCACTTACTTTTCTACGTTGAAATGCATCAATAACCTTCCATTGATTGTGATCGACGATACGGTCAACCTGCTGGAGCTGACCCTCAATCTGACGTTCCACCTGATGCTGAAGCTCTACAATATTTGAATCAAACCTTGCCATCTTGCCTTCATTCCCCTTTTATCGCACGAAACTGACGTTACTAAACCATTCTCGTGTCAACTTATCACATTAGTATGTCATGAATGTTACAGTTCAATGAAATCTTCAAGTAAATAACCGTATTTCTCGTATTCACCTTTTTGCAGCTCAACCTGATAAATGACGTCATTCTCATCATATTCAGTGTCAATGACATCCCCGATCTTGTATAACACGGAGGTCAGATCACCGCGCTCAGCCGGAATACGGAAGCGTTTCGTATCTCCCGTAAGCTCAGCCTGAATCAATTCACGAATTCTGATCAGGTCTGCTGCATCCAGTGCACTTACTTTGATATGATTTTTATCCAGCGGCAGCATCTCAAGCTGCTCCGGCGTGCAGGCATCCTTTTTGTTGTACAGGACCAGCTGAGGCTTGTCCCCGGCACCAAGCTGCTGAAGTATCGCGTTAACTGTGTTGATCTGATCCTCACGCATCTCGGATGAAGCATCGACAACATGCAGGATGAGATCAGCCTCATTTACCTCTTCCAAGGTAGCACGAAAAGCCGCAACCAGATCATGAGGCAGGTTTTGAATAAAACCAACCGTATCGGTCAGCACAATTTCCTTGCCACTTGGCAGTTCCATCGTACGTGACGTTGGATCGAGTGTAGCAAAGAGCTGATCCTGAATATATACATCTGCATCCGTTAACTGCTTGAGCAGTGTGGATTTACCTGCATTCGTGTAACCCACCAGAGCCACTTGAATAATGCCCGTTTTTTTACGACGCTCCCGGTGCAGTTTACGATGACGTGTAACCTCTTCCAAATGCCGCTTCAAGTCATCAATGCGTCCACGAATATGACGGCGATCGGTCTCCAGTTTGCTTTCCCCCGGCCCTCTTGTCCCGATTCCGCCGCCCAGCCGAGACAGATTTTTACCGTGCCCGGACAACCTCGGCAGCAGATAGCTGTGCTGAGCCAGCTCTACCTGAATAATACCTTCTCGCGTGCTGGCACGTTGAGCGAAAATATCCAGAATCAGCTGGGTACGGTCGATAATTTTCAAATCCAGCGTCTCTTCCAGGTTTCGAACCTGAGCTCCCGACAACTCCTGATCAAAAATAGCTGTAGTTGCACCAAGCTCATCAGCAACGAGACGCAGCTCTTCAACCTTCCCCTTACCGATAAACCACTTCGTATCCCGTGTTTCACGATTTTGGGTTAAAACGCTAAGCACTTCGACACCTGCCGTTTCGGCAAGCTTTACAAGCTCCTGCAGGGAGTATTCATGATTAATACCTGAACGCTTGACCTCATCCGTAACCAGACTGACCAGGATTGCACGATCCTTTTTGGTCGTATCCGTATTATGTGTACCTGTTGTCATCTATAGCTTCACTCCTCTGTTCCGTCTCTGATGCCTCCGAATCCAAATGATCCCTTGGCAATGCTAAAGCCGAACCGGTTAGCCCGGCCGGCTCTGTTAAAAGGCTATTATCGCTTACTTTCGTTCAAACTTCAAATCCTCTGTACGAATAGTCATTAACTCCAGCTTGCCCGGACTTCCATCCGAGTATTGCTCCAGCAACCGAACTGCTTGATGTCTGATCGACCTCTCAATCGCATTCCTCACATATCTGGCGTTACTAAACGCATGCAGCGAATCATTTTTCTCCTGAAGAAGATGCTGCTTTAACTTGAGTATGGTCTGTGGCATCAAAATATAGTCACGTTCTTTTGCCATCATTTCAGAGATTTGAATCAACTGATCAATCGTGTAGTCTGGAAATTCAACCTGAATTGGAAAACGGGAAGGCAACCCGGGATTCGTCTGCAGAAAAAAATCAATCTCCTCCGAGTACCCGGCCAGGATCAGAATAAACTGGTTTTTGTGATCCTCCATGGACTTGACCAACGTATCGATTGCTTCCTTGCCAAAATCCTTCTCACCGCCCCGTGCAAGACTGTATGCCTCGTCGATGAATAAAATACCGCCAAGGGCCTTTTTGACCAAATCTCTGGTCTTCTGCGCCGTATGACCAATGTACTCGCCGACCAGATCGGCGCGCTCCACTTCAATCAGATGCCCTTTACTGAGCACACCCATCTTCTGGAACATTTTGGCTACAATTCTGGCGACCGTTGTTTTCCCCGTGCCGGGATTTCCTTTGAAAACCATATGATACACATGTGCCCCGCTAAGCAGACCTGCCTCTGAGCGCATCTGTGCAATCTGAAGGAAAGCATAGATTTCAAACACCAGTTCCTTGATATTTTCGAGTCCAACCAGCTGCTCCAGTTCACCTTGAATCTCCTGAAAGTGAGTGTGTTTTGTTACACTCTTGGCCGCCTGTACTGAAAGTGCTTCATCTTTTGCAAGAATTTGAGGCTCCTGGTTACGTAACACCACATTAATTTGTCTGGATGGTCTGCCTCCCGGTTGCCCTCCTGCAGCCATGACCCGTCCGTTCATTCGCCATCACCTCTATTTTATCGGGCTGATCTCTCCTGATTATTAATGTATTCTATCAGTTGCCCAGATATTAGAAGGATGTACAACAAAAATTCTGGTGAGAAGCATCACACCCTAGACCTGAATGTTTTTGCGGAACTCACCGTTCTCGAATAACGTCTGTCTATGCTTCAGTGATAACTGAAAGTATGGAAAAACATGCGCATCAATAGCGTGCAGCAGCTCCTTGGCCGTTTTGTTCGCGAGATCATAATCGCCCGTTGTAATATGTTTACGAGACAAGGCATCCTCCAGCTCATCCTCATCCAGCAAAAAAATCTCTCCGTCCTTCAGTACAACAACATCCAGGTATAGATCGTCAAACCACGGAACACCCTGATCCGTGATTCCCTGGCTGCGGCAAGTATCAATATACCACTCGATAATCCGCTGCTGATCATCAAACATCGCCGTCACAACAAAATGTTCTCCCTTCGGATAGTATTGCAGCCAGGAATATCCCTTATCCGCAATACAGAAGGTCGTGCCTCCATACGTCTTCCACAAGGGTTCTTTCAAATCCTGTATGGTATACAGCGTAATGTAACCTGTAAAAATTTTGGACTGAACGAACCGGCATGTAAATTGTCGGTTCGTAATCCGGCGCCAGTTTGCGCGATCCCCGAATTTCCGTTTCATACGAACCCCTCTTTGCCGACTGCAGATCCGCGATCTGCTTTTAGATTGGTGAACAATGATACGTCTGCTTTGAAGTCAGGACGACCAGCCTGCTCAACACAACGTATTCGAATAGTTACAGCTTACCATATTTAACGTATACACTCAAAACGAAGTCTTCTGTACAGTTTATCATGTGGCGCGCGATTTTTGATATCGTCTATCAGCCTGCCTTGCCGGCAATAAAAAACTGCTCCACCGGCGAACCGGGAAGCAGTCTCATAAAAACAAAATATTGATTTGTGAAGCAGCGGCTACTTAACCTCCTGAATCTGTTTGAGGCGTAGAAGGAGCTTCGGTCCCTCCGTTATCCCCATTGGTTCCACTATCAGGCGTGACCACTTCACCCGGGGTTGTTATGGCTCCTTCACTCGGGCCTTCACTTCCAGAGTCTGTTGTTCCCTGCCCCGGAGGTGTACCCCCGCCTGGCTGACCGTTGCCAGAGCCGTTAGCGCCATTGTTGTTTCCGTTGTTTTCATTTCCGTTTCCATTATTACCATTACCGTTATTACCATTGTCACTGCCATTTCCATTGTTGCCGTTCGGATTTCCGTTATCCGTTCCCCCGTTGTCCGGATTATCCGTTCCCGGCCCCTCTGGCTCTGTACCCGTTCCAGGTTCAGTTCCCGGATCAGGCTGCTGAGGCTCAATCTCCTGAGCTTCGATCATAAGGGAGACGGTATTGGACGGACTTGTTTCCTGACCGGATGCCAGATCATAAGCCGTTACATAGTACTCATAGGTCAGACCTGGTAATGCACTCAAATCCTGCGCACTCGTTGATCCAATAGAGTCTATCAGATGCGTAAACTGAGCTTCTGACGTCTCCTTCCGGTAGATACGATACTGTGTATTCGCATCGCCTGTTCCAGTCCAGTTCAGCGAAACCGTCTGAGTCGAAGGATTGTACGATGCGCTCAGTCCACTTACCGAAAGTTCAGGTTGCTGTGGTTCCTCTACAGGTGGTGGAGGTGCTTGACCTCCCTCAGGTGTTTTAAATTCCTTCACAGGAACACCTTTCAAAGCATCTCCCATTACCTTGGCAAAAAATGCAGCAGACAGCTTACTGCTGTTCTTAAGCATATGATTGGCATCAGGATTGTCATAGCCCATCCAGACCGCAGCGGTCCATTCTGGCGTATAACCTACGAACCAGACGTCACGGTTAGAGCTGTTACCAGCGATACCGCTCTGCACCGTACCCGTTTTACCGGCAACCGGTCGATCCAGTCGTGCAGAACGTCCCGTACCGTCATTAACTACATTTTGCAGCATCTGTGTGAGCTGGTAAGCATTTTGCTCACTCATCACACGTTTTGTCTCTGATTTATCATGTTTATACGTTGTTTTACCAGAACTATCCTGGATTTCTTTAATTGAATACGCCTGCTGGTACTCGCCCAGATTAGCAAATGCGCTGTATGCCTGAGCCATCTCCAGTGTATTCGTCCCTTTGCTCAGACCCCCAAGAGCGATAGCCAGGTTTTTATCCTGATCCGTCAGCTGAATACCTACACTTTTCGCAAAATTAACCCCGGTATTCACCCCGATCTTATCCAGCAGCCAGACGGCCGGGATATTTTCGGACTTCGTAATAGCATCCGTCATACTGATCGTAGAGGAGTAACCATGCAGGTTGCCCGGACAGTAGTTGCCGAAACATTGCTTTTCATTGCTAAGCGGTGAATTGGCACTGTATTTCCCTGTCTCCAGCGCCGGTGCATAGGATACGATCGGTTTAAAGGCAGACCCCGGCTGTCTACGGCTTTGCGTTACCCGGCTGTAACCTTTTGTCTGATAATCACGACCACCCAGCAGTGCAACGAGACTACCGTTCTCATGGTTCATAATAACCATCGAGCCTTGAACCTGCTGGTCGTCCTTGCTTGCCTCAAACAAACTGTCATCAGAGAACGCATTCTCCATTGCGGTTTGAGCCTGTGCATCCATCGTAGTAAAGATTTTAAATCCGCCGATATTCAGATCATCTTCTGTCATGCCTGTAACACGTTCCGCTTCACGCAGAACATAGTCAATGAAAGCTTGATATTTTCTATCCTTCTCAGGCGGAGTATATTTGTAATCCACTGCCTTGGCTTTGTTCATCTCTGCCTCGGTGATATAACCTTGCTCATACATTAATTGCAGCACTACACCGCGGCGTGCTTTAGAATCATTTGGATTGCTCAGCGGGTTATATGCAGATGGCCCTTTAGGCATTGCAGCCAATGTAGCGATCTCCCACAGGTCCAAATCTTTCAAATCGCTTTTTCCAAAATAAAATTCCGATGCTGCCTTAATCCCGTAACGCTGATGACCAAAGAAAATTCGGTTCAGGTACATTGTCAAAATCTCATCTTTGGAAAATTTACGTTCCAGCGCCATTGCAATCGACACTTCCGTCGCTTTTCGGAAGAAGGTCTTGTCACGTGACAGGAACATATTTTTAGCCAGCTGCTGGGTCAGCGTACTGCCGCCCTCTACCATGGAACGTGCCATGATATCTTTCACAGCTGCCCGGCCAATGGACCAGATATCTACACCCTGATGCTCATAGAAGCGCCGATCCTCCGTTGCGACAAAGGCTTCCTTGACCAGTTTAGGAATATCATCAGATTCCACAGGCTCCAGTTTTTTGATTGAGAGCTCACCCATGATATTACCGTTACGGTCATATACTTTCGAAGTTTCATTAATTGTTGTTTTGTCCATGTTGGCTGTAAGCAGACGCTCACCGCTGATCAAAATAAACAAATATCCGCCTAGCGCACAAAATATAGCAATGGCCATGGTGAAAAACAACGTCCATCCAACGCGTTTACCCGTAATTTTTTTCTTTTTAGAGGTCTTTGGCTTCGCTTTTTGGTTTGACTTGTTGTTGGTGTTGCGATTATTAGACCTCGATAACGGATCGTTTGGCATGTTACCTCCTGACTCCCTTTCACTTGCATGTTTTCTATTTTTCTGGCAGCACAAGCTTATATTAAGCCTATTTTGCCCGGAATGAAAAGAACAACCCATATTAGGTTGCTCTGTTCACTTCCTATACATCTAGACGAAATGGTTTGATAAAAGGTTTCGGAATTTTTAAGCTTCGCCGCCGTTGTCCTGCTGCATCAGCGATACGCTGCGTTGCGGCGTGAACGTGGAGATGGCATGCTTGTAGACCATTTGCTGGCGTCCGTCGCTGTCAATGACGATCGTAAAATTGTCAAATGCTTTGATCGTCCCGCGGATCTGGAAGCCATTGGTCAAATAGACCGTAGCCGGAATATTTTCTTTCCGCAGTTGGTTCAAGAACGTATCTTGGATGTTGATGGACTTGTTCATTAGCCGTACCCCCATTGGTTCATTTGAATTCATAGTGTAAGTAATATTCAATATCGCTGAGTAGCTTTCGTGCTATTATATCATGAACAGTTTCATATAATCCACAAAAACCCCTTGTCCCCCGTTCTACCACTCCATTCGTAGCAGTTTTAAATTAGAAGACTTATCCATTATACACCGCCTTACAGATTTGCAAAAGAGGGACAATTTCGAAACAAAAATCACTTAACAATGATTTATCGACAAATAATATCCATGTCATTCATCATATCTAGAGCAGCAATGACACTTAAATCTTATCCTCTATGATCCGGTTTGAATCATGTGGATTATTTTTTTTATATTCATAGCAAGAGAATAACCTAAAAAAACCTCCTCCTTTTCTTGGAAAAGCAAGAGGTATCTTCTAATCAAAATCAAGTAAATTGACGTGTAATCATTTCACTGACTTGTCTGTAATTCCCTTCAAAATTACCAGTATCCGTCACATCTACCCACTGAATATCTTTCATATGACGGAACCATGACAGCTGCCGCTTGGCAAAGCGGCGTGTATCCCGTTTCAACCACTCCACCGCAGCCTCCCAGCTCACTTCACCTTGCAGGTACGCGGCAATCTCTTTGTATCCCAGGCCCTGCATCGAAATATGCCCTCTCGCTACTCCGCGCTCCAGCAGCGCCTTCACTTCATCCACAAGTCCCTGCTCAATCATCAGATCGATTCGTTCCTCAACACGGGCATACAACTTCTGACGATCCATCGTAAGACCTACAATAAGCAGATCGTAAGGTGACTCTTTTTTCTGCACCGCAAGCTGTTCCGACCATTTTTCACCCGTCAGATGAAAGATTTCAAGTGCACGGACAATCCGCCGCTGATCATTCGGATGAAGACGTTCCGCACTGGCTGGATCAACTTCACTTAACCGATCATGAAGCGCCTGAGCTCCATGCTGCTGTGCATAACTGAACTGTTCCTCCCTGAACGCCTCGTCCGAACCGCTATCCGAAAACTGAAACCCATAACAGACCGATTCCACATACAATCCCGTGCCGCCAACGATAAAGGGCAACTTACCTCGTCCATGAATCTCAGGAATCAGACGTGTGCAGCTCTCCTGAAACTCCGCAACGGAATACGGATATTCCGGTTCATGAATGTCAATCAGATGATGAGGAATGCCCTTCATTTCCTCGGGTGTAATTTTTGCGGTACCAATATCCATTTCCCGATAAACTTGCATCGAATCTCCCGAGATGATCTCACAGTTAAAAGCCTGTGCCAGCTCGATGCTTAATCTCGTTTTACCTACTGCCGTTGGTCCGACCAGCACCAGCAGCTTGGGTTTTTGTTCAACTTCCGCTCTCAACATTAATCACTCCGTACAACGTTTTTGCATTGGCCCGATCCAGCACCTGGAATCCAAGTCGGTCAAACTCTGCGCTGCCGCGTTTTTCTTTCATCACTACCCGCTTGCGGGCGACTCTTTTGGCCTCCACAATACTTTCTTCTGCTAATGCATGCGCATTCGCATAGTTTCGCAAAGGTTTGATTGCACTCGAATCCATCATAGGCTCACGGAACATCGGATCAAAATAAACGGTGTCACAGCTCCGATCCGGCAAGGACCGAAGCAATTCCAGATGATCCTGATTACGAAGCTCAATCCGCCGAAAGGCTTGATCGATATCAGACTCGTTGCTCTCATAATGAGACATGCCATCCAGCAGCAAGGTATATAGCGCTTCGGAACTTTCACATGCAATGACATGTCCTTGTACACCTGTCGCGACCGCGAATACCAGGGAATCCGAACCCAGACCAGCCGTGCAATCCACAACCGTATCTCCTTCAATGACAGCACCAGCTTCCAGCATGGGGTCAGGCTCTCCCCTTAATACACGTTTGGCGCGTACAAACCCCATACTCGGGTGAAATTCAAGCTCTGATGCATCCTTACGGAACAAGCGCGCTCTCCCTTTCAGCACCACCAGAATTTCCTGAATACCATATCGCTCAAGCAATTTGGGCAGAGAAGTTCTGCTGCGCGGGACGTAAGTGCCTCCAGTCGCAGCAGCCAGCGCACGCGCACGCTCCACCAGCGAGGACGCCTCTTTGTCACCCGTCGTTATATACATAATATCCCCCTATAAAACTACATCACTCGTTTAAATAATTTCTCCAGATCATACGTTGAAAATGAAATCACAATCGGCCGTCCATGCGGACACGTATATGGCTGACGACATGCCCCCAGGCGTTGGATCAACACCTCTGCCTCCTGGTCGGTCAGCTTCTGATTCGCTTTAATAGACGCTTTACAGGAACACATAATCGAAGCTGCTTCACGCATCTTCGCCACATCAATGCTGCGCTCACTGAGAACCCATTCCGACATCTCTTCAATAATGTCCTTCTCGTCCCCTTGCGGGAACCAGTACGGATGAGAACGTACACGGAACGTCTGCCCGCCAAAATGCTCCAGATACACTCCCGCCTGTTCAAACCAGGAAAGTCTCGCTTTCAGCTTTTCAGTCTCCGAAGGTGTGAATTCAAGTGTAATCGGCAGCAGCAGCTCCTGAGAAGCTTGAGCCGGATTGCCAAACTTCTCATAATAGTATTCATAATTTACCCGCTCGTGGGCCGCATGCTGGTCGATCAAATACAAACCTTCATCGTTCTGGGCAATCAGATATGTTCCGTGATGCTGTCCAATCAGACTTAACTCAGGAAACGCAGGCATGGATGGGTCGGTTTGCATGGCAGCGGCCAGCTTGGCGGGATCAGGCATCGATGTATTTTTCCAGCCCCGATCTCCTCTTTGTGCAGCACTCGAAGAATACGACATACGGCTCTCTCTTACAGGATTGCTGTAAGAAGACGCACGATAGCCCTCTGCTCGCGTTTTTCCGGCTTCTCCGCCTTCAACACCTTTCGATTCCCCATCTGGTTCGATCAACGCCTTGCTTGAACTTCCATCAGACTGTTTCGTCTTACTGGAAGGATTGGCTTGATGCAGCTCAGCACCATTTAGCTGGTCCATCAAGCCATATGCAGGAGTTGTCTCTGGCGGCGCTTCAGGTAAAGGAGGAGATATCACACCCGCATCGTCAGAAAACCTCTGATCCGATTTCAATTGCGATTTCTCTTCCTGTTTCTGATCAAGCACTGCTCCTGGCTCCGCAGGTGCATCCAGGTCCGAATGATCATCCTCTGCGATTTTTGTATTTGGTTCCACTCGCCCAAGGGGCCCTTCTTGACTATAACCTTCACTGGTTTCCTGCTCTTTCACCAGCCCTCTTGGAAACAGAAACTGCTCCTGAATAAACGAGCTGTCATCTCCGCGCCTGATCTGCTGCTTGCGTACCTGCGGAATAAGCACCTCCTGCCGCAAAATGCCCCGCAATGTCGTTTCCACAAATTCGTACAGCTCTGCCTCTTTACTGAAGCGAACCTCCAGCTTTGCCGGATGTACGTTCACGTCTACCAGTGAGGGATGCATCTCCAGCTGCAATACAACCAGTGGAAAACGATTGATGGGCAGCAGCGTATGATAAGCTTTCAGAATAGCCTGATTCAATCCGTAGTTGCGAATATATCGACCATTCACAATGGTAGACATCCCCGCACGGTTCGCGCGCGTCCATTCCGGCAGGCTGATCAGACCGCCGATCTTGTAATCCAGATTTTCGCCTTGAGCAGGCAGCATTGCTTTCGCTGCGCTCGTTCCATAGATCGCCGCGACAACTTGTAACAAATCCCCATTGCCCAGCGTCTGAAGCAGCGTATTTTCATTGTGTCGAAGTGTAAAAGAGATATGAGGATGGGACATCGCCATCCGATATAACACATCCGAGATGTGCCCCAGCTCGGTCTGGATCGTTTTCATATACTTGAGCCTTGCGGGTGTATTATAAAATAGCTCCTTCACCACAAACTCCGTGCCCTGCGGTGAAGCAGCATCTTCGTGCTCGCACAGCTTGCCGCCTTCGATCACAATTCGCCGCCCTCGCCCGTCGTCTCCGCTGGCAGTCAGCACCTCCACCTTGGAGACTGCTGCAATACTGGGCAGCGCCTCTCCGCGGAAACCAAGACTGGTGATCTGAAACAGGTCACGGCCATGCGTTATTTTACTGGTCGCATGACGATAAAAGGCCGTCTCCAGATCATCCGGCTCAATGCCCGAGCCGTTATCCTTCACCCGGATGCGAAGCAGCCCGCCTTCCTCGACTGCAACCTCAATCTTTGTGGCTCCCGCATCGACTGCATTTTCGAGCAGCTCCTTCACGACCGAAGCAGGCCGCTCTACAACTTCACCTGCCGCAATCTGGTTGGCAATATGTTCATCAAGCACATGGATTTTTGCCACAGATTCTCCTCCTCCCGGTGACTCAGGATAATTGCTGTGCCTTCATTTTAAGCTCGTTTAATACCTGCATCGCCTGTAAAGGTGTCATATTCATAACATCAATGTCTTTCATATGACGGATCAACTCACGCGCAGGTTTATCCTCCACCACCACAGCCTGTGGAGACTGTATAGCTTCCGGCTCCTCTTCATCAAAGATGGACAACTGCACGACCTGCTGTGATCCCTGACCGAAAGGAGTTTTCAAACCAGAATTCTCATGGTTATCATTGGCATAAGAGACTTCATGCTCCAGCTCTCTTGTCAGCTCCTGCAGTTCTGCAGCACTCGTCGATGCCAGCTCCGTTTCAACGCCTGAAGCCGCTCCATCTACATTCCGTTCCCGAATCCATGACTCCTTGCCATCGCCATCAGTAGATGCAGCTGCCCCGGAGCCCGGTGTTGATGTTTGCTGTGCAGTCTGCTGTTTATTCTCACTTATGAACTCACTGCCAACCGCCACTTGTGAAGCCGCTTGTTCGAACCCGTGCAGCAGTCCGTTAGCACGCTCGATGATGCTGTCAGGCAGACCTGCAAGCCGGGCACAGTAAATACCGTAGCTGCTGCTCGCCGCTCCCGCAATCAGCTTGCGCAGAAAGTTCACCTTATCCCCGCTCTCCTGTACCGCCATCGAATAGTTAGCCAGCTTGTCCAGACTTTCCTCCAGATGAGCCAGCTCATGGAAGTGTGTGGATACGAGCGCCTTACAACCGATCACATCATGCACATATTCAATAACCGACTGGGCAATTGCCATCCCCTCACTGGTCGAGGTTCCGCGGCCCAGCTCATCGATGATGATCAAGCTGCGCGGGGTTGCTTTTTCCGTCATCACCTGAATATCAGCCATCTCTACCATAAACGTACTTTGTCCGCCGATCAGATCATCCGCCGCACCGATCCGCGTAAAGATTCGGTCCATAATAGGCACTTCCGCCTGTCCCGCCGGTACAAAACATCCGATCTGTGCCAGTATCGAAATCAGCGCCACCTGTCTCATATACGTGCTTTTTCCCGCCATATTCGGTCCGGTAATCAGCAGAATACGTGCTTCTTCCTCAGTCATCGCCGTATGGTTGGCTATAAAAGCTCCATCCCGCATCACTGCCTCGACGACCGGATGACGCCCCTGCTCAACAATAAGATTATAGCCATCCGTTAACACAGGCTTCACAAAATTACGCTCCGCACTAATTACTGCAAACGATTGATAGACATCAATCTCGGCCACCTGCTCGGCAAGCTTCTGCAGCCTTGCAATCTCCTGATTGAGACGATCACGCAGCTCTGCAAATAGGCTGTACTCAATGTCCACCATTTTATCCTGTGCCTCAAGAATCAGGGTCTCCTTCTCTTTCAGTTCAGGTGTAATGTAACGTTCAGCGTTAGCAAGTGTTTGTTTGCGTTCATATCGTCCTTCAGGCAATGAAGCCAGATTAGACTTCGTAATTTCGATATAATATCCGAACACTTTGTTGTACCCGATCTTCAGCGAGCGAATGCCTGTCGCTTCACGTTCTCTGGCTTCGAGCTCAGCAATCCATTGTTTGCCGTTCACCGAAGCCTCCCGCAGCTCATCCAGACGATCGTGATACCCTTCGCGAATAAGTCCGCCGTCTCTGACCGACACTGGCGGCTCATCCACAATCGCCTGTCCGATCGCATCACGCAGATCAGCACAATCGTCCATCATTTCGGCAATATGCCGAAGCGTCGAAGAAGACGAATTCGCACAGTGCTGGCGCAGACTCGGAATTTTGTCCAGCGATGATCTGAGCGCATTCAGATCACGTCCATTGGCATTACCAAAAGCAATGCGGCCCACCAGCCGTTCCAGATCATAGATATCTTTGAGCTCGGCCCGCAGATCCTCACGCAAAATAAACTGGTTGTACAACGTATCTACCGCTTCCAGCCGCTCGTTAATTTTTCCTTTCTGCAAAAGAGGTTTATCCACCCAGCGCCGCATCATGCGCGCTCCCATAGACGTCTCCGTACGGTCCAGCAGCCACAGCAGCGAGCCCTTCTTCGAACGTTCGCGTACCGTCTCCACCAGCTCCAGATTACGGCGTGTAAACGGGTCCAGTATCATATAATGGTCAGGTTCATACGTAGATATTTGTGTCAATTGCCCCAGCGAGCGCTTCTGTGTTTCACTCAGATAAGAAAACAGCCGGGCAACACATGCCTGACGTTCAGGCTCCAATCTTGCCCACACGGATTCGCCAAACTGCTGACGCACAAGGTCCTCCTTGCTCTTGGTCCAGGCGGTGTAGACTACCGGGCGTCCAATCGGAGATGACTCCGATTCTACAAGCTCCAGCAGAGCGGCATCCCCCACAAGCTCGGATGGCTCATAGATGCCAATCTCATCCTTCAGCCATTCCTTGGAATACGGGACAGATGTGACGTAAAGCTCCCCTGTAGACAGGTCGCAAGCCGCCAGCGCAAGTGTGTTCTGATTACCGGTCAGACATACCATATAGTTGTTGGACTTGTCTCCGAGCGTTTTGCCTTCCATCACCGTACCCGGTGTAACTACACGAACGATCTCCCGGCGTACCATGCCCTTCGTTACATTCGGGTCCTCCATCTGCTCACAGATTGCAACTTTATATCCCTTCTCGATCAGACGCTGTATGTAATTTTCAGCCGAATGATATGGCACGCCGCACATGGGAATCTTGTCATCTGTTCCACCGTTACGTGCTGTTAAGGTAATCTCCAGTTCTCGAGCCGCATTGATCGCATCATCGAAAAACATTTCATAGAAATCACCTAATCTGAAAAAAAGAAAAGCATCCTGTGCTTCGGCCTTTACCTTCAAATATTGTTGAATCATTGGCGTGTACTGAGCCATGATATTGTTCCACCATCCGTTCCTGTGATGTCAGAAAGCAAGCCCCCTGGAAGCCAATAAGGCGTCAGGCACCTGGATGCACCTCCGCCTTATGTGTAGGCTATACACTGTTTTCTTCAAGGGCTTACCTCTTACCTGATTTAAATCTTCTTATAGGGCGTTCTGACTCAAATCTTCTTCATTAAGGACATTCTGATTCAAATCTTCATTAAGGACATTCTGATTCAAATCTTCATTAAGCGCGTTCTGACTCAAATCTTCATTAAGCGCGTTCTGACTCAAATCTTCATTAAGCGCGTTCTGCTCCCCGACTTTACAACTTCTTGCCTCTTTGCTTCCTATCAGTCATATGTTGACGTTAGAAAAGTCCTGTTTTTCATTATAACAAAAAAAAGCTGCTTCTTCATGAGCCTGCCCGAATATTCCATAGTTTACGGATATCCCGGCTCTCGTCCCAGGTCTGGCCCCGTTTACACAGCCGCATCAACGGCGCTGCATACCGCTCGTAACGCGCATATTCGCTCAACTGCCTGAGCTCATCCATCAGCGAGGGCACATAAGGCATCATGATTTCACGCCGCCCTTCATAGAACGCCGAATGAACCTTCGCCTCCGCCAGAGGACGCTGCTTCAACTGATCGTAGCTGCAAGCAATCAGCCCTGCTATAGCAACAACTCCTTTGGCTACAACCGGAGAGATAAGAAAACTGGGAAGAGTTCGATACTCGAAGCCGCCATAGGATTTCAGGCGAAAATCACCCAATGCCCCATACCTTGGACGTCTGCCCGATCCACGCGGGTCCTGCAGCACCGCCAGCGGCAGCGCCAAATAATTATCCAGAGCACGAAGTAATCCACCCGTCAGCTGCACGCCGCTAAAATGAATATGTCCTCCCAGCGGTAGCCCCCGCTGCGGCATGCCGCCCGCCTGCCAGACCAAGGATGAATCACTGATGCTGCGCGAAGCTGCCGCGAAGGCACGCATCAGATGTGTTAACAGCTCACGCGGCTCCGCACTAGGTGCTGGCCTCAGCTCTGCGACGGGATATACACGTCTGCCGCCGATCGTCACCGAATCACAGCCTGCCACACCCGTACGCTCAAGAAAACGCGAAGCAGGCACAATTTTGGATTCAGGCATCTGCACAAGTAAAAACTCGGGGTCCATGCCCATTACAGGCGCTCGGCTAGATTGCTTCTCCTCGTTTAATGCCGCTTGATGCAGTTGCCAGCTATTCCTGTACATTGCACCAAGCTCCCCGTCACCTTTCCACGGATCTGGATCAACTCCAGTTACAGCGCAGCCGCCATTACCTGAAGCCTCCAGGCGAACAGCCCCATGTTCCAGCCCTAGCGTATATAATGACTTGATCGCAAGGCGTTCCACCCGTTTATAGACCGATGAAGACGTTTCACGATCCAGCTCTTGCTCCTGCTTGGCGCCCATACCACTTGTATCCTTGCGTCGGATGCGAATCGCCTCAAGACAGCTGACATGCACATCGTATCGCACACGAAGCCCAGGCCCCCGCCTTCGCTGCTCACTGGTGGACAGCACCTCGATTCCCGCCTGCTTCAACCGTGCCATCCGTTCACCGGAGCTTAGCTGTGCGTATGCCTGGACTGCTTCTTCAGCTTGTTGCATGACGTTCATCTCGTCCCTCCTTCCTCACTTCTCCTATTTGACCTTTCTTTCATCAAAAAAGACCCCACAGCTGTGGAGCCTTCCCGTCAAGGTTCTTCTTCAGGCCAGTTCAGGCTTGCCACAACCCATTTTTCATACTTTATGAAAGAAAGAGGGCTTCCGCCCTCTTCATCGCACCTTATGGTGCATATAATACCTCAGGTTAAGATACACACCTTCAAGCAATCGCGGGATGAGTGATTTACAGCTCATCATCCAGCAGGTCCGGATCGAGATCATCGTAGTCTCCATCGCCACTGCCATAGTCGTAATCCTTGTCTTCGTAATCACCGCAGCCATCCGTGCACACCTTCACACAGACTTTCGTTTCAGCCACGAGCTCTACAGCGAATTCCCGCTCAACCCGGATAATTACGCTGCCGCCGCCCGCAGACACTGTGGCTTCCACACAGCTCGGCTCCTGCGTTGCATCCGCAGAGACCTCGACCGTGGAAGTCCGGTGTTTCGGGTCCAGATAGGACAAAGGCACATGTTCTACATACGATACCGTTTCTTTGGCTACATCCGTCTGTGAATTTTTGTCATAGGAATACCAAATGTTGATATCGTAAGTACCAATAACTTCAATTCCGTCCCCCGCTGATACGGCTTCATACTGGTGGTTGATAATCCAAGCCCCCAAAATACTGGTCGGACCATTAGGCGGAGTCACGGTATGTGTTACGGTAGAGAACTTACGACCTTTGCCGCAGATCGCCTTCGTGATAATCTCTCTACATTGATGTTTATGACTCAATGACATCTTTAAACCTCCTCCATACAATCATTCACTACAAGTGTATGCAGGACATCCGTCTAGGGTGACAACTATTTTCTATGATTCGTTTGTAGATTGAGGCCGGTCTGATATTGGAGAAGGCGCTTTGTCCTTCTTGGCGATTTTCAGATACATCTCAAGCTCGCGGCACAACTGGAGTATAGCCGATCGCATTTCGAATTCTTCCCTCGTATCCGGCAGATCCATTCGCTTGAATTCCTCCTGCACATCTGCCAGCAATTTCTCCGTCCGTCCAGTGTACGATTCGGTTAATACATCCCGGCTGAGCTGATCAAATAGCTCTGACACCATCTCGGCATGCGGCATCTTCTGATACACCTGGGATACCAGATGCATCATATGCTGGATGGAATCCAGCTGCGTTTTGCGCATATAGAAGTATACACTCCAGCCTTCATTTGGATGAATCACCTGGTTTTCAAGCGAACGCTTGGCCGCTTCAATTCCGCCGAGCACCGCTTTATCTGCCTCAATTAACTCTTTGCCTGCCCACACTTCATCAGGATTACGCAAGGTTGCTGCGAATTCCTGGAAAATCTTCGAGAACAGCTCGTCAATTCGTTTACGTATGCGCAGCATCTGCGGATCGGCGGCTGGCATATATGCCAGATTGACCACCATAGCCGAACCGAGACCAATTAACAGCAGCGCAATCTGAACGAGAATCACATGCAAATCCATCTCCCCGCCGCTAAACACACGGAACACTACGACCGATCCAGTCACTATACCTTCTTTAAAGCCTGCCCGGACGATGACCGGAAACGCTGTTAATATGTATACACCGAGCACCCAATAATGGAAGCCGAGAAAGTGAAAAAGTACACTTGCAAACAAAAGTCCGACCACGGATGCAAAGAAACGTGCGGATATGGTGCGAATACTTCTTTTCCTGGTTACATCTACGCCCAGAATGGCGAGCAAGCCCGCTGACGTTGGTCCTGGCAAGCGGCACCAGTCAGCAATCAGAACAGCCATGAACGCTGCGATTGCAGTTTTAATTACTCTAAAGCCCATTTCTCATTCCATCTCCTCTAAGCTGTAAAAAAGTTTGCGATCCGTGTGTAACCCGTTCTCTATCCGTTATGTTTGTCCAGAGAATACTTACCCTGTTTAATCTAGTTGTAACGACAGCCACATCCGTAGTATGACTCAACCAGTAACAAACTAGACGACGCCAACCGGCATGCACACAACATGCCGGTCACATAATGTGCCCAGAGAAGAAACACTGACATGGCTTTCACGGTGTCAGCACCAGAATCTGCAAACGGTCTGTCAATTCATACCTTGTGCCTGTTTGACACAACGCACATGAATGCTACCAAATATCGTACTTTATTTTGCGTTCGCGGGCAACGTGACACCCCTTGTGAAATTGTATACATATGCTGCTGCAATTAAACTGGTCTTCTCTATCTCGGTTCTCATTGAACCTCTCTATCTCCGCCCGGCCAGCAGCTTCCGCTCTGCATATACAACCAGCTGATACATGGCCGTTGCAACGGCTGCAATAATCAGCAGACTTGATAACACTAGTGTGAAGTTGAACACCTGGAATCCGTATATGATCAAGTATCCCAGTCCCTCTTTGGCTACCAGAAATTCTCCCACAATGACCCCGACCCAGGCCATGCCTACGTTAACCTTCAACGTAGATACAATCGTAGGAAATGAAGCCGGGAACACCACTTTGGCAAAAATCTCGGAGCGCTGCCCGCCAAAGGTGCGAATCACCTTGACATAATTCGGATCAACCTCATTAAAGCTGTTATACACGACCAGCGTTGTAATAATGACCGTAATCGATAACGTGGTCATCACAATCGCTGTAAAACCCGCCCCGAACATCACAATAAAGATCGGACCCAGCGCCACCTTGGGCATACTGTTGAATACAACCATATACGGATCAAGCACTTTGGACAAAAAAGGAGACCACCAGATCAGAACAGCAAGCAGCGTTCCGACAAGAGTCCCCAGTAAAAACCCGACGACCGTTTCACCAACGGTCACCCCGACATGTGCCCATATTTCGCCGCTGGCAACATCCTTGCCAATTTGACCGAAAATTTTGCTTGGATAACTAAAGAGCAGCACATCAATCCAGCGCAATCTGCCAGCCAGCTCCCACAGCAAAAACATGCAGACTAACATCGACAGTTGAACCGCAAGGATATGGTGCCGCCACTTTGCCAGTCTGCGCATATGGTTATGATGAAGCTCTTCCAGCCAGCCCTCACGTGATTCCTGCTGCTGTTGATTCGATTCGTTCTGTCTCACGTATTTTTCTCACCTCCTCCAGACTGAACGAGTTCATCCCAGAGCGATTGAAACAGCTCATTGAAGCCAGCCTGCTCCCTTGCATAAAAGGGCTGCGCCATACGAATGTTCTCCGGCACAACGAACTCGCGCCGGATACGGCCAGGATTACGGTCCAGCACAATAACCCGGTCACTGACCGCAATGGCTTCAGACAGATCGTGCGTAACCAGCACAGACGTTTTGCCGTACTCTCTTAACGTTTCCGATACAAGATCCTCCAGCTGCAGCTTCGTTTGATAATCCAGCGCCGAGAATGGCTCATCCAGCAGCAGAATGGCAGGGTCTGTAGCAAGGGTCCGTACTAGCGCCACCCGCTGCCGCATGCCCCCGGACAATTCCGACGGATACTGCTCTTCCGTCCCGCCTAGCCCCATGCTTGCGAGAAGCTCCCGCGTCCGTTCCCTGCTCTCTGCATTCAGATTTCCCGTCAACTCAAGTCCGATCAGCGCATTATCCAGAATGGTGCGCCATGGGAACAGATAATCCTGCTGTAACATGTAACCGATCCGGGGTGAGGGCCCTTGAACCGGGTTGCCTTCCACTTCAACCTTTCCTTGCGTAGGAAGAAGCAGTCCGGCGATGATGGACAATAACGTTGTTTTGCCACAGCCGCTGGGGCCGACCAGACTGACAAACTCCCCCTGACCGATCCCCAGACTTACATCTTCAATAACCAAAGATGCTTCGCGCTCACTGACATAGACTTGTGATATATTTTCCAGTCGGATCACATTGCCGGAATCAGGCATCACTGCTCACTTCCTTCCCTGAATCCTGAATTCACTCTGGCTTGATCTGCTATCGATCCACCCTGCTTTTCTTCTTTACTTCTTTGCTTCTCCTGACTTCTTGCTTCACCAGCATTACTCAGGGAGTCAGGGATTTCGCCTGTTCTGCAAAGGTCGAATCGACAATGGTATCCGGCTCCACCTTTTGCTTTAATTCACCCGCGGCACTCATGACATCCAGCAGATTGTTCCATTCCTGCTCATCAATAATGGGGTCTGTTGCATACGTGCCCTGTTCCTTGTAACGACTCACGCTGCTGGTCAGAATTGCCGGGTCGATATCTTTGAAAAATGGCTTGATCACTTCCGCAATCTCTTCTGCCGTATGGGAATCTACCCATAATTGGGCCTTGTGAAGGGCATTTGTAAACTTCTGCACAAGATTCTTGTTCTCGTTCAAATAGCTCTGTTTTGTCATAAAAACAGTATAAGGCAGATGTCCGCTTTCCGTGCCGAACGAAGCCACCACCTTGCCCCGGCCTTCCTGTTCAAAGATTGATGCCTGAGGTTCAAACAGCTGTACGTAATCCCCTGTGCCTGAAGCAAAGGCTGACGCGATATTGGCAAAATCCACATTCTGAATCAGCTCCAGATCACGCGACGGGTCAATGCCATGTTTATTCAATACAAACTCTCCCGCCATCTGGGGCATTCCACCCTTGCGTTGTCCAAGAAACACACTTTGCTTTAGTTGCTCCCAATCAAAGTTTTCTTGAGCATTCCGTGCAAACAGAAACGTTCCGTCCGTCTGGGTCAGCTGTGCAAAATTAATGACAGGGTCTTCTGCGCCCTGCTGATACACATAGATGGATGTCTCTGCACCAACGAGCGCAATATCTACCGAACCCGCGAGCAGGGCCGCCATCGTTTTATCTCCGCCAGCCGTAGTTTGTATGTCCACCTCAAGCCCTTCTTCTGCAAAAAAACCTTGAGCCGCGGCAACATATTCCGGTGCGTAAAATACAGAGCGTGTTACTTCACCAATCGTAATCTTGGCTTCGTTCTCTTCCTTATTGCAGCTCGTCAGCGCAACAATGATAATCAGCAGGATCACAATACCCCGGATAAACCATGGCGTATATTTCATCACATGTCCCTCCTTTACTGGTTTAGCCATTTCTCTCTACTATGGATATGCCGAGGCCCAGTAAAAGGTTAAGAACTTGCACGCAAAAAAAAGCAGGCCAACCAGAACGTTTCCGGCGGACCTGCTTTTAGCACATTACAGATTATAAATTTCAGTATATTTGGCTTCCAGATAATCAGCCAGGTAATCGGGGTTCAACTCTTCACCAGTGACAGCCAGAATCAATTCGGAAGGGGTGCGGCTCTTTCCGTATCGATAGATTTTATCCGTCAGCCAGTCTTTGATTGGAATCAGGTTACCCGCAGCAATCAAGCTGTCCAGCTCAGGCATTTCCTTGCGCAGTGTATGCATAATTTGTGCTGCATACATGTTACCGAGAGAATAGGATGCAAAATACCCGAAATCTCCGCCTGACCAGTGAACATCCTGCAGTACACCCTCACCGTCGTTGGTTGGCATAATGCCGAGATATTCGTTATATTTGGCATTCCACGTTTCAGGTAGCTCCTTCACCTCAAGCCCTTCATTAAACAGCATCTTTTCAATCTCATAACGAATAATAATATGCAGATTGTAGGTCAGCTCATCGGCTTCAATTCGAATCAGCGAGCTTTCCACCCGGTTAATTGCACGATAGAAATCCTCCAGCTTTACCTCACTCAGCTGCGGGAAATGCTGCTGCAGGTCTTGATAATAGCGCGTCCAGAACGGCAGACTGCGACCAATCATATTTTCCCATAATCTGGACTGGGACTCATGAATGCCCATTGATGTTCCTTCCGCCAGCAGTGTTCCCGCCAGGCTCTCATCAATATTTTGCTCGTAAAGAGCATGTCCACCTTCATGTAATGAACTGAAAATCGCACTGGTAACATCGTCCTGCAGATAGTTCGTTGTAATGCGGACATCACCCGGATTAAGCCCTGTTGCAAACGGATGTACGCTCTCGTCAAGGCGACCTGCTTCAAAGTCATACCCCATCTGCTCCAGAATGAACAGACTGAATTTCTCCTGCTGCTTCGGATCGAAAATCTGCTGCAGGAACCCCGTTTCCGGCTTGTTCCCGGAAGCATTAATCTTCTCCTGAAGTGGAACGAGACGAGCCTTGAGCCGAGCAAACGCCTCATCCACCTTTTCTACCGTCAGGTCTGGTTCGTACATATCCAGCAGTGTATCATATCTTGTATTTTTCACACCCCAGTAGTCGATAAACTCCTGTTTGAGCTTGACGATTTCCGTGAGGTATGGCGAGAAGCCCGCATAATCACTTTGGTGCTTGGCATCTTCCCAGGCTGTCTCCGATTTGGCTGTAAGCACCGTATACGCCTGTACTTTTTCCGGCGGAACCGACTGACTGCGGTCATATTCCTTTTTGCACTCTTGTACGAGACGACGATCGTGATCTTCAAGCTGCTCCAGCACTTCCGGCTGGGTCAACAGTTCCAGATATGCCTTCATTTCTTCCGAGGTTTGCAGTTTGAAAGCTTCTGTAGAGAGCATGCCTAACGTTTCCGAACGTGTTGGCACGCCTTTTTTCGGCGCACCTGTGCGCAGATCCCAGTGAAGCAAACCGATGGCTTCATGATAACTTTTAATTTTACGGGCCAAAATAAGGAAGGATTGCAGCTGCTGCTGTGTTTGTTTATCCATCGTTAAAGCTCACCTCTTCAAAAAAAAATGTGTACACCCTATTGATGATACTTTTTGCATTGCGTATAATCAACTTTTGACAGAAGCATATTGCATTATTCTTCTAAAAAACGGGGTCGTGGTCTGCGGATTGCGATATCCCAACACTAATCAAGGGCGTGTAGGACAAGCTGCTCATGCAAGTAGCCGTGCTCGTCGTATTGGATAACAGGAGGCAATGGACATGAACAACATTCAAGAGATTTTGCAGCACAACCAAACATTTGTCGAGACTAAAGAATACGAGAAGTATACGGCTAGCAAGTTTCCAACCAAAAAGATGGTCATCATCACTTGTATGGATACCCGTCTGGTCGAGTTGCTGCCCAAAGCCATGAATCTGAAGAATGGCGATGTGAAAATTATTAAAAACGCCGGTGCGATTATCTCTCAGCCTTTCGGCAGTGTTATGCGTTCCGTTCTGGTTGCCATCTATGAACTGGGCGCAGATGAGGTTCTCGTTGTCGGACATACGGAATGTGGCATGGCGTCACTGCATGCGGAAACAATGATTGGTCATATGGAGGAACGTGGTGTTTCCAAGGAAGTCATGTCTACACTGGAAAACTCCGGCATCCGTCTGCAAAAATGGCTGCGCGGGTTTGACAGCGTCGAAGAAGGGGTAAAAGGTACTGTGCAGGTCATCAAGAAACACCCCCTGCTTCCACCGAATGTGCCTGTTCACGGCATGGTTATCGATTCTTACACAGGTAAGCTCGATCTTGTTGCTGACGGGTACGAACAACAGGCATCTCTCTAATAATATTTTGCATTTGCGGGCCCTCGGGTCCGCTCTTTTTTTGTCTAAATTAAGGCAGTTAAGCTGTCAGGTTGTCAAACCATACAGTTTCAGTGTACACTTTTATGAAAGCGGTCAACGAAAGCGAATAAGATGGTTTTCCTTGACCCAGCCCTAATATTAAGGAGACATGTGCATGAACATACTTTCCTACGGATTGCTCGGGCTGCTTACCCGCGAGGAGTCTTCCGGTTATGATCTGATGCTGAAGATTCAGCCGCATTGGCAGGCCAAACACAGCCAGATCTACCCGCTCCTGTCCAAGATGGAAAACGATGAGTTACTCGCCTCCCGCTGGGTACAACAGTCTGACAAACCGGACAAAAAAATGTATGCAGTTACGGACAAAGGCATTCAAAAGTTGTTGGAGTGGATGATCACTCCAGTCACTGCACCCGTGACACGTGATGAATTCAATCTTCGTATTCTCTGTGTTGGTATCGCCGAAGATGGAAGCATGAGACGTATTCTGAATGAGCGCAAAAGCTGGTTTATGGAACGGATACGGTATTTTGAAGATTTGAAATCACGTATACCTCAGGACAACCTTCGCATAGGCAGCCGTGAATTCGGCAGTTACATTCTGGTACAGAAAGGGCTGATGAACGCCCAAACCGGTCTGGAATGGTGTAATTGGGTGACCCAGCTTCTCGATGGTCAGGCGGCCATTCAGGACCCCAGTCCAAGTATTTCAGAAACTTGATTTTAAATTTTGAAACGTTCCAGCAAGTTAATCGTATTACTTGAGTAAGGCCCATATTTGGGTGAAGCAAACAAATTTAATCAGGGGGTTACGATCTATACAATGAAGAAAAAATTTGGAATTAAACATCTGATGATGGTTTTCATGGCGTTTACACTTTTGTTCGCAACCGTTGGTGTTGCCAATCCAGATAGTGCTGATGCAAGACGGGGCGGTGGCGGTTTCAAATCCGGAACAAAAAGTTACACCAATACCCCTAAGAAAGCAGACAATAACGTAAGTCAGTCTAATTCCAGTAACAAGTCCAATACGGGTGCAGCGGCAAATAGCCGTGGCGGATTCTTTGGCGGTGGTGGCGGTTTTATGAAAGGCATGATGCTGGGTGGTCTGGCGGGTATGCTGTTCGGCGGATTGTTTGGCGGCATGGGCGCACTTGGCAACATTCTCGGCTTGCTCGTAAACGTAGCGGCAATTATGCTGATCGTTATGCTGGCTATGGCACTCTTCAGAGCAATCACAAATCGTCGCAAGCCTGCAGCAGATGGTCGCTACGACCGTCGCGATGATCGTGACGATGACCGTAACAGAAACGGACGGTACTAAGCTCTATGGTTCTAAGTATGGATGAGATTGTGAATGCGATCTGCATTCACATGGCAGAGCGTAAAGGCGTACGTCCTACAGATGTAAATGTGGAGTTGAGCTGGGAAGAAGATACGGGATATTCCGCAGAAGTCTGGATTCAAGGCCGCAGTCAGTTTCTGGTCGAGTCCAACATGATTGAAGCGATCCTGCGATACCTGCACAGCGAATACAACATTCGAGCGTACCGTGAAGATGTCACTCTGGATCTCGATGAAGAGATCACAGCGATTGTGAATCAACAATATTAAAAAGGTCAAACATTTGGCCTGATATACGAAATACCGTCTCTCCTCTGTCATCTGACAGAGATGGAGACGGTATTTTTGTTATGATATCTATACAAGTTGAACTAAAGATTTTACACAGTCCACTCCAAGGACAGAACAACCTTCCCATCGCTTTTTCAGGTTTTTTCTGTCCTCTCCGTTTACGTGTAAATGAATAGTTCAATTTATCTAGGCTTGAAGTTTAACCAGGCTGTAGTTCTTTTTACCTTTGCGGATAATAATGAACTTGCCACCGATCGCATGCTCTGCAGACACTGTAAAATCAAGCTCGGTAATTTTCTCACCGTTCATGGAGATTGCGCCTTTGGTCACATCCTCACGGGCTTGGCGTTTGGACGGCTCCAGACCCAGCTCCACCAGCCAATCGACGATATTTTTAGGCTCGCCGTCCGTTTCATAGGTTGGCATCTCCTTGAAGCCCTGCTCGATCTCATCCGCTGTCAGGGAACGAATATCACCGCTGAACAGAGCAGCTGTAATACGTTTCGCCTGCTCCAGCATCTCTTCACCATGAACAAACCTGGTCATTTCCTCGGCCAGTGCCTTCTGTGCTTCACGTTTATGCGGTTCTGTCTCCACCTTCTCAGCCAAAGCCTCAATCTCTTCTTTACTCAGGAAGGTGAAGTATTTCAAGTATTTGATGACATCCCGGTCATCCGTATTTGCCCAGAACTGATAGAACTCAAACGGTGTTGTTTTGTTCGGATCAAGCCAGATCGCGCCGCCAGCTGTTTTACCAAACTTCGTACCGTCTGACTTCAGCATCAGCGGGATGGTTAATCCGAAAGCTTTAGCCTCTGGCCCTTCTTTTTTGCGAATCAGATCCAGACCGCTGGTGATGTTGCCCCACTGATCCGACCCACCGATCTGCAGCTGTACATCCTCCGTCTGGAACAGGTGCAGATAATCCAGGGACTGCAGGATCTGGTAGGAGAATTCCGTAAACGAGATTCCACCTTCGAGACGACTCGCCACCACATCTTTGGCAAGCATTGTATTCAGGTTAAAGTTTTTACCGTAATCACGCAGGAACTCAATGATGTTAATTTTGTGAGTCCAGTCATAGTTGTTCACCATGCGAACCTGATTGTCACCTTCGGTCATAAACAGCTTTTTCATCTGTGCAGTCAGCGCGTCCACATTGGCCTGCACCTGTTCCAGCGTCTGCAAGGAACGCTCGGACTGACGACCACTTGGATCACCAATCGTACCTGTTGCACCACCGATCAGAATCACCGGACGGTGACCCGCCAGCTGGAAGCGTTTCAGCATCATAAACGGAATCAAGTGTCCGATATGCATACTGTCACCTGTCGGGTCTACACCGCAGTACAGGGAGATCGATTTCGTCTCTGTCAGTTCGCGCAGCCCTTCTGCGTCCGTTTGCTGGTTAATGGCATCGCGCCACTGTAGTTCGTCAATAATGTTCATTCAAATAACCCCTTTTCATCTTAAAATGTAACCATGACCTACGTTCTACATAAATTGAACTGAAGATTTTACACCGTCCACTTCGATGACAGAATAACCTTCCAATCGCTGTTATCCCCAGATTTTTTGATCCCTTTTCCAAAGGGGGAAATCCGGTGATAAGCGTATGCTTCCGATGCAGCTTTCTTTCAGAGAGCTTTCAGGCGAACGCTTCGCTTTTTCAGGTTTTTTCTGTCCTCTCCGTTAAAGTGTAAATAGTTCAATTTATATAGTGCAGAAACTGACATTGCAACGGCATTTTTGAACACAAAAAAATCGTCGCCTTGTCTTCATAGACACAGGGACGATTAGAATAACCGTGGTACCACCCAAATTGCATGGATCACCTCTCTGAACGTTCATACGCTCAAATACTGTAATCCATACCACTTTCAGCAATGTATCGTTTGCTCATCCGCTTGGCATTACCCAAGTACTCCAGAGTGTAATTCGCAGCCCTTGTATGTATCAGGTTCCATCAACCCCTGACTTTCTGTAACAGGGACAAAGCCGCTACTGCGCTCTATCAACGTAATTCATGTATTTAATTATAGCCAGTATAGCGGAACATTATGGGCAATGCAAGCGTAAGTATTCCGATTACCCAATGCACAATAAAAATAAAAAGTTCTATTCCATATAAAAAGACGTTGTCATAATAGACAATATTCAGCCAGTCCAATGAATTATAACCCGATCCGAAGCTGGTCATGATAATAAGCATAAGCCTTCTCTGCCGCGTGGTCCTCGTTATCCCACAGCTGCTGATCCAGCTCATCCAGAAGCTGCTCTTGTTCAGCTCCAAGATATCGCGGAATGTCCCATAGTGCAGTCAGCCTGTCATCATCGGCCAAAGTCTCAAAACAAGCATATTGCTCTTGAATATTGCTTAGCACCTGATGAGCACCAATCGTATGCAGTGCCCGGCAAGCGAACTGATATGCCTCTTCTCCCCAGTTGCAGAAAAACTGCATGAACCCGCCATTATAGACATCAGCCTCAAGCAGCCACAAGGCCGCAATATCCTGTTCATGCACAGAAAGAGAGGCCCAGCCGCCTTCAGAGCTGTTCTTTTTCTCCACAAAAGACATTGCATAGTCATACCATACATCTTGAATATCCTGCTCACTCATGCCGTTGCTCTCCCTTCTTCCTGGGCTGATAACTTTCCAGTTCGTGCCGTTTGCCGCCAAGATGCCATGAGAGATACGGATCACCGATGTTTTCAAAAGCCGCTCGAACGTTGTTTTCGATTTCCTGCCACACTTCACTTGTGTAGTCAAGATGTGTATGCACATTATCGACGCCATATTCCTTGAGCAGATTGACATGTGCAGCTGTGAAAATCATATCCTCCAGCAGCCAGTATAACACCTCTTCTGTCTGCTTCAACTTTCTAGTCAACGAAGGTACGCCTCGTTCATAGATCGTAACGATATAATTGTCATCTTCAATCTCGACGTAAGGAACACCTTCCCATTTAAATGATTCACCCAAGCGGTTCACATAACTCTCCATCTGTTCCCTTGGATACACCGTCCGCGATAACAAAGAAAGGAGATCTTCTACGAGTTCCTGTATACTTAGAATTTTGGATATGAGGGCCACCTACCTTCTCTGCTTTCTTCTGACACATTCTAATGAAAAAGCTGCCCTGCGGCAGCTTTCTCCCTTTTGTAGTTTACATCGTACCTGTCAGGTCCCGCAGAACGTCTTATACGCAGGATCACATGACACAGGCTTGGCAGCAAATTGCTCCTGTTCTGGCGTATATGCATACGGCTGCTGGAGAATATCCAGCAAAGGCTGAAGCATCGTGTAGTCTCCATCCTGCTCCGCTCGTTCCAGCACCTCTTCTACTCGATCATTCCGTGGAATAACGGCAGGATTGCTCCGTTTCATTAGCTGCATCACCGCATCAGCAGATTCTGATTGTCTGCCTAACCTGGCTTGCCAACGCTCGTACCAGACATTCGAATCCGAATGCGTGCTCAGTGCCGAGCTTTCCCATCCGTTCAGTGTCAACGCTACAAAAGTATTCGTGTAATCCGCAGCATGCTTTTCCATCAACTCCAGCAGGTCTTTCACCAGCACTTCATCTTCTGTTTCTTCGGAAAACAGTCCCAGCTTGCCACGCATTCCCGTTAACCAATATTGATGATACAACTCCGAGAACTGTGCAATAGCATCCTGGGCGATCTGTACAGCCTCATCTTCATCATCATGCAGCAGCGGCAGCAGAGTTTCTGCAAAACGCGCCAGATTCCAGCCTGCAATATATGGCTGATTCCCATAAGCATAACGCCCCTGTGTATCAATGGAGCTAAAAACCGTTGCAGGATTATACGTATCCATAAAAGCGCAGGGTCCGTAGTCAATCGTCTCTCCGCTGATGGCCATGTTATCCGTGTTCATGACACCATGAATGAAGCCTACACACTGCCATTTCGAAACAAGCTGCGCCTGAAGCCGGATCACTTCCTGAAGCAACCTCAGGTAACGCTGCTCGTTATGTTCAATCTGTGGAAAATGTCGCTGCAGCGTATAGTTTGCCAACGCACGCAAATCCGCTACCTCCCCCCACCTTGCAGCATACTGGAATGTAGCTACACGGATGTGACTCGCCGCAACCCGGGTGAGAATAGCGCCTGGCCGCTCGGTTTCACGATAAATGCTTTCTCCCGTAGACACCACAGCCAGACTCCGTGTTGTCGGGATTCCCAGTCCGTGCATTGCTTCACTGATAATATATTCACGAAGCATGGGGCCAACAGCGGCACGTCCGTCTCCTCCGCGAGAGTAAGGTGTTCGTCCCGATCCTTTTAGCTGAATATCCAACTTGTCTCCTTGCGGGGTAATCTGCTCACCCAGCAGGAGCGCACGTCCATCTCCAAGCATATTAAAATTGCCAAATTGATGGCCTGCGTAAGCCTGTGCCAGAGGCCTTGCACCATTGGGCAATGTATTGCCTGAGAAAATCGCTGCACCTTCAGCATTTTCCAGTGCATCTGCCTGTAATCCAAGGCTGGCGGCCAGTGTTTTATTCAATATGATCAATTCAGGCGACTGGACAGGTACTGCATTTTGGCTTGTATAGAAGGCTTGCGGCAGCTCAGCATAGCTGTGCTCCAGATTCCAGCCTGCTTCTACAGCTTTCTTTTTCATGGGTCACACTCCTCCTTCATAACAAAGGGTTCCTTTGTTTATCTTCGTGTAGCCTTTGTGAACCCATGCTCATTTATGTAGTCGCATGGACATTTCAAGGTTTTGATTTCATATCTGACAAGCAGACTCTTGCTGGCCTTCGTCTTCTCTTTCGTTTACCTTGAAGGAATCGGATAATCCATAACGATCACATTATCGACCCAATCGTTCAGGGAAGCAACAAACGCCTGGTGTGCAGGATGCGGACCATATGCGCGTAACGCTTCCTGATCTTCAAATGTCACTCTTAACCCCAATGTAAAACCTTGAATCTTATCCGTCTCTTCGGTGATGTTCACTCCGGCAGTCAGATCAATAATTCCAGGAATCTGATCCTGAAGCGCAAGCAATTGCGATACAAACTCCTGCTGCTTGGCAGGGGTAATCTTGTCATTAAACTTGAAAACGACCAAGTGTTCAAACATCCAGTTCCAGCTCCTTAGAAGACAATTTCACATCTAGACCTGTCTCCATCATTTTAAATTAAACCTGTTTCGAACTCAAATGAATTCCCTCATCCCGCCATTTCGGTATAATAAGCAATATCGTTCAAGAAAGCGGACTTGCATGCACGTTATACTAACGACAACTTACCAGAAAGAAGGTGCATCATGAATCGCGAAGTTCGAACTGTCGTCTATGATACAGATTTGAAGCTGGAGGCTTATCAATTTGAGGGCATCATGCAGAAGTTCCCGAATCATTTTCACGACTATTATGTGATCGGATTTATTGAAGAGGGCAAACGGCATCTGGTCTGCAACAATGAAGAATATATACTAAACAGCGGGGATATGATCGTTTTTAATCCACATGACCCGCATGCCTGCGAGCAGGTAGATGGGCGCAAGCTGGATTACCGATGTATTAATATTCAGCCTGAGGTAATGCAGGAGTATGTGTGTGAAATTACAGGACAAGCGTATTTACCACACTTCACCGCCCCTGTTCTCTACCAAAGTGAGCTTGTGCCTTCGCTGCATGAACTGCATCAGATTATTCTTGACGAGCAGTCTGATTTCTGTAAAGAGGAGCTGCTGCTCCTGCTTCTGGATCAGATGCTCAAGGAATGCTGTAATCCCGGGCCGCCCGAACCTGCCCAGCATGTTACTTTTGAGATCAGACAACTGTGCAGTTATATTGAATCCCGTTACGCTGAAAACATCACCTTGAACGAACTATCCGAGATTTCAGGCATCAGTAAATACCATCTGCTGCGCCTGTTCACTCGTCAAAAAGGGATATCCCCCTACCGCTATCTGGAGACCATTCGCATTAATCAAGCCAAACGCCTGCTGGAGCAGGGTTTGCAGCCTATTGATGTTGCTGTACAGACAGGTTTCAGCGATCAGAGCCATTTCACTAACTTTTTCAAAAAACTGATCGGTTTAACCCCCAAACAGTACTGTCGCATTTTCAATCACGGTTCAGAATCAGTTCGCTTGCAGGAGAGTATCCAATGACTTCAATACGTCATCAGAGCCATAGGTCTACCGGACATCTTCTTGCTTTGTTTACCATCCTGATCTGGGGAACAACCTTCGTTTCGACTAAAGTGTTATTGGTGGATTTCACACCGATCGAAATTTTGCTGTTTCGTTTCCTGATCGGGTATGTCATCTTATGCATTATCTATCCGCGATTTCAGTGGATCGTATCTATTCGGGACGAAGCGTTATACATCTGTGCAGGCTTATGTGGCGTAACCTTATACTTTCTTATTGAAAATCTTGCCCTGGTGTATACAACAGCTTCCAATGCAGGCATCATCGTATCTGTCGCTCCGTTCTTCACCGCTGTATTTGCCCATTTCTTCCTGGATGGAGAAAAGATAACCCGCCGCTTCCTGGCCGGATTCGCCATAGCGATATGTGGCATCATACTTGTTACATTCAGCGGCAGTTATATGTTACAGCTAAACCCTGTGGGAGATTTGCTTGCCTTCATTGCTCCTGTGGTATGGGCCATTTACTCTGTGCTGATGCGTAAAATCAGTTCACGCAAGGTTCATATGATTGGAGCAACACGCAAAGTTTTTTTCTACGGCCTGCTCTTCATGCTGCCAGCGCTGTTTCTGTTTGATTTTGAACTGAACCTTGCCCGGTTCTATCACATCTCAAACATTTCCAATCTGCTCTTCCTTGGCGCAGGCGCTTCTGCTCTGTGCTTTGTGACCTGGAATCAAGCTGTGAAGCTGCTTGGAGCGATCCACACCAGCGTGTATATCTATGTTGTGCCAGTAGTTACGGTGGTGTCCTCCGCTCTTATTCTTCATGAACGATTGACATGGGTGAGTATTCTGGGCGCATCCCTTACGCTCTACGGTTCTTATGTTTCAGAGAGCACTTCGGGAAAAAACAAAAAGAATTTTATTTTATCCAAATTACACCGCAACGCTTGATTCACTCCTGTCGTAAACATACGTAAAAACGTGTGTTAAAAAAATGAAAGACACGCCCCTTTCAATGGGTTCGTGTCTTATTGTCTTATTGTCAGCCCCCGCAGCCTTGTGCGAACGATTCTGACATCTCTACCGCGTTGAATAAACGCTTATTCGATTATTCCTCATACCCGGGATCATTTAAACGAGACATTAACAGCTCGAGCTCCTGCTTCTGCAAGTGTCTCCATTCTCCCCGTTTTAACTGCTCATCCAACGTAATGTTCATAATGCGAACCCGCTCCAGCTTCAGCACCCTGTATCCAAGTGCCTTACACATTCGGCGAATTTGCAAATTCAATCCCTGTGTCAAAATGATGCGAAAAACCTGCTCGCTCTGCCTCTGTACTTCACAAGGCTTGGTCACCACGTTTAAAATCTCCACACCCGCTGACATCTGCTGTACAAATGAATCCGAGATGGGCTTGTCTACAGTGACGATATACTCTTTTTCATGATTATGCTCTGAGCGCATCATCTTGTTCACAATATCTCCATCATTGGTCAGCAGAATCAACCCCTCCGACGCTTTATCCAGACGGCCAACCGCAAATATGCGTGCAGGGTAGTTGACGTATTGAATGATATTGCCTTCAACATGTTCAGCAGCAGTGCAGACGATGCCAACGGGTTTGTTCAACAGGATATACACGGCTTCCGGATTTCGCTGTGGGATGCTCTCACCATCCATAAGCACAACGTCTCCAGGCTGCACCGTATCTCCCTTTACACATACCTTGCCGTTAATCGTAATCCTGCCAGCTGCAATTCTCCTTGTGGTCTCCCTCCGAGAGCAGTATCCCGTCTCACTTATGTATTTGTTGATTAACATCGTTCACCGCATTTCTTCGTTTAACTCCATGATATTTCATCATTCATCATCGTCATCGTCCAGAAACCAAACTCCATCTTCTCATGGATTGGCTCGTGAAGCAAATGCGTGCTTGTGCAGTATAAAATCCATGTCAGATTTTGCGAACGAGAAACGTTACCTCGCCAAGCTTTAACATAATTTTACAAAAAAGAGCTTGTACATTTTCAAATTTATGGTATAAATTAGATGTGAAAATAAACATATATTTCAATTTATAAATTTTATATCCATTTAGGAGGTACACATTTGAGAACGATCTTCGCTTTAAGCTGCGGTTTCTATCTGTTAATCGGCATAACCAGCGTAGTTCTGGGTGCACTTCTGCCTGTTTTACTGCCACATTACGAGCGCGGCTACAGTGACGGAGGATTTTTGCTGTTTTTGCAGTTTCTCGGCTTTCTTGTCGGTGTTCTGCTGTCTCCCTCCATGACTGCCAAAATGGGTCGCAAATGGATGCTCACGCTGGCATTGATCTGCATCGTGGCAGCTTATCTTCTGCTTGGCTGGTTGCCATCATGGGAGATCGTGCTGCTGTTAACCGTTATCGTAGGCTTTGGCTCAGGGATTATCGAACCTTCCGTAGGAGCCTTCACGATTGAATTTACAGAGAACCAGAAAGCCGTCGCCATGTCCAAGCTCGATGTGTTCTTCGCACTGGGTGCACTTCTTATTCCCGCCGCTGCGGCCTTGTTTATTTGGCTGGAACAGTGGCACCTCACCTTCTTTACCGTTGCGATTCTGGCTTTGATGCTCATGCTGCTGTGGGTAAGCATGCCGCGTTCTGCCGCACAATATCTGGAACAAGCCGGAGAGAATACGTCTGACCAACGAACAGAAAAGAAATCCCGTTATTCCAAAAAACAGCTGGGGCTGCTCACCATCTTTGTTGTGTTTTTCTTTGTGTATATGGGGCTTGAGCTTGGGCTGATGAATTTCCTGCCCTCCATTCTTGTGGAGCGTCTGGATCTGTCGGAATCCATCGCTTCGCTAAGTGTTTCTATTCTGTGGATCGCGATGATTGTGGGCCGTCTCTTCTCCGGTAAAATTGCTGAAGCCGTGCAATATATGCCGTTCCTGATCTGGAGCACGGTCGGAACCTTACTGTTTACCATGTCCATGGTTTTTGTATCTGGTCAATGGGTCACATACGTGCTGATTTTTGGTACAGGTCTGTTTATGTCCGGGCTATTCTGTATTGCGCTGGTCTATGCCAACGTACTGATCCCTGGTATGACGGAAAGAACGACCAGCATTCTAATCGCTTCCGGCGGCATCGGTGGTGCAGTCTTGCAATATCTAACCGGGTGGAGCATGAGTGCATGGCCTGTCGTTGGCACCATCTGGATTTTGACAGGATTCTGCGTTCTTTTATTACTGACCCTCCTGCTTTCCCATCTCTGGAACACTCGACAGGATATGCTCGGCTCAACCTTCACACAGCAAACCAAGGAAATATAAATTCCAGCGCATCACAAAATACATTCACTTGAAGCCTTGAAAGGGGTGATGCAGCCCATCCGGAAAAAATTCGTATAGTTTAACCCAGCTTGTACACCAAAATATTGGAGGAAATTGCATGCAGACTTTAACCAATAACCGCTTTATCGTCGGAAACGGGATTAAGTTGATTGACGATTCAGGTGTGGAATACCTTGACGGCGTCTCGGGCACGTTTAATCTGTCACTGGGTTATAATCACCCGCATGTAGTCCGTAAAATTCAGGAACAGGTCGGCAATCTTACGCATATGTCCTCCTCCTTCACCGAACCTTATGTCAATGAGGTGCTGGATCACTTGATCGAATACGCTCCTAACGATATCAATACCGGATGGATGCGGGATATTACCGGGTCCACAGCCAATGAATGCGCAACGAAAATAGCTCAAAAGTATACTGGCTCAACGGATATTATCAGCCTGTATCTCTCTCACCACGGACAGACCCAATTTGCAACAGGCATCTCAGGTAATGCCTTCAGACGTAAACGTTTCCCCAACTCTTCTGCCGCCAATGCGGTTCATGTACCCGCCCCGTATTGTTACCGTTGTCCGTTCAAAAGCGAGAGCAGAGAATGTGGCTATCAATGTGTTGAAGCGATATCAGATGCGATAGATTACGCAAGTTCAGGCTCCGTTGCCTGCATGATCATTGAACCGATCCTCGGAAATGGCGGCAACATCATGCCTCCGCTCGGATATTTCCAACGTCTTCGCAAGTTATGTGATGAGAACAACATGCTGCTGATTGCCGATGAAGTCCAGACCGGGATCGGTCGGACAGGCACCATGTTTGCCAGCGAGCTGTTTGATATTCGTCCCGACATGATTACCCTTGCCAAAGGTTTGGGCGGCATCGGAGTACCCGTGGCTGCTGTGCTGATGCAATCCCGGTTGAACGTGCTGGAGAAGCACGAGCACTCCTTCACCTCGGGAAGCAATCTCATTTCGGTTACTGCAGCCAAATCCACGCTGGAAGTTGTATCTGAACCCGGTTTCCTGGATGCAGTGAAACGCAAAGGCATGTTACTCGGAGGATTGCTGCAAGAGCTTGCACAGAAATACCCGAGCATTGGTGAAGCCCGCGGTGTCGGGCTGATGTGGGGGCTGGAAATTGTCGGTGATCAGAACGAACCGGATACGCCAAAGACCAATGCCATTATTGACCGCGCTTTTACAGACCAGCACCTGATCCTGCGCAGTTCACGCTATGGCTTTGGTAACGTTGTTAAAGTCCGGCCGTCCCTGACCACAACGGAAGACGAGCTGGTAGAGATTGTTGACCGGTTGGACAAGGTTCTGGCAAGCGTGCATTAAACATTTTTATCATATTGAACACATCAGTAGAACCGAGCAATTATTAATTATTAGGAGGTCTGATCATGCTTGCATTAGTATATAAATCTGCATGGGAAGTTGCGCTGGAGGAACGGCCTGTTCCCGAAATCACCAGAGATAACCAGGTGCTTGTTCGCATCAAAGCAACCGGTGTATGTGGTACTGATCTGGGCATTGTGAGCGGAAAATATCATGCAGCCCCTTCCGTCATTCTGGGCCATGAATCCGCAGGTGAAGTAATCACTGTCGGTTCTGCCGTTACCAACCTGCAGCCAGGAGATCGCGTCGTCATTGATCCTACGTATTATTGTGGTCAATGCGAGATGTGCAGAACAGGCAGACAGAACCACTGCACGCATAAATCCGTTACAGAAACGGGCGTAAGTGCAGATGGGACGTTTACGGATTATTACGTGACGGAAGATCGTTTTTTATACAAATTAAAAGACCATGTAAGTTATGAAGAAGCTACGTTAACCGAGCCGCTGAGCTGTATGCTGACAGGCATCAACCAGATTCATCTGTTACCGAATTTCCGAACCATTATTCTCGGGGCCGGGCCGATTGGCATTTTGTACAGCTATGCGCTTGCTTCCAAAGGGGTAACCGGTAGTCTTGTCGATATCTCGGAAGAACGTCTTGCCATTGCAGGCTCCATAGCACCAGACCGCTGGCAGGTTCATTCCTCCTTCGAACAGGCGATTGCAGACATCGCTCCCTCAACCGGGCAAGTGGATATGATTGTGGATACAACTGGCGTTGTAGGCACCCAGGTGTTATCCCAGCTCGCGAGCGGCGGCTATTTGATGCTGGTTGGTTTGCGAGATGGAACGACCTCCTTTAATCCGAAGGAAGTGGTGGACCGCAGTCTGAAAATCATCGGCTCCATCGATTCACTTGGAACATTTGCAACAGCACATTACATGATCGAACAGCAGATTATACCTGCCAAAAAAATTATTACACATTCATTCCCTCTGGAAGATTATGAAGAAGCGTTCCGCACACTTGGATGTGATATACAAGGGCGCACGCTGCAGGCTTCTTCCAGCGCCATCAAGGTTGTGCTGCAATCGAATTAACCTCCCCATCCTCTGACTTAAGGCTGGAATGCTGAATTAAAAGCAGATACACTAGAATTATAGGATACAGGTGAACATCATTCAGAAGGAGGAAGCAGCATGACAGCAAACCATGAGAGTGGACGTCAGCGGGATAACTTGATCAATGAGGATGGACATGAGCCCATTCAGGCGGTCATTTTTGATATGGATGGCGTATTGATTGACAGTGAACCGATCTATTTCGAGATTGAGCGGAGTTCATTTGATTATTTCGGTGCAGACGTTACCGTTCAGGAGCATCATTCATTTGTCGGGGTAACGCTTGAATCCATGTGGGAGCAAGTCATTGACAAATATCAGGTCAAGGCACCGCTGGAAGAAATTGTTGCATATCATCAGCACAATGTGATGGAGAAGATGCTTGCTCACGCTGAACTTGTTGCCATGCCTGGCGTGGAACGATGGGTAAAATGGCTGCATGAGCAGCGCATTCCCATTGCTGTAGCTTCCTCATCCCCGCGCGCGCTGATTGATCTGATTATGGACAAAACAGGATTGGCGCCGTACTTTGAAATACGCATGACGGGTGAAGAGGTTGAGCATGGCAAACCGGCTCCGGATATTTTTCTTGCGGCAGCCGAACAGATCGGTATATCGCCGGCGCGGTGTATTGTTATAGAAGATTCACGTAACGGCGTTCAGGCTGCAAAAAGTGCGGGCATGCGCTGTATCGGCTATCTTAATCCAGGCTCAGGAAATCAGAATCTGTCCCGCGCCGATCTGCAAGTTTCCAGTTATGATGAGTTGTGGACTATGAAGGATACGCTGCCTTTTGAGAGCCCTGCGCCGAACTTATCCAGCTCACTTTAATTGCCGGACCAGATCGGAACATGTATTTAACCAATTAAACCAACCTCATCGGTGACAAAACAAACCCTGAACAGCCCCAATTCTTGTGAATTGAAGCTGGACGGGGTTTTTGCTTGCTGCATATTTAATAACAACCGAAACGCTTGCATGGTACTGCAATCTGAGCCTGGTTATACGGAAATATCCAAGCTTCCACCCAGATTGGGGTGAGGAGCGGGCACTGATTTTAACATCTCCGCCATCTGCTCACCTTGCTGCTGGGCCATATCTTTGGCCATTGACATGACTTGAAGACTCGCCGTCTGTGCCACCGAAGCCTGGCTCATTCCCATTGACAGTGCTGCAATATCCAATGTAATCCTCTCCTTTCCTTCTTATCGCATACAGTCGTACTTAATATATATCGGTTAGAAGGAAGCCTTTGTTTAAAGCCCGATCAAAATATCCTCCCTTCCAGGATTGAAAATTTCAACAAAAGAACAACCCAAACAGCTGTTGCACTGAAAACAGTGCTGGTTTGGGTTGTTACATACATTAATAACTTTTCGATGTTATCAAATCAAGTTCGTTGATGTGCACTTCCGGGTTCATTACCACTTGTTGAATCATAGCAATAAAGTGTTTTTGAATCTGTTCAACCGTGGTGATATCATACACCTTGGCATTGTACTTTAATATGATTTTCATTTGCTCCTGGGGTTTAACAATCAAAGTAAAATCAAAACTATTGTGTTCCGTTCCCCCGACATTCGTAATTTCAAGCGGATTTTCACCTTTTCGGCCTCAATTGTATTTTGAATTGTTCCGCGGCACTTTGCATCATGGGAGAATGATATGGACCGGATACCTGCAGGTAAGCATGTTTTATTCCCATAAATTCGGCTCTTTTTAACACCTTCTGTATGGCTTGGCGATGGCCGGAAATAACAAACTGCTGATCCGTGTTTATACAAGCAACACAGACAGGATGTTCACTTTTGTAGAGACTTCTTCGCATATTTTTTGAAGCGTATGGATCGGAAGGTTTGAAAAGTCTCTTCCCATCCCGATGATCTGAGAGCCCTGTCCAGGAAACAAAAGAGCAACATTACTCATGCGGCATCCTCCATGTATTCAATTTAATTTTTCTTCAAGTCAAATAAATACCAATAAATACCTTGTTTTCAAAATTTATATTAAACTTTCATGGTAAGATATGCAATACACATAGACATAAAAAAAATAGACATCTCCAAAGCGGAGATGCCTGTTTCTTCTTGATTCTGGACAAGTCAGATCAAGCCATACTTTACAAAGCTATGATACAATCCGTCTTCTTCCACAGAGGCTGTGATGTCGTCAGCGATGGCTTTCAGACCCGGTTTGGCGTTGCCCATTGCAATACCTACCGCACAGAATTCCAGCATCTCGGCATCATTCATGCCATCACCAATCGCCAGTGTATCTTCCCAGGACATGCCCAGATGCTCCAGCAGGTCGGCAATCGCAATGGCTTTGTGAATACCCGGGATCATCAGCTCCCCGCTGCCCTCGCCAAAGACAGGTACCGTACACTGAATGACTTCAAACTTGCCCTCAAACTCCTGCTTGATCCGCTCAAACGGAATGATAGGACTTTCCAGAAAACATACCTTGTTGACGTCATCCTTATACAGATCGGCTTCACCATATGTTAACCCGGCAATGAACGGATGTGGCTTCGTTTCTTTTTTCTCCCGTGCAGCCGGATCATTCTCGACATCACCATAGATTCGGCGCTCCAGATGAGCTTGAAGATTACTGCTGGCATACAGGGCCGAGTTGGATTCAAGATAGAAATCAATGCCGTGTTCATTGAAGAAATCGACCATATGCCGCACATCTTCAGCTGTTACTTTTTTGTGATATAAAATGTCAGAGCCGTATTCTACATACCCTCCGCCTGCACCAATTAATCCATCAAAACCAATCTCCCAGATTGAATCATAAATTTCGGCCTTGGAGCGCCCCGTGCACAAATACAGCAGATGTCCGTTCTTGCGCGCTTGTTTACACGCTTCTTGTGCAGACACAGGAATGCTGCCGTCATCATCGACCAAAGTTCCATCAATATCAATAAATACAATTTTTCGTGTTATGCTGTTCATCTGTGTTTTCCCCCAATTGCATTCTCTATGTTCGTTGATCAACCATTTTCCTCCTGATCTTGAAGATTCGGAAACCATTTTACCGCCTTTGTGTGAGCCAGTTTTTCAATCAGACTTGTATACATTCATACATCTCTCCGATCTAAAAATGGATGGGTTTATCCATATGCACGATTTGCCATTCATTTTCTTCTTCCGCAATAAACGCAAATCCTTGACGTTCCCAGAAATCCACTGCTCCAGGCAGAAAACGATGGGTATGCAGATATAACGTTGTATATCGCATTCGGGTTACAATTTGCTCCAATTCTTGTACTAGCAGTGAACCGATGCCATGCCTGCGGTAGGCAGGATCAACGTAACATTTTACAATCTCAGCTGCGGTAGAAGCCGAGTAACGGCCTTCAATAGCCTGAATACGTCCGTCATATGGCATAATGCCGATGGAACCGACAATGCCTGCTTCGCCCAACCGGGCAACAAGAAAAATGGCATCGTTACGATCCAGATAATGTTCTGTAAACTGTTGAAAATCTTTAGGTAATACGCTCGGATCTATCATGGAAAAAACCTCACTACGCACACGCATAGCAAAATCAATTGCTTCCTGTATCTCATGGGATTGAACAGGTTTTACTTCCGGTTTTAGCTGTTGTTCTGTCAACATATCACATTCCTTATTTTTGTTATGAGATGCTTCTCCTCATTTTAACGAATTCTAGCAAACCTATCAATGAACTGACACCAGGCAACCCTATGAATCTACCTGTACTCCCGACCAATTTGGAAGAAAGCCCGCGCACTTTGATAGACTCCGCATACGATAAGGCGTATCATCATCCAAATCTGAAAGGGGTAAACCAACCATGTGGTTATCGTTTGGCATCACAGCAGTTATCCTTTTGATCTCCATCTGGTTCACCCTTCGATATGCAGATCAGAAAGCTGCAAGTAAGTTCCATCCTCATGCTCCTCACCAGCTGCTGCTCAAGTTCAAGGAAGGTACAACCGCCGATCAGATGCACACCCTTCATCGGAAGAACAAATGCAAAGTGGCCGAAACCTATGAAGATCTGGGGTGGTACCGGATCGAATCTCGCAAAAAAATGCATCGTATGCTCAAACAATACAAGGAGCATGCTCTCATTGAACATGCGCATCCCAACTATCTCGTTGAAGCCTCATTTATACCGAATGATCCATTCTTTCCTTACCAGTACAATCTGAACAAGATCAACGCTCCAGCCGCATGGGATATCACTCAAAGCAGCAGCTCGATTAAAATCGCCATCATTGATACAGGCGTGCAATTAAATCATCCTGAGCTGGCCAGCAAGCTCCTGCCCGGCTACGATTATGTCGATTACGATAACATCCCTGAGGACGGAAACGGTCATGGTACACATGTTGCTGGCATCGCTGCTTCCATAACCAACAATGGCGTTGGCATCGCGGGTACAGCACCGCTTGCTTCCATCGTGCCGATTCGAGTGCTGGATAACAACGGCCAAGGTACCATTGGCAACGTGGGCAACGGGCTAGTGTTTGCAGCCAACAACGGAGTTCAAGTCGTGAATCTCAGCCTGGGCGGACCAGCGGGAGATGCGTTCCTTCAAGCTGCTGTTCAGTATGCATGGGATCGCGGAGCCGTGATTATTGCGGCGGCAGGCAATGATAACACATCATACCCCATCGTTCCTGCTTCATATCCTAACGTCATTGCGGTTGCTTCCACCAATTCGTATGACCTGAAATCCAACTTTTCCAATTATGGCTCCTGGGTCGATATGGCTGCACCGGGGGATGCGATCCTCTCCACGTATCTGGGCAACTCATATGCCTATCTTAGCGGAACGTCCATGGCAGCTCCGCAAGTTGCGGGTGCAGCAGCACTGCTCGCTGCAAGGGGGAAAAACAATGCCCAGATTCGAGATGCATTATGCTTCGCCTCAGATCCGATCTCGGGTTCCGGCATCTATTGGACCTATGGAAGACTCAATGCATATCAGAGTCTACAGGTACCCTGAACTCCATCCGCTCAAGCAGATGAACGAATGGTGTCTCTCTGGCAGCAGCACACAAATAAATGAAAAACCATGGAGCTTCTATATCAATAAATGACGCTCCATAGTTCTATTAGATAACTTTTTTAGTTTTACGGTTTTGCTGCCCAAATTTCAATTTCTACCGAACAAAGAACATCCCGTCATAACGAGAATGTTCTTTGTCTACTTTCAGGCATAAACGCCTTAATCAGAAATATTGTGCACCATTGCTTGCGATAACTTCTTTGTACCAATGAAAGCTTTTCTTTCTCACACGACGAAGCGTTCCGCTGCCATCATTATTTCTGTCTACATAGATGTAGCCATAACGTTTTTTCATCTCTCCCGTGCCTGCGCTAACCAGATCGATTGGTCCCCAGCTGGTGTAACCGATCAGCTCAACACCGTCCTGAATCGCCTCCGCCATCTCGGCAAAGTGGCTGTTCAGATAGGCAATGCGATAGTCATCTTCAACCGTATCATCGTCCAGCAATACATCGGTTGCACCGAGGCCATTTTCTACAATAAATAGCGGTTTCCCATATCGGTCATGTAGCTGGTTGCATGTGATGCGAAGCCCTTTGGGATCTATGGTCCAGCCCCATTCCGATGCTTCAAGATACGGATTCTTCACTGAACCAAACACATTCCCCTCCGTAGAGTTCTTCAGCACTTCAGGATCAGCACTTGTGCAGCGGCTTGCGTAGTAGCTGAAACCGATATAATCGACCGTATGCTGCTTCAAAATGTCGGCATCTTCCGGCTGCATATCAATGTGGATATGATTTTCTCTGAAAAACCGCTTCGTGTATCCCGGGTATTCCCCCTTGGACTGTACGTCGATGAAAAAGAAGGATTCGCGATCCTTGTCCATCGCCTTCCATACATCTTCCGGATGTGAGCTATACGGATAGACCATACCCGCTGCCAGCATACATCCAATCTGCGCGCTCGGAATGATCTCGTGACAAGCTTTAACCGCCAGCGCACTTGCAACCAACTCGTGGTGAGCCGCTTGATACAAAACCTGTTCCTTGTCTTCACCTTCATCAAGCACGATTCCTGCGCCGATATAAGGCAGATGCAGCAGCATATTAATCTCGTTAAATGTCATCCAGTATTTCACTTTATCTTTGTAGCGATTAAACAGTGTTTTAGCATAGGTTTCAAAAAAGCTGACCATCTTGCGATTTTTCCATCCGCCATAGTTCTTCACCAGACTTACAGGTACATCAAAGTGGCAGATCGTTACGACGGGTTCAATGTTATGCTTCAGCAGCTCGTCAAAAACGTCATCATAGAACTGAAGTCCCGCTTCATTCGGCTCGGCATCATCGCCATTCGGAAAAATCCGTGCCCAGGCTACCGAAAGCCTGAGGCACTTGAATCCCATTTCAGCAAATAACGCAATATCTTCCTTATACCGATGATAAAAATCAATCGCTTCATGTGAAGGATAAAACTCTCCTTCTTTGGGTTCAAATGAATCCAGGTTACCCAGTGCAATCGGAAAACGATTCGCACCAATCGGAATCAGGTCAACCGTTGTTAACCCTTTTCCTCCTTCAAGATAAGCACCCTCCAATTGATTGGCGGCCGTTGCTCCTCCCCAGAGGAAGTTCTCCGGGAAGGTCTTTAGTTGTTCAAACATTGAGGTATACCTCCTATATTCGCCATAGTTATCTTTACGATCGATTAGTCAGATACTATGCATTCCGATTAGCTCAGTACAGTCAGCAGCTTATCCTGCTCGTTCACACTTGCCGTTTTGGTAGCGACAACATCCAGATAATTAGGAGTATTGGCTACAATAATTGGAGTAATTGTCTCATAACCTGCATCTTTAATCGCTTGAAGGTCAAACTCCATAATCAGATCACCTGCATTAACACGGTCGCCATCCTTCACATGTGCATTGAAATGCTGGCCTTTCAATTGAACTGTATCCTGACCAATATGAATCAACATCTCAACACCATCATCCGATACAAGACCGATTGCATGTTTCGTACGATACACCGTTTGCACAACACCTGTGATTGGAGATACAACTCTGCCGCTGACAGGACGAATCGCAATACCTTTACCCATATGCTCTCCTGCAAATGTAACGTCATTAATTTCTTTCAGTTCAACCACTTCACCCGCCATTGGGCTTACAATTTCAAAACGGTTGTTCGGGTTCGGATCAAGAACAGGTGCCGGCGCAGCCGTTTTTTCAACAGGATCTTTGAAGCCAACAACATATGTCAGGATGAAACCAAGAATGAATGCGATAATTGTAGCTGCAACTGTCCAGAAGAATACGGAATTCATTCCTTCTGTAGGACTCACATAGCTTGGATAACCGAAGATTCCAAGACCACCGATGATGTAACCTTTCGTTCCTACTAAACCAAGAATCCCCCCACCAATACCACCAGCGATACAACTCATAATAAATGGTTTTTTGAGCGGTAATGTCACACCGTAAATCGCTGGCTCAGTGACACCGAAGATACCGGAAATGAATGCAGGTGCACCGAGTGTTTTCAGCTTTTGGCTTTTCGTTTTCAGCATAACTGCAAGTACTGCACCGATCTGAGCAAAGGAAGCTGCAAAAGAAAGTGCCAGAATCGAATCATAGCCAAGGGTCGCAAGGTTAACGAATACCAATGGCACGAGTCCCCAGTGGAGTCCGAACAAGACGAATACTTGCCACAAACCACCGATTACAAGACCTGTAAGTAACGGACTCAGTCCGTAAATGGAAGATGTGAATGCTCCTAATAATTGACCCGCCCATGTCGCAATTGGTCCAATAACCAGAAATGTAAGGGGTACAATAACAAGCAATGTACAGAATGGAACCAGGAAATTGCTGACTACTTTAGGCATAACCTTTTTGAAGAAACGTTCAATTTTGACCGCGAAGAACGTTGCTATAATAATCGGAATAACGGATGAAGCATAATCCATCAAAATGACCGGTATACCTAGAAACTCAATCCGAATCGGTGATTCAAACAAAGTTCCTGCAAACAAAGTATACATCGGTTCCCCACCGCGAATTCCCGCAAGTGTCGGGTAAACTAAAGAAGCACCAATCGCCATCCCCAGGAATGGACTTCCACCAAATTTTTTAATGGCTGTGTACCCAAGGAAGATTGGGAAGAAGTAAAATAAACAATCTCCAATGGCGTTTAATAAGGCATACGTGCCAGCTTCTTTACTAATCCAGCCCAGGGACACGAACATTGCCGTGAAACCTTTAATCATGCCCGTCGCTGCAAGCAATCCAAGAACTGGGGTAAATACGCCGGAGATCATATCTACAAAGCGGTTAAACAAATTGCCTTTGGGACCTGCATCCGCATCATTCTCATCTACTTGACCTTCAGCAGACAAGTTACCTGCTTTAACCACTGCTTTATATACATCAGGCACTTCATTGCCGATAACGACCTGATATTGCCCGCCACTCTGCATTACCGTAATGACTCCCGGCAGATTTTTAAGTTCTTCCGTTTTGGCTACGCTTTCATCTTTCAGTTTAAACCGCAGTCTTGTCACACAATGAAATACACTGTTTACGTTCTTCGGGCCACCAACCCGTGACAGAATGTCTTTTGCCAATTGATCGTAGTTGCTCATTGTCATTCTTCCTCTCTAAGTAGACTCCCCATGTCTGTGAAACAAAGAAAACCTGAACTACTGAACAATCACAACGTACCGGAAATCCGGAAATCAGTCATGTTATTCAGCAATTCAGGTTTTGCCCTTAACGGTTGCAACCCTGTAAGGCTGTACACATTGGTATTCGATTAAGATATTTGGCAAGCACTGGGATCAACCCTGGGGCCTTACAGCCGGAATTGCCTGATTGAACAGTTACAATCCGATTGACCATGTATGCGCTTACTTCTTGGGATCATCATAGTACATCTGAACTACATTTGCAAGCACTTTTTTTATTCAATAAGTTAACCCGCATGTTTACTCAGAAGTGGCATTGACAACTCTCTCGATATGAATGGTTAAATACATCATCTCTTCGTCAGTCAGTTGATAGGTGTAGTTATTTTCAATGAATTTTTTGATTTTTTCAGAGCACTTATGTGCGTCGGGATACTTTTTCTGAATCATCTGAAACAATTCCTCGTCATTGTTGCTTTTGTAGTGCTTGCCCTTTACCAGCCGCTGGGCGAAAAACTTCAGGTGAGTCACAAAACGAGTGTAGTTCAGCGCATTTTCATCAAAGTCCATTTTAAAGTGATATTTGATAATGGTCAGAATCTCCTGCATCACCTGTGTCATGTTGCGAATGTTAGGCATCTCTTCGTTCAGTGCAGCATTCACAAAATGCAGCGCCATGAAGCCAGCCTCATCCTCAGGCAAAAGCACTCCAAATTGATCACAGATCATATTTAACGCCTCAAGTCCTACTTCATACTCGTCCTTGTACAGCTGCTTGGTCTCCCATAACAAGCCATTGCGAATCGGAAGGTTGTTGCGGTAGCGCTCAATAGCAAAATGAATATGATCTGTCAGATGCAGATAGATGCTGTCATTTAACTTTTTGCCCAGTTTTCGTTTGGCATAGTCTATGATCTCTTCAGACACTTTCATGTACTCAAGCGGTATACTCGCGATTAATGCCTTAAAGTTTTCCTGAATATCTTCATTCTGTAAAGTAAACACCTTGTCAACATGCTGGTCAGAGATCATATCGCCCGCCCGTTTCTGGAAAGCGATCCCCCGCCCAATAACAATAACTTCCTGTTCATCTTTGATGGCTACTACCGCATTATTGTTTAACACCTTCTCGATCTTCACTTCATCACTCCAATATACAGAAAAAGGCAAACCATACCTGCGCCTTGAGGTTTCTGGACATGCCCTAATCTCTTCAATGTGAACTATATGTGCGTTCATGGTATTACATTTTACTGCTGAATGCAACACCAAAACAATTGCTGTCTTGGGTGAAATGGACAATCTGCCATCCAGATAAAAAAAGTGCTTCCAAGGCAAGGGATGGATATTTATAGTTTTATCCAAAACAGATTGTAATCATTGAAAAATAGGTTATGTTTTTTTGTTTTTATTCTCCCGCTCGAGTTCGAGCTCAATTTGTCGATTGATAACATCCATTCTTTCCGACGGAATCCGATCTGAATTTTTATAAACCTGATCCATCTCATACTCCTCCAGCTCTTCCTTGTTCATTAATTTCAGATGGTTTTTGATTGCCTGAATATCCTCACGAATATATGACGTTTGGCGATAGTGATCAATGACCACTGCAAAGATGATGCCCCCAACGATCATTGGACCATAAGGGAACAAAAAACATAACACAACGCCAACCAAAAAAAGCATAAAAAAGTACATGGTTCTCCTCCTCTTTGATGATCAGGTGAGTTGTAATAAACTACAAACTGAAATGCTCCTGAATCAATCTTGCTGTTTGATCTGGATTTATATTTGTATTATTTATCCGAAGATAACGCTCATGTGTAATCTCACCCGGTTTGGAATTTAATCGGTAATACATCATGGAATCCAACAAGTCCTGCTCAGACCATGGCAGGTCACTTTTGGCAACAGCCTGAAACATTTCCTCCCTTAATAATCCGACCAGACGTTTCCCTTCCGGGGTACCAGTTTCAACATGTTTCCCCCTCGCCAGATATCTTTATGCGCTCGTCAGTACCGCGTGTTCATCCATAAATTCTATGAAATGGACATTAATTCATCATACCTGTTATGCCGCAAATAAAAAAGAGATTTCAAGTTTTCCACAAGAGGAGCTTAAAATCTCTTTATACTTATTCACCTGTTTTTCAAGCCCAATTAGACCTAATTAGCGGCCGATGAGTACCCATCCCCACTTTAATCGGCGCAAACCTACGGCACATAACCAGGAGAGCATCAGTGCAGCGATGTAAGATAATACAATACCCAAACTGAAATGACGGGCAAGATCATCCGTAAGCTCACGTCTCCAGAACAGCAGGATTAAAGGATGAATTAAAAAAATGCCAAAGGCTACAGTTCCCACAGAATCCATTAAACGAGCCGCCTTATGTTGCTTCCGCCGTTTTCTTGAGCCCACTCGTTCGCTTACAATTAACAAAAGCAAACAAGCAGATAGTGTAAACGCATTGCGAATGATGAACAGGATTGTGAAGGTTAACGTCGGCCATTCCATCAAAGCTGTTTTGATGGTGTCGGTGGCATACATCGATAGCAATCCTGCCCCTAAAAGCACACCCAATAATAGATAACGGAAACGATTCATTTGTTTCATCATGGAATCAAAGTTCAGTCCAATCCAGGCTCCAAAGCCAATAACAATCAAATAACTCGGCAGCAGGCTGCCTGTTCGTTCAAAATGAAATTGTAGATGCAATGCGTAGAACAGCGCTTGCCCTGCAATAAAATACAGCGGCATATATCGCTTAAACCATGGTTTTTTCGTCAAGGCAAGTAACCAGGGAAACACGATATAAAACTGAAGGATAATTAGAAAAAAGTACAAATGCGTATGAGCTGTGCCCAGTATCAACTGCTTCACAAGCTGCATACTGTCTTCGATCGGCTCCTTGCCTGCCAGCCACTTTTTAATGACAAAATAAATGAAGGACCACGCAACATAAGGAATGAATATGTAGAACATGCGCTTTTTGTAAAAAGAACGCACCCAGCCCTTTTCATTCAGCTTCGCATTGTAGTTGTAAAACAACACCAGGGAAGATAAAAATAAAAAAGCTGGCACTGCAAATTGCAAAAACGTATTCCAGAAGTAAAACAGATCATGATCAAACGTATTCTTTGGATAATGCGCAACAGCTGTTGATGTTGCATGAATTGCCACAACTGCCATAATCGCAATTGCACGGTAGAGATCCAGATACTCTATGCGCCGGGGCCGATCAACCGGTTGACTCATACATATAACCTCACTTGTGACTGATAGTAGAAAGATAGTTTCCGGCTGCAATCCAGATTCCAAATCTTATTTTAATCAGCTGGCGAGGAGATTACAATCTTAATTTCTCGTATTTTCAGTAAACAAGGTTGAACTGTGTTCATGACCTTCTTATTCAATGATGCTATAGATGAATCGATAGTTTCCAGAGCCTACAGTCAGGTCCACATGCGTGCCCGAACTCTCTAAAACTTGAATCTCGGGAGAATCGTCAAGCAGCCTGCCATTTTCCATAATTGTTTGACGATCAGCATTAGGTAGACGCACTTCAGCTCTTGTATTGGCTGGAACCTGAACACAGAGCTCCAGTACCCCATTCGCCTGCCGATGCCAGCTGGACTTTACATTGCCATACATGCTCTCATAGCTTGCTTCTGCCCATTCCAGTCCCGGGCCTGGATGCGGCTTGATATGCACCCTCTTAAACCCAGGCTGCTTCTCGTCAGGCCGAATACCTGCTACGTAACGGTATAACCACTCACCTATAGCACCATAAGCATAGTGGTTAAACGAGTTCATATCAGCACTCCACAAGCTTCCGTCCTCCCTCATGCCATCCCAGTGTTCCCACACAGTCGTTGCTCCCTGGGTTACCTGGTAAAGCCAGGACGGATAATCCTCCTGCAATAATAATTCATAAGCAAGATCATTCCTTCCCATATCGCTTAGTACTGGATTCAGATAAGGAGTGCCTACAAATCCAGTCGTAAGATGGTTTTGTGTTTCTTTTAACAGTTCAGTCAATTGAGCAGCTGCACGAGTACAGGCTGATGTTTCCAGCAGATCAAACTGCAGGGCAAGCACATGTGCTGTTTGAGTAGGAACTGCAATTCTGCCTGCAGGAGTGACATATTCGTCTCGAAACGCCTTCACAATATTCCGATGCAACTCATCATAATACTCTGCATCCTGCAACTTGCCGAGTGCAGCCGCAGCTTTGCGAGTCAACGAGACTGAGTATGCGTAAAATGCTGTTGCCACATAATGGATGTCGGTCGTGCCAACGTAGCTGCCTGATTTAGAATCCAGTGCAAGCCAGTCCCCGAAATGAAAGCCTGTATTCCAGAGGAAAGCATTCTCACCCTGCTCATAAATATACGCAACCCATCTCTGCATACTTTCATATTGCTCCTTGAGCAGTCGCACGTCACCATACATTTCGTATATAACCCATGGACAGATCACGGCCGCATCCCCCCATGCAGCTGAGGAATGACTTGTATCTCCCCAGCCTTCAGAGGTAGAGCTTCGCAGGTCTGGCACAAAAAACGGTATCCCCCCATCTTCTCCTTGCTCCGCTCGCAAATCCCGAAGCCACTTCGTAAAAAAGGGGGCCGTATTCATCAGATATGCGGAGGTTCTAATAAACATTTGTGCATCCCCCGTCCACCCTAGCCGCTCATCCCGCTGCGGACAATCCGTTGGTACGTCAAGAAAGTTCCCTTTCTGTCCCCATACAATATTATGATGGAGCTGATTGACCAGCGAGCTGGAGCAAGCGAAGTGGCCTGTACGATCCATGCTGGAATGCAGTACAACTCCTGAAAACTGATCCAAAGCAACCTTTTCCGGAAAACCAATTAATTTTACATAGCGGAAGCCCTGAAATGTAAAGTGGGGTTCATATGTCTCCACCCCCTGACCATGAAGGGTATATCGGATCCTTTGCTTTGCAGCACGAAGATTGTCAACATAAAAATTCCCTTCGTGATCCAGAATTTCGGCATGGTGCAGCTCAACCGTCTGCCCTGCATTGCCCTCAATGCTGAATCTCATCCAGCCTACCATGTTCTGTCCCATGTCCAATACCCGATCTCCTTGCGGTGTTGTCAGCAAAGCTGCAGGTTGGAGCCGCTCCATCTGCGTAACAGGGACATTTTCCTGCGCAACGATTATGTTCTTGGGATAGGAAAGAACCTCAACTGGTGACCATTCGTATCGGGACTGATCACCCCAGTCACTCTCCATACGCGCATCATAGGTTTCCCCCATATAAATATCCGACATGCGTATGGCACTGGGTGCAGCAGACCACTCTTCATTCGAACCGATCACTTCTTCAGACCCGTCCGCATATCGAATATGAAGCTCCAGCAATAGTGCAGATGTGGAACCAAAAATTTCTCGTTCTTTATTCCAGCCAAGATATCCCCGATACCAGCCATCCCCAAGGTAAGCTCCGAGCACATTGTCTCCAGACTGAAGCTGGTGGGTTACATCATAAGTTTGATATTGCAAGCGCTTACTATACGTAGTCCAGCCTGGCGTAAAATAAGCCTCACCTACCCGAGCATGATTCAGATGTAGCTCATACAGCCCAAGTGCCGTAGCGTAAATTCTTGCAGCGAGAACAGGTTTCACAATCTGAAAGCAATTTCGCATACGTGGACAGGAAGTGTCAGGTTCACCAGCTATCCTGGCTGTAATCCACTCCCCGGTCCATTGCGTGCTGTGCTCCATGCGGCCCATCTCAAAAAAAGCGGTATCCGACCACCCGGATGATTCTTCGACCGTATCCCGAACCCGGACCCGGTAGTAATACCTTGTTCGGGCAGCAGGTTGAAAACCTCCCAGCTCGACATGAACGGACTGATCTGATTTCAACTCTTGTGTATCCCATACAATATCTGCAAAATCGGGTGCATGAGACAGCTGAACCTGATAAGACAACTGCATACAGTTCCTTCGATCCGATTCCAGTTTCCAGCTCAGTCGGGGTGACCGGACATCCAACCCTATCGGATTCATTCGATATTCACAGCGAAGGTCATTAACCTTTAACATATTGTGCTCATCCTCTCCATTATGGCTTCCGTTGGCAGGTTACGATATAATTATATTAATTCTATTGATTGAAATGTCCGGTAAAACGGACTGTTTCATCCGCCAATACAGCCATCTGTTCGAAGGAGAGACTGTACATGAAAATGTCTGTGGAACTATTGAAAAGCGAATACTTTCTGAATCTTCCGTTGCAGTTATTCGTCAATCGCTGCTCTGAGAATTTTGTGATGCCTTTTCATACCCATGATTTCATTGAATACAGTTACGTTGCGGAAGGTAGAGGTTTTCACCATATCGGTGATGATATTGTGCCTGTCCACAAGGGCATGTTATTTGTCATTCCTGTTGGAGTCCCTCATGTCTTTCGCCCTATAAGCACGGATGCAGCAAAAACCCCCTTGATTATCTACAACTGTTTGTTTAATTCAGAATTAATACATTCGCTGAAACACATTCTCCGGGATGATTACCTCATTCAGCATCTGGTGGATTTGGAGCAAAACCGGCAGCATTATATTTCCGTTACAGACCATTCCGGCCGCTTGGAAGAAATAATGATACAGTTGTACCGTGAATTTTCCGTTCCCGGGCCAGGTTCTCTTGCCATGTTAGACGCGCTGGTTAGCCAATTAATCATCATGACTTACAGACAGAATCAACAGGAGAACGATCAGAACTCCGCTAACAATCCCCCCGCCCCTCATGACATGGAAACCATCCTTCTTTATCTCAGGCAGCACCTCAGTGAACGCATTCATATGAAAAACTTGGTGCAGCTATCCCGGTGGAGTGAAAAGAAGATCGGAAGAATGTTTGTCCGCTATACCGGACAGACATTTGGATCATATTTTCAACATCTACGCATTCAAAAAAGCTGTGAACTGTTAAAGCAAACCGACTATACAGTAAGTATGATCGCTGAAATGGTTGGCTATCATGACATGGATTCCTTTTATGCTGCCTTCAAAAAAATAACAGGTGAGACTCCGCTAGCTTATCGCAAAAAATCCAGAGTATAACTTTCTACTCTGGATACGCTAGTACGAATAAATGTTATAAATGAAGACCTTGGGGCTGCAATAGCTCATCAATGTACAGTTTCGCATCTTTCCAGAAAGACATTTGGGGAAACCCGTAATGCTCAAGCTGCTGCTTGTTCCATGGATGCGGGATGCAGATTACTTTCCGCCCACTCTCAAAAGCCGGAATCAAATTATGCGGTCCGTCATCAATCAAAAGGTCGAAGGCCAGCAAATTTTTGCGTTTGCATGTTATAAACTGCTCCAGCGTAATAAACGGCATATGTTTCTGCAGCCAGTTCCACTTTTCCATGACCGTTTTGGGTTCTGCGGCCGTCACAATAATCAGGTCATACGCCTCGTTGATCTTGCTCAATTCTTCCACCACGTACTCGTCATAAAGCTCGAGTTCCTCAAACAGACCAGGCCGACCGTAGAACACCTCATGTGTACTTTCCGGGTGACGCAAATGTGTAGTATCCCAGTGCACCATATCTTCGTACTGAAGCGGATGGCTCGGGTAAATGATATTGTTATGGTATATCGCCCGTTTGACCAGATGACAGATCGTGTCATCCATATCCACGGCAATCATAGGTTTTGTCATCGTTATTCCTCCCTGATACGAACACAGTATACCACTTCGTCTGCTATATCGTCATTTATTTTTCATGTACATAAATACAAAAAAAAGCTCTGCTCCGCGGCAAAATACCACGAAGCAAAGCTGATTCGTCCCATATCAATCCAGATTCTCGCCGTTTGAAGCAATTACTTTCTGATACCAGCCGGGTTGAATGCACTGATCAGATCGATGACTCCCCAGATCGTATAATTGGTTCCTAAATATCTGTTTAAAGAGCTTAACTTATAGAAGTATGCAACATTTTCCTTTTCATCCACGTTAATAGTGTATCCAGGCATGAATATCTAATACCATCACACTTATGTATACAGGAGGAATTACCTTGAAAAAATTTGTTTCTATAACCGCAGCGATCACTTCTATGACACTATTGTTATCCACAGCTCCCGTCACATACGCTCAATCCAATGAATCATCGGCTGTTCAGGATGAGCAAAGCACTGTGAAACTGGATAAAAAAGCGACAAAGCTGTTAACGGATGCGATCACAACACTGGCTGGTAAACAAACGATACAATTTACATCTGTAGATACTTCATTTGATGAATGGCACATTAATGGCATATTGACCGGCACAGCCGAGGCTGAATTCTCTCAAAATTATGATCCCAAAAAGGGACAAGTTACTTCCACTATGATTAGTTATAAAGCCGATGATCTCAACAAAGTCATGGATGAAGCTTTACGTACCAAAATAACCGCTTTTCTGAACACCTTCGATAAAGACAAAAAATTCGAAGTTGAGGCCTTATGGCGTGTAAATCAATTAGTGAACGAAGGCGGACTCAAAAATTACTGGGTCATCTGGGGGCCTAACCAAAGTCTGTACGTCGATGTGGATCACAACAACCAAATGTCAGCAAGTATTCAATATAAAATAAAGGATGCACGAGCTGCCCTAACCAATAAAGCCCGGAACTCGCTCAAAACACTTGGCATATCCACCGTGAAACCATTCGATTATGCGCTGCTTACCAAAGCAAACAAGGATACACTTTGGAAATATCAGGATGACAGCAATTTGAACTACGTGCATATCGGAAGTAACACCGGCAAGGTGTGGAAGGTGGAAAACGAACTGGGCAAGGACTGGAATAATGATGCTGATTTCAAAAAGTCTTTTGCTAAACCTAAGCTGAGTAAAAGTAAAGCACTCTCCGTCGCAACCCCTAAAGTTAAAGCGATCTTTGGCCTGAATTTGAAGGGATACAACGTTCGTATCCAGGATAACCAATATACCTTCACGAAAAAAGGGGCCACTACAATCGTAGGTAAAATAAATAAAAAAGGAAGCTTCTACTCGTTTGAAGCCATTTCGGCAAACGGTGAACGGAATTAATCAAAAACAGCCCCTTCTTTCGAAGAGGCTGTTTTTTCACTGCCCAAGGGTCACATTGATCTGTACAATCTCGGAACGACTGCTTGTACGGATTGGAGGTCCCCAGAAACCAAAGCCTGAGGTAACGATGGAATGCATAGAGCCCTTCTGCAGATAACCCCAGTCATTTTCATAGATGGCCTGTGTAATCCACTGGGCTGGTGCAATCTGGCCCCGATGAGTGTGACCGGATACAACCAGGTCCACCTTGTTCTGCTCGGCGATATCCAGATCATAAGGCTGATGATCCATCATGATGACAGGCCGGTTCAGATCCGTATTTTTCATGAGTTCTGCGACCTCTGCCCGATCCTGTTCCGTTCGATCCTTGCGTCCAATCAGCGTAATTTGGTTATCCAGAACGATCTTATCATCATACAGCACCTTCATATTACTTTTCTCCAATGCTGCAATCAGCTCCTCGACCGGTCCGTCGAATTTGTCATGATTCCCGAGCGAAGCATATACGCCATAAGGTGCATGGATATCACGAATGATGTCCGCAATTCCACTTTTCTCATACATCGCCAGATTGTCATCTATCAGATCACCTGGATATAAGACGAGGTCTGGCTTGAGTGCGTTGATCTCCTCCACCATACGTTTCGCATGGGAAGGGCCTGACAGCAGACCGAAATGCATATCGGCCGCCATCACAATGTTCAGCTTGTCGATCCCCTCTACCTTTTTATCAATCTGAATGTTGTATTGTCTGACGACCGGGCTGTACGCATTATAAATACCATACCCCATCGTTGTAACAAGCAGCACCAGCGTAACAACTCCCGCCCATTTGTGCGCGTGATGTCTTGGAATACGCGTCAACCGCAGCAGCCACAACGTTAGATGTACAATCGGCAGAATAAGCAACAACAGCGAGAAGATTGCCAGCCAGTAAGAACCGATAATGCCAAGAAACGAAATACTGCCAAACAGCCGCGCCAGAATAAAGGAAACCGCCAGGAACACAAGCCCTGTAATATACAACCAGCGGAATCTTGCCGCCACGACAGGTTTCATCCAGCTCCAGCCGCTCCAGCCTATGTAGAATACTAATAATCCATATACGAGCAAAAACAAAATACCTACGAGTATAAACATGCCTGGCCTGACCCCCACGTTCAAAAAGTAATATACTGCTATTTTAACGGATACAGTTCCGTCTGAACTAGTATAACGTAAATAGAGGGCTCCAGCAGCTTTTGCAGACTACAGATAGGTACATTTTATTACAATTTGATGATGTTTGATTTTGAAACAATAAAACACCTCTTCCGCCTCCGATGAGTAAGCATACTCAAAGCGAAGTGTGGAAGAGGTGTATTTATTTAGTAACTATATTACTCGTTCGTATCCATCCATTGGAAGTGGAATGAACCTTCTTTGTCCACACGTTGGAATGTGTGCGCGCCGAAGTAGTCACGTTGTGCTTGCAGCAGGTTTGCTGGCAAACGCTCTGTGCGGTAGCTGTCGTAGTAGGACAATGCGCTGGAGAAGCCTGGCACCGGAATACCTTGTTTCACCGCAGCTGCCACAACTTCACGCCATGCATCCTGATAGGATTCTACGATGTTTTGGAAGTATGGATCAAGCAGCAGGTTTTTGAGCGCTGCGTCTTTGTCGTATGCTTCCTTGATGTTTTGCAGGAACTGCGAACGGATAATGCAGCCGCCGCGGAAGATCATCGCGATATTGCCATATTTCAGATCCCAGCCATACTCGTCGGATGCGGCACGCATCTGTGCGAAGCCTTGGGCGTAGGATACGATTTTACTTGCGAACAGCGCTTTGCGCACGCTCTCGATGAATGCTTTTTTGTCACCCGAGAATGCTTCGGCTTTAGGTCCGTTCAGAATTTTACTTGCCGCGATACGCTCGTCTTTCATGGCTGACAAGAAACGGGAGAATACGGATTCCGTAATCATGGACAGCGGTACGCCGAGATCCAGCGCGCTTTGGCTTGTCCATTTGCCTGTTCCTTTTTGTCCAGCCGCATCCAGAATGACATCCACCATCGGTTTGCCCGTTTCCGGATCGTATTTGGAGAAGATGTCAGCCGTAATCTCGATCAGATAGCTGTCCAGTTCACCTTTGTTCCACTCTGTGAAGATTTCATGCAGTTCCTTTACAGAGACATTCAGTACAGATTTGAGCAAGTGGTACGCCTCACCAATCAACTGCATATCACCATACTCAATACCGTTATGAACCATTTTCACATAGTGTCCCGCACCGTCTGGTCCGATATACGTGCTGCATGCATCGTCGCCCACTTTAGCTGAAATTGCTGTCAGAATCGGCTCTACGAGTTCATAAGCACTTTCCTGACCACCAGGCATGATCGCAGGGCCTTTCAGAGCACCCTCCTCGCCACCGGATACCCCTGCGCCGATGAAGCGGAAGCCTTTTGCTTCCAGCTCTTTGCTGCGACGCTGCGTGTCAGGGAAATAAGCATTACCGCCATCAATGATGATGTCGCCTTGATCCAGATGTGGAAGCAGCTGCTCAATGGTAGCGTCCGTTGCTTTACCTGCTTGCACCATGATCAAAATTTTGCGCGGGGACTCCAGAGAAGCTACGAACTCTTCAATCGAAAACGTGCCAATCAGGTTTTTACCCTCTGCTTCCTTCAGCAGATCATGCGTTTTCTCAGGGGAACGGTTGAATACCGCTACTGAGAAGCCTTTGCTTTCAATGTTAAAAGCAAGGTTTTTCCCCATTACTGCAAGTCCAATAACACCAATCTGTTGTTTACTCATTATGTCCTCCCAATACTCCATGAATGATAGATATGTTTAGTTAAAGCTTGTTCACGCTCAACGCGCAGCTTATTGTACTGTTTTTTTCCAGTCTGCTGCAAATTTCTCCATACCTTGATCTGTCAGCGGATGTTTGGAGATTTGTTCGATGACTGCAAATGGAACTGTAGCAATATGTGCTCCAGCCATCGCTACGCGTGTAACGTGATCCGGATGTCTCACGGATGCAGCAATGATCTGAGCATCCAGGTTATGTGTGCGGAACAGTTCAGCCACTTTGGATACCAGCTGCACGCCATCTTCGGAGATGTCGTCCAGACGGCCCAGGAACGGAGATACGTATGTTGCACCTGCACGAGCTGCAAGCAGCGCCTGGTTCACCGTGAAGATCAATGTCACGTTTGTTTTAACACCCTTTTTAGTCAAGTAGCGGCAAGCTTCCAGACCTGCAAGTGTCATTGGCAGTTTGATCGTAATATTTTTGTCATTGTTGTTGATTTTGATCAATTCATTGGCTTGTGCGATCATTTCTTCGGCTGTCAGTGCGTCAGGCGTTACTTCAGCAGAAACGGATTCAACTTCAGGTACAAGCTTCAAAATTTCTTCGATGCGATCTTCGAATTTCACCCCTTCTTTGGCTACCAGAGAAGGGTTAGTCGTTACACCGGACAATACACCGATTTTATATGCTTTTTGAATGTCTTCCACGTTAGCTGTATCGATAAAAAATTTCATGATTGAATTACCTCCGATTATTTTGGTTTTTTAGTTTTTTGAATTAGATGTTGCCGTTAACTGCCATTGGTACGTCGCTGTCTTCCTCGGAAATCAGTTCAGATGGCTCATCAAACCACCAGTGGTGACCATCTGCCTCCAGCATGGCATCCGATTCCGCAGGACCATAACTTCCGGCAGCATACAAGTGAAGCGGAAGAAGATTTTCATTAAATGCATCCAGAATTGGCTGTACCCAAGCCCAGGATAACTCAACTTCATCCCAATGTGCAAAAAATGTTGGATCACCATGCAGCGCATCGCGAATCAGGTTCTCATAAGCCTCGGCCAGATCTCCCTGATCTGGAGCAAGATCGATGTGAACCGGCTTGAATTCACCTTTATTTTCAGGATCACTTGCGTTCAATTGAAGAGTCATGCTTTGATCCGGGCTCATCTCGATCACAAGCAGGTTCGGCTTCGAACCGTTATTCTTGATCAGGTGGCCCTGGCCAGAAGGTTCCTTGAACTCAATCACGATTCGTGTTGACTTCTCCTTCATTCTTTTACCCGTACGGATGTAAAACGGAACACCTCTCCAGAAGAAATCATCAATTTGCAGCTTGGCCGCAATAAATGTGTCATTCATCGTGTTCTCCGCTACCCCGGGCTCATCGGTGTATGCATGTACCGGTTTGCCTTGGATGCTGCCTGCAGCATACTGTCCGCGAATGATACTTGCACCCACCGTCTGCTTTTGCAATGGCTGAATGGATTCCATGATATGTTTTTTCTTCTGTCCCACATTTTCGGAAGTGCTGTTATATGGGAGCTGAATAGCCATCATCATCAGCAATTGCAGCATGTGGTTCTGGAACATGTCGCGAACAGCACCGACATGATCATAATAGGATGCACGTTCTTCAACGCCTACAGTCTCATTGGCAGTAATTTGCACGTTGGAGATGTAACGGTTGTTCCAGAGCGCCTTCATAATCGGGTTGCTCTGATGCAGCGTCTCCAGCTTCTGTACCATCGGTTTGCCCAGGTAGTGGTCAATCCGGTAAATCTCTTCCTCCGTAAAGGATTCGCTCAGCTTGCGATTGAGGTCACGAGCAGACTGCAGGTCATGACCGAAAGGTTTCTCAATAACAAGACGTTTCCAACCCTGCGTTGAACCCAGCCCGCTTGATTGAATATTTTCAGCAATCGGTTCGAAAAACTCTGGTCCAACAGAGAGATAAAACAAACGGTTGGATGGAATGCCCAGCTCGGCCTCTCTTTGTTCAACCAATTGCAGTAACTTTATATAATCTTCCTTATGGCTGATATTCAATACACTGTATCGGAAAGCTTTCACAAATGATTTGACCGAATCATGATCTCCCTGACGTCTGGAGAATTCATGTAAAGATTTTTCCACTTGAGCCTGGAAAAATTCATCCGACCACTCTCTGCGGCCCATGCCGATCAGGGAGAAGGTTTCTGGAAGCTTACGCTCAAGATATAGATTATATAAGGCAGGATATATTTTTCTTTTGGCTAAATCACCAGTAGCTCCAAATAAAACAATCGTAGTTGGTTCCATCTCTTACCGTGCTCCTTCCAAGTAACTCTGGTTTCTTTGCTGTAGTTACACTATAATACGTTTTATAGCTATACAAGTAATTAATATATTTCACAGGAGCTATAGACGATATCTATGACAACAAATTATGAGCTATATAAAGTCTTCTATTGGGCTGCCAAAACAGGCAGTCTGACTCAGGCCGCCAAAGCTTTGTACATTACACAACCAAGCGTCAGTCATGCGATTAAACAGCTGGAGGACAGCTTTGGACTCACCCTCTTTTATCGAAATTCCAAAGGTGTTGCATTAACTCAGGAGGGCGCAAGTCTGTATTCCTATATCGAACAGTCCCAAATTCTGATCTCGCTCGCAGAAGAGAAGATGGCTGCACTCAAAAACCTGGACAACGGGGAACTGCGGATCGGCGGCAGCGACTCACTGTTCAAGCATTACATGTTATCGTACATCGAGGAATTCCATATTCAGTACCCTAACATCAAGCTGCATTTAAGTCATGGCACGACACCCGAAGTCATTACGTTTCTGAAGGAAGGTAAAATTGATCTTGGCGTTGTACGAATGCCAATCGTTGATCCTCAACTCGAAGTTCGCGAGAGCATTCAGCTCAAGGATTGCTTTGTTGCAGGCGAGCGTTATGCCCAATTGAAGGGAAAAGTACTAACCCTTGAACAGTTGCTTGAGCATGAGCTCATCCTGTTTTCCAGAAACAGTCGGGTTCGAATGGCTATTACCGAGCTTTTCAACAGCTACAACTACACATTGAAACCTGAGATCGAAGTCGGCAGTGTTGATCTGTTAATAGAGTTCGCCCGCCGCGGATTGGGTATCTCCTATGTCACACGTGAGTTCATCTCCAAAGAGCTGGAGGATGGCTCCCTGTTTGAGATTCAGCTGGACGTGCCACTCCCGCCTTCCCACGTCGGAATCATGACCAAACGCAACATGCCGATCTCCTCGGCTGCCAATCGGTTTATGGATTTGATTTTCAAGGCACAGACTTGACTTGATAGCCTACTGGCATTCATCTATTAATAAACATAAACAGCCACAAGATTCCAGACTTAACCGGAACTTTGTGGCTGTTTGCTATGTTTGGCTATGAGGTTTTACGGAAGAGCGCAAAAGCGCTCCTACCATACGTATATGATCAGGATAGGTGATGCCTTAATGGCTTACAAGATACGATGCGTCCAGAATCAGAGCTACTTTACCATTCCCCAGAATGGTAGCACCAGATAGATGGTTCATTGCGCCAAGATATGTGCCGAGTGTCTTGATAACCACTTCCTGATTCCCGATGATTTCATCTACCGCATAAGCTGCAACTTTGTCAACCGAGCGTACAATGACGATAGGAATCGTTTTGGAGCGACGCTCCGAATTGGCATAATTCAATTTCTCACTCAAGCGGTAAAAGGGTACAATACGCCCATGATTAAGAATGGATTGCTGACCCTGAATCATCTGAATATCGGCTGGCATAATTCGTACAATCTCGGCTACGTTGTACATCGGCAGGATCATGACACGGCCTGAAACCTTCACCAGCAGCCCTTTGATAATAGCAAGGGTTAGCGGCAGCCGAATTGTAAAGGTCGTGCCTACGCCCACCTGCGTATCAATATCGATGATGCCGTTAAGCCTTCCGATCTGGCTTCGCACAATATCCATACCGACACCCCGGCCGGATACATCGCTGACTGTCGAAGCTGTGGAAAACCCGGGCTCAAAGATCAGATGAACGGCTTCGTCTGTATTCAATCGCGCAGCCTGCTCTTCATTGATGATGCCTTTAGACAATGCAGATGCTTTGATCTTCTCGCCATCAATACCCTTACCGTCATCCGAATAACGGATGACAACATGATTTTCCTCATGAAATGAAGTTAATGTAATACGACCTTTGGACGGTTTCCCGTTTGCCGCACGTACCTGCTCACTTTCGATGCCGTGATCGGCACTGTTACGAATGAGATGGATTAACGGGTCGCTTAACTCCTCAATAATCATGCGATCCAGCTCGGTCTCTCCTCCGTGAATAACAAGCTCCAGCTCTTTGCCCAGCTTCTGTGACAAGTCGCGTACCAGCCTTGGAAATCGGTTAAACAGTTGATCGATGGGCAGCATACGTGTTTTCATGACCCCATCCTGCAATTCCTTGATTACTTGCCCCATATGATCGGATACCCCGCCAATATTCTGTAGCAGCGTTGAGGTATCCTTTCGGGCACCAGATCTGCTCAGATCAGCCAAGGATGTCTGATCAATCAGCAATTCACCCACCAGATTCATCAGATGATCAAGCCGCTCGACATTTACTCTGACTGTAGGCTGCATCGTCTTTGCCTTATCTTCAATTGAAGGGGAGACGGATTCCGAGATACTTACACTTACCTCGTTTTCCGATTTTGACTCCTCCAGTGTGGCTGCCGTTTCACTGCTATGCAGCAGGTATGGCTTCACATCGATGGTCTGAATATCCGAATCACTGGAAAGCACTTCTTTAATTCTGTTATCACTTAATGAGGAAGCAATGACCATTATAAACTGTCTATAGAGTTCATCTTGTTCACCTGTATTCTGATTATCAAGACTTGTGTCTTCTGTAGAGCACGAGAGCACAGTGCCGCCACCTTCCTCCAAACGCTTACGGAGAATATGGTATCTTGGCTCTTTCATCATACAATCCTCTCGAAGCAGTATATGCACAGCGTACAATTGCTTACCATTCAGCACCGCTTCTTGTGCAGCATTTGCAGTGATCTGCTTCAACACAGCGGTTTGCAGCTTCACATCCAGCTTTGGTTTGCGAATCAAGGCATGTATCTCATGCACAACAGCTCGAACATCGGTATAGGGTTCCCCTCGCACATACTGATCACGCAGCATCTTCATCGCATCCACCGAACGAAAAAGGGTATCAATCAGTTCCGCTGTCATTTCCGGCTTCTCGGAGCGAACCCATTCCAGTGCAAATTCCACCTCATGAGTGAGATCACTTAATTCACGAAAATCCATGGTGGATGCCGAGCCCTTGATCGTGTGAGCTGATCGGAATAACGTCTGGATCAGTTCAGCAGAAGGTGATTGCTCCAGCGCAAGTAAAGATTGATCCATTCGTTCCAATTGATCATTCAGTTCTTCGATAAAAATGTCACGGTAGGCAGACAAGTCCATCATCATATGAATTCCTCCTAACTGCCCAATATCTCATCCAGCTTCAGAATACCTACCAGTCCGTCTTCTTGTTGACCGATCCCTTGAAAGAACGCCTCACGGTAATGTCCATGTCCTTCAGAAGGCGGATGAATCTCCGAATAGGTGGTCACTTTATTGACTCGATCAACAATTAGGCCGATATATTCTTCCCGGTAACGAACCACAATAATTCGTGTGGCTCTGGTTTCAGGTTCATCAGGCATGCCAAGTAAGCTGCGCAGACTCATTACACAAACAACTTTACCACGCAAATTCATGACACCTTTGATTTCAGGCCGGCTGAACGGGATATCCGTGATACTGAGCATTTTGATAATCTCATGAATCTCTTCTATGCGAATTGCACAGGTCTCTGCGCCAACAGCCAGTTCAATATATTGTTCTTTCTGAAGTGAAGACATCATTTCACCCTCAATTCGTTGTAGTTACTGGGTTTTGAAAGCTGCTGCAGATTTCGCAAGCTCTTCAGCCAGATGTGCCAGAGACTGACAAGTGGCCGCCGTTTCTTCTGAAGCAGCCGCAGATTCCTCACTGGAAGCCGAGATGGATTCCACCGAGCTCATAACTTCGGCTGCCTGAGCCGCTTCTTCTTCACATGCGGCCGCAATCTCATTCACTTTCTGTGATGAGTTGTTCACCATCTCAATAATTTGATCAAAAGCAACTCCCGTTTTGGAAGACTGCTCCACGCTGTCAGCAACAGCCTGTACACTTTGTCTTGTATTTTCCTGCATCACTTTAATAATCGTTGTAATCTCTTTTGTTGCTTCACCGCTTCGTTCAGCCAGCTTGCGAACTTCGTCCGCGACAACGGCGAAACCTCTGCCTTGCTCTCCTGCACGAGCCGCTTCAATCGCAGCATTCAGTGCAAGCAGGTTCGTCTGTTCAGCAATATCGTCAATGACTTCGATAATGTCGCCAATTTTGCGTGAATCCTCTTCAAGCTTCGCCATCTTCATATTTACGGCCTGCATACCTTCCAGAGAAGTTTGTACCACATGACCGCCTTCACGTGCCGTTTTTACGGTATCATTAGACAGTTCCGCCGCTTCTTCAGCGCTAGCAGCCACAGAATTAATCGCGAGTGACAACTCCTTGAACAATTCGGAAATGTTGCTTGCCTCGCTGGATTGGCTTGTGCTGGTGCTTGCAATTTCCTGTGTACTTGCGGAGATTTGCTCCGAGGACGCCGCAACACTTTGGGAGTTCATCACAATGTTGTTGATTAACGTTCTCAGATTATCCACCATACGGTTAAGCGCTACTGCCAATTGACCCACTTCATCTTTGCTGGAGATATCTGATTTAAGCGTCAGGTTACCACCTGCTACTTCAGTTGCCAGATCAAGCATTGCCATAAGTGGTCTGGAGATGGACCTGGAGATGATAACGCCTATCAGGATGCTGAAAAGCACAGAACCAACCACCATGATAATGGTTACCGTAAGGGCATTACTATAAGCCTGCTCGGACTTTGCATTATTTTGTTGTGCCAGATTTACATTAAGTTCAACCAGACTGGACAATGTTTTTACAACCTCGTCACCAGGCGGTTTGAGAGTCACTTTCAAAAATTGGATAAAACCTGCGTCATCGTTCGAAAGTGCAAGCGTAACACCTTGATCATATAATTTCATGTAATTTTCATACTGACTTTCTAGTTTACGAAACATCTCGCTTTCTTCTGCTGTTGTGGCAAGTGGTCGATAGGTTGCAAACCGTTCTTCCAGACTTTGACGAATCGAAGCAATATTTTCAGTGACCCGCGTTTGCTCTGCTGCTGCTGTTTCATAATTCAAATCACGAATGTTAACCCGCAATCTTTGATAATCAACTTGAGCGGAGGTTAGCTCTCTGACTGAAACTAAATTGTTATTATACAATTCCTCCATACGATCATTCGTGTCTCTCAATGTGAATATCGAATATATTCCCAGAGTCGCCAAAACTAAGGATACAACCAAAAACGCTGAAATAATCTTTGTTGCTGTTCTCAAATTACTGAACCATTTCATATGATCTCCTCCTAGTGTTTTTGTCCAGTTATGTAGTTTAGCTTTCTAGCCCCTTCCCCAGGCCGAGCCCTAGACAGTATAAGATCTATTTCGACAGAAAAGTAATAAAACTGAATAGATTGTTTAAATATTTGTAATTTTTCACTTTTATGCATATTTTTTTTGAATATAAAGACTCTTTTAATTTTAATATGTATAAATATCATCTTTTATTTACATACCATTTTTTCGTTTTCGCGAAAAATAAGCTCTATCAAAGATATTACCTCAAATCCATTATATAATCATTTTGAACTACTTTTTATTTATACCAGTACTATATTTCTTAATGTTTCTTAACATTTCTTAATACTTCTTAATAGTTCTTTCGTCTTATCTAAACCAAAAATCTATTAGCATTTGATTGGCTACAGGATAATAACTTTACATTTTTGTAATCATTTTCATTTCCCGAAAAAGTAAAGACCCAAATTTGAGATTCAGAAAAAAATAATCAAACTCTCTGAAAAGAGAGCTTGATTATTCATTTTAATCTCTATTCCAGCTCTGCCAAACACTTCTCAATGCGCTTCGGGATGAGCTTGAAGAGCTTGTCCCAAGTTATAAACATCTCCGGCTTCCATATGTACTCCTCAAATTCCATGCTTGGAATAAAGGCTTTTGTTTGCAGATAAGCTTTCACTTTCTGATCGATCTGCTCGTTCGTTTGAAAATAATCTTCAAACATCTCATTTACAAGCAAACCTGCTTCTCCTGCATCAGGACCGGCGGCTGTATACAGGTTTGGCAGTAACTCAAACACCACTGGTAGCGGTGAGAATGCATGTTTCCCCGGCTGAGAGTACAAGCATACCCGCTGACCTATCAGGTTGGTCTTCTCTTTTAACAATCCTCGTAATATTCTGCCATGGAAGCTGGCCTCACAATCCACGACTTGCCCGTCATGTCCCACATGAATCCAGACATGTTCCATCTCATAGAGGTGACCAATCTCGTAATCCCACCAAATTGCATATTCGATCACATATTGAACGATTTCGGTCGGAAATTGAATCTCTCTGTGGAAAGAAGAGGATGGTCCAGGCTGTTCAAACAAAGAGACCCCTACCAGGTCAGGGTAAAACGGTTCATTTCGATCAAACAGGACAATAGGGGCATATCTCAAAGAAACTTCAAGCATTTCAAGTTCTGACATTGACATTTAAGCTGCCTCACTTTCTATGTGTGACTTCTCTGCGAAGCGATAAGAGATATGCTGGCTCGTCTCTTGCGAAGCAGTATCCCATTCAATATTAATCATTCATGCAGAAACCTGCAAGCCGAAGGCTGTGGCCGCAGGTTTTGGTCAATAATGATGTAGTTAAACATAGGTTTGAGGCGTTTCATTCAGGCTGTGCAGTTGTCTTCGTGGATAAAGGCTTCGCTGCAGCCTTTCCTTTCGTGGATTGATCCAGAACTGCACTGTCACATCCAATCGGAGGGCCAAGGATTGCATCATTTTTAATTGAAGCAACCGCTTTGGCGTAAGCCTCTTCATCCAGACAATATGCGCGATGAGCCACCTCAGGTGGTGTAGCAGCAAGAAAATCTGCGCCAAATACAATATCAGGCGTCGGCTGATCAAAAATGGTCAGCACATACACGTCATCTGTCTCGGCAATAAACCAGTGAAACCAGCCTTTGGGAAAAACACAAACCTGGCCCGGCTTCAGATGATATGTAATGCGTTCGCGCGTGAACGGATTAAACACTGAAGCTGTGATCTCTCCCGTGATTACAATTACCATTTCCGTTACATTGGTGTGCCAATGGGGCTGCACGACAGTGCCTTTGCTCAGATATACGTTAAAAAAACCATTCGCAATGGTTGGCAACTGTTCCCCAAAAAGCTGTGTGACATAATTCTGCGGGTCTCTTCGGTAGTTTACAACAGCATTGGAATCTGCGGCTAATGGAACGTTTGGGGACTGCAAGATCGGATTAATCATGAAGAAACATCTCCTCCTTAGGCATACATCTCGTCGTTGTACTGTATGCGGAGAAAACCACGATTAACACTGCATCCGAGCTGTACAACCTTAAAAGAAATTGCCTTGCTATAATCCATCAAATCTTCCACAGTCCGTATGACAGAAAAACAGCCTCTCCCTTCAGTCAGGGTGAAGCTGCAATCTTTCTTATGCTCATCCAATCGAAACGATTTACGAAGTCTCAACCGCTGTTCCGCAATAGTCACAATCCGCCGATTGCTGCCGATATACCTTTACCTTAGCTCCACACCCCGTGCAGGTTACTGAAACTAGTCTTGGTGCTTCTTCAAAATTTCCCTCCAGCTTTTCTTCATCTTCTTTATCATACTTATCACTGTTTATATTTATCTCTGTATAGCTTGAGTGACTATAACTATCTCCATTGTCATGATCTCGATATGAATCAATCCGATAGTTCCCGCCATATAACTTTTTTTGAGGAACCTTCTTTTTCTTAAGCAATTGGATAGCGGAAAATATAACAATAAATTCAACAAGGATAAATGCCCATATTGTTCCATTTTCAGTATCCATAAATGCGATCGCTTGAACTATGGCATAAATTATTAATAGTATTCCAAAAAACTTCCTCAACGCACATCCTCCTAATTGCATTAAGTTATGCAACCCTATGAAATTCGCATCGTTGTTCCACAATAGTCACAATCCGCGGCCAGGTTCGGATACACCTTCACTTTCGCTCCGCATCCCGAGCAGTTAACTGAAACCGGTTCTTGTGGCTCATCATAGTCATCTTCATAATATTCGTCCTCGTAATACTCTTCTTCACGATCATAGTATTCGTAGTATTGATCCGATTGCATTCTTGCTTTTGGTCGAGCACACAGTTTAATTCCAGTAACGAGCACGACAACGCCAGGAATAAATAATATAATCGTACTTATAATTGCTACATCTGCTCCCTGGGTTAACAACAATAAAGAAAGCAGTATGGTTAATGACGAGATAATGATTAAAATAATCCCGAAAAACTTTTTCACTACTTTTCCCTCCTTATGCCGGATTATGATTTATGGATTAGAATCTGTTGATTTCTCTCCCGTAGTCGAGACTGTAGACGAGATATTTGCATTGCCAACCGCCCACTATCCATCACTTCTCCTGCCCCATACTGTGATGCCAGTTCCTCATTCAACAATTCAATATCCATTAAAATTTGACGATCTGCTCGCTCCATCGAAGCAGGCGTGATCGGATCACTGTATTTCACCAGCTCGATCATCGACTCTACAGACTTTCTGTTTCTGTCATAATCTACACTCGGATTCGATGGATTCTGCATCGTATTGAGCAGCTGCTCCAGCGCTTGTTCAATCGAACTCAGATTAGCAACGTTGAATTGCTCAAGGCTCTCGTGCTGGCTTGCCGACCGAATGTAAATCAAAAGAATAGCACACAACATGAAAGCGACAGCTGCTGTTACGACATGCAATAGGACAAACCAGCGCAGTCCTTGATCAGCAAAACCCGTGAACAAGCCATAGAAGATCACACATCCCAAATAAATGACCAATACCGTACCTATAGCGATGTAACCAGGGACGAACCTTCTAAACCGCTCCATATTTTGCATCACATAACGAACAAACAACCACAAAGCTGTAATCGCAGCATAAGACGCGACTAGATTAATCCAGAATGACATCCATATCAAGCCGCCAGCGAACACCGTAAATGAGACAAGAGAAGTCAGCACCAGGCATACGAGATAGATGACATCTAAAATAAATATATTACTTCGTTTCATCATCCTAGGTCCGCCCTCCTTGTTGCAGATTGTTTCCGCATTCCAGGCAAAACTTCTGACCAGGCTTAACTTCGTGCTGACATTGACTGCACTTTAAAACTAAAGCTTTACCACAGTTACCACAAAATTTCGTATGAGGTGTGTTCATATGATTACAATGGGGACATGCGCTCGGCATCGGTTCACGGCACTGAACACATTCAATCGCATGCTCTGCATTATCTGCTCCACATGAAGGACACGCATGATACTTATCACCGCAATTCGGACAGAAACGGGTCCCCTTCTGCATCGATTGCCCGCAGTTATTACATTCCGTGGTCATGGCTTTAACAGCCAAGGACTTGCCACATTGACTGCAGAAGGCGCTTTGCTGCTGATTCGGATGATGGCAGTGCGAACATAAGTGTACAGAAGGTGTCTCTGTTGTAGACATCACTTTGGACATCTGAGACATCTCGCTGCTGAATGAACCACCCAAACCAACGCCCATGCCCATGCCAAGACCTGCGCCCATAATGTCGGACTGCATGCTTCCTTCATTTTTGGCTGCACCTTCAAGGGTATCAAAGGAACGCTCCTGCTGATACGTGTATCCGATAATATCCATCTCGGCTTTGCGAGCGAGGGCTTCCCTTAAACGAATGACGGATGGATCTTCCTCAGGCAGATTGACATTGTGAATGTACAGGTTGATCAGCTCGATGCCGAATTCTTCAAATGCAGAAGTAATCGTATCTGCAAAATGTCTGGATATCTCCGCAATATAAGCATTAATCTCTAACACGCTTACTTTTCTATGTATTAAATAGGAGGATAACATCGAGTTGATGTTCATGATAATCAAACCACGGAAGTAATTGATTAGATTTTGCTGATTAAACTCTGGCAGTGTGCCTACCAGTTTGATTAGAAATTTTCGTGAGTCTGCAATCTTGATCCCCATCTGCCCAAAGGCTCTGACCGGAACGATAATATTATATTTAGGGTCCTGAATCTGAATCGGATTGGCCGTGCCCCATTTAACATCTAGAGCGTTAACCTGATTCACATACCACACTTCTGCTGCAAAAGGAGATTTCCCGCCGAACGGCAGATTAATCAATCGGTTCAGGATAGGGATATTTGCTGTGCTTAACGTATGTCTGCCCGGCCCGAACAGATCAAGAGCCCTTCCATCCTTAAATAGAATAGCCTGCTGAGATTGATTAACAATCAACTGGGTCCATGTTCCCAATTCACTCTCTGGATGCTTCCAGGCAAACACATCAGGAGAGCCGTCGTACTTGATTACATCAATAATAGCCATATGTGTGTATTCCTCACTTCAAATTTAATAACTTTTGCTTGGTCTTGTCTGTCTCTGATCACCATAAAATAACATTCTGCGTCATTTTTCACTATCTATCTTATTTTTTCATGTTTGAGCATTGCTATTTTACCATTTTCAACCCTCTTTCGCACTAGTATAGTTCATATTTCGTGAGAATTTTTTCCTATTTGAGCACATTTAAGAGAAAACATGAAAAACCTCTTGCATTCACAACGTTGTGAGGTAAGAGGTTTTCAAGTTATAGATTAAATTCTGCTAATTCAGAAGACGTTCCACATAGACCGCAGGTTCAGCCAGAAATTGCTCAAATGAACACAAGGTACCGTGCTCTTTGTGTTCAATATCAGCATAACCGATCATTTTTTTGCTTGGGTTCCACACAATGAATAGATGAGAATACTGATCCAGGTTAGAGGATAACCGCAGCAGCTTCTGTCTCCCCATTTTCATCTCAATCGTATCCGTCAATGAAAAAAATTCAATATACCCGACGCCAGCCGGGCGCTCCGGTAATTCCATTCTATGCGGACCTTCCGTTAAAAAATGGATCAAGGCTGCTGGCAGCTTATATGATTTTAACGTATACAGTTTATTGCTCAGCTCATGAAACTCTTCAGGCTCAAGCGCCTTCAGATACGCTGCCAGTTCGGTGTTTTTCTGACTAACGGCAATCGTATAAGCCCGCTCTCCATCGGTTTCCTGCATCGTCACATCTGCCCCGTGTTCAACAAGATATGCAACCATTCGCATGTTATTGTGACGTACAGCTACGGTGAGTGGTGTTGCCTTGTACGGATATACCATGTCCGGCTCGTTGTAGTTGACATCTACACCCTCGTTCAACAAATACTGCACGGTCTTCATATCATGATCAGACACTGCCTTGCGCAGCGTCTTGCCGCCATATTTTCGGATATCCAGCCCGAGCTCTTTCAGCACCGCGATATTCTTTTTATTGCCGTAGTAGGCTTCGTCATATGCACTTGATTTTACACGATTCAATCCGTTTAATTTGGCCCCCTGCTCATACAAATAACGAATTGTATCTGCCCCGCACCAGCGCGCTGCATAGAGCATAGCCGGATTATTTTTGGTATTAAGCTCAGCTCCACGCTCTACAAGCAGTCTGACTACCTTAGGCTGGTTACAGATCAATGCAAGTTCAAGCGGAGTAAGTTCAGTATGATTGCTCAAGGATATTTTGTCTCCAAGGCCCATGCTTGGATCTAAAAATTTTTCCACACCTGCAACATTCCCCTCATAGATGGCAAGAGCTTGGTCAGGCAATGTTTGGAACGTTCCTTGATTACCGATTTTATACAAAAGGCTAACCTCCTTGTAAAATACACCTCGTCACATCACAACAATTCGCGTTAGATATGAAAAACTTTGAGATGCATCACTGATTATGCTAACATAATGGGCAACGATTTTCATTTCTACATTCACAACTACACTTACAGGATCGCATAGAAAGGACACTATGAATCTCTCAACTCTTCAACATACATTGGCAAAATCAATTCCACCGCTCGATCTGCGAAGCTGTCTGATCAGTATGCGCAGCGAGGTGGTCTACACGCATTATCGCAATACACAAGCGGAGACACATATCGCCAAAATCAATTCATGTACGAAGAGCTTTGTCTCCGCGCTCATCTGCATTGCTATGGATCAGGGCTTGCTCCCCGAAGCAAGCACACCGATATCCACCTTTTTCCCGCAGCTTGCCTCTGATCCTGATCCGCGTAAACCAGCCATTACACTGGAGCAACTGCTTACGATGACTGCCGGATTTAACTGGGACGAGTTCGGTGGTCAAAATTCGTTTCCACGTATGACACGAACCGAGCACTGGGTTGATTTTGCTTTAGCGCAAAGCTTGCGTCATAAACCAGGCACACACATGGAATATAACTCAGGTGTCTCGCAGATACTTTCCGCCATCTTGATGCAGTGTACAGAAATGAGCGTGGCCGCGTATGCGGAGCGTTACCTGTTCGGCCCTCTCGGTATTCACGATTATGAATGGGAGCAGGACCCTCAGGGGGTACATACAGGTGGATTTGGGATGAAGCTGCTGCCGGCTGATTTGCTTAAGTTCGGACAACTTTTCCTTCAGCAAGGACGGTGGGAAAAAGAACAGCTCATATCCAGCGACCTGGTCCAACGTTCCACGCAGCCTTTTATTGCGGTGTCCCCTCCCAACCACGGCAGTTATGGCTGGCACTGGTGGGTGGATCAATACGAGCCTGCAAAAGTAAACGAGAACATTGCCGGAAGCCCGGCATTAGATAACACCTCTGCAGAACAACATCGTCCGCTGCACTATTACTATGCCAGAGGATTCGGAGGGCAGTATGTATACGTTGTTCCCGAACTGGAGCTTGTAACCGTGCTGACCAATGATAAACGCAAAAAAGAAAAGCCCCCACTGGATGTATTTCCAAAATGGATCGTTCCAGAACTATGGAAACTCGCTCGCTTATAAGGCAACAAATCTGCGGATTAGGCATACCTTGTCCAGCGATCTTCCGGGTAATTTACCGAGGGTTTACGAAAGCTGCACCCACGCTGCACTCGAAAGATATGCCCTCCCTCACCCGTCAAAGCTGTTAAGCTGGAACACGGGTAAGCGTGAGGGCCTTTTTATTTTTTCAGCATCTGCTCTACTGCCAGCGTTACCGGATATGGCCCCGACTCTTGATTAGATATGACCACAAGCTGCACCCCGTGCTCCGGATATACACCTGACATAAAGGACACGCCCGGATCAAAACCCATCACATGGTATTTAATCGTCTTCTCTGCCTCAAGCTCCAGCCAGACACCCAGGCCATAATACTCCTCATCCTCATCATGCGCGTGTGGTGTTAACAAGTAACTTGTCATCTTTTCACTCAATAACGTATGGCTCAGCAAAGCATCCCAGAAACGCAGCATATCCGGTGCAGTCACATATGCACCCCCATCTGCTCCTCCTTGTACGGGAATCGAAAAAATATTGCTTGTCCATCCCCCATCTTCAGCGTCAATATATCCCGTAGCGGTATTACGCGGAAGCTGATCTGTGCGAAAATAACCTGAATCCTGCATACCGCATCGTTTGAAAATATGCTCCTGCACATAGCTGGCAAAGGAAACGCAAGCATGTTGTTCTACAATAAGCCCCAGCACGATATACGCTGCATTGTTATAGTGGAATCGCTCCCCAGGCGCAGACTTCATCGGCAGCTGCTGGAACATGGGCAGAAAATCACGAAGCTGCTGCATCATGTATACCGGCCTGTCTTTCCACAGCTCCGAAAAATCATGCATAACTTCCTCATCAAAGTAATCGGGTATGCCCGAAGTATGAGTCAATAAATGATGCACCGTAATCTGCGGGTCCCATGCCGGAAAAGTTACATTCAGAACATCCTGTAATCTGGACTCTAGTGAAAACTTCCCTTGTTCTACCAACTGAGCTATACTTACCGCTGTAAAAATCTTACATCCCGAAGCGATGCCAAAACGTGTATTCACATCATTCAGACGCTCATCACTGCGATTCGCATATCCTCTCGCTAATTGAAACAGCGTCTGACCATTCTGCTTGCACAGAACAACGCCTGAGAAATCGTTTTGCTCCATAACCTCTTTCACTTTTTCCATGGCCCTCTTATGATCCAGCATGTTCAATTCACCTGCACCTTCTTGTGATTAGTTGGTTCGTTCATCCCGTTGACCCGACTCTCTCGCATGAATCAAATAATATAACGAGAGATAGATTGTAATCAGGAACGTTGCAAAGAACATACAAAATGCCAAGGAAGACCGGCTTACACTTTCATGCATCAATTGCAGCAGTGTCTCGCGATTCGTTAGTGCATCCCAGCTGTTTAACCGATACACACGCCCAAGCAAAACACCATAACTGGCCAGTGCCGTTCCTCCTAATACAAAAATCCAGGAAGCTGCACGCCCCAAGCGTTGATAGATCACACCCTGAAGCTGATACATGGAGAAGAAACCAATAAGCAAACCTGTCCATACAAACATCAGCACAACACTCAGATCATACCAGTAGTTGAAGCTCACACTGTTTCCAATAACGTATCTTGCACTTCTGGAGGACAGATGAAGCAAATCCGTAACGATATACGATGAGTTCGGGAAAAAGAGCAGCCATAGCATGCCGCTTGGAATCGCAAGCCATATCGCTAATTTCCATTTCAATTGGCTGAGCCCATAGGTTATGGATGAGAATATAAAAGGAAGCCAGCCCAGAAACAGATTCCAGATCAGGAAGCGGAAATACCGCTGATTCAGCCAATCGGCAGCCACGTAGTATAAGGCCACTGTAACCACCGTGACTGCACTGAGAAAAATAAACATGTGCAACCCATTCAGTTTTTTCAAAGCATACAACCTCACTTGTTGTAAAATCCAAATCATACTTCAATATTTACATATATTTACCACTTCACATTCTACTAGCATCATACCATATCTATCTGAGCGATCTCCATTTTGTAAAAGAAACGCCAAAATATAAGACACTCAGATGAGTGTCCGTATCCATGTATGATTTAATTTTCACAACCAATTTGTGTTGATATAGACAAGACTCCAGTGAGAGGCGATGACTACGAACTTCAATTTTTTCTATGTTCTCATGTTCACAACTTTTCTGCTTGCGCTCTGACCGACACCAGTTTATCAGGGTTCTTATCCCCAGATTTTTCTGTCTTCATCGTTTATGCTTTTTCATCTGAATTCTGTTGCACAGGAAGCTCGGTGTAGTAAGGGCACCCTGGCTCATGGATAATACGAGGGTCAACCCACGTGCCCCAGTATGGGAGGCGATTTACATAAGGCGGTACATGGGGTGCGATGTTTGGCTGCACATTAGGCTGTGGATTAGGTTGCATGTTGGGTTGCATGTTGGGTTGGATGTTCGGTTGCACATTAGATTGTAAATGAGGCTGCGTATTGGGTTGCACATTAGGCTGGATATTAGGTCCAACATTAGGCATCGGGTTCGAAGCAGGGGCCGTTTGCGTTTTGCAATCCGAAGGAGGGCCGATGATCACCGTTTTCTGTATGGGGGCGAGAGTCTCCTGCACTTTCTGTTCGTTCAGACAATACGTATGAGCCAGCACGTTGGCAGGGGTCAGCCGCAGAATATCGGAGCCAAATATCGCTTCAGGCACAGGTGCATCAAAAATGGCAAGCAGATGTGTGTGATCTGCTGTCGCCACTTCATAGTGCCACCAGCCTTGGGGGACGTTAGCAGTTTGCCCGGGTGTAATCGGGAAACGAAGCAGTTGGTTCGTAAACGGATTAATGAGGGAGACCACCGCTTCACCGCTAATACAATAAACAAGTTCGGTTGCATTTTGATGAATGTGAGGTTCAACGACATTTCCTTTACTGAGAAAAATATCAAGCAGCGATGTGTTACCTAATGTGTTCAGCTGTTTTACTGAAAGTGCGTTAATGTAGTTATACTCATCCTTCTTAAATAACGGATTTTTGCTTAGATCATAGGTGAATTGTGTGGTTGGTAAGGTGTAATCCATATATGAGGTTGCCAAAATAAAACGCCTGCCCTTCGCTCTCGGTTTAGATGCCTATATCCTCAGCTTATGCCCATAGCCCATTTCCGTGAGCCCAATTCACTCCCTTTAATATTGCTGTGTCAGCTGCTGCCCTTGCCGCATAGGCTGATATCATCCATTCAGACATTGGAGGCTAGTTATATGTCGTATGTACCGGGTTCAACAACAACCCAACAACCTGTTACTTATCCGTATTATCCGCCACCACCGCCGTATCCTTATCCGTACCCTTATCCCTATCCACCAGTAGTTCCTGTTCCCCTGCCCTTTCCATATCCCATCGGGGGACCGGGGCCATGGTGGCATGGCGGATATCCGGGGCACTACCCTGGGCACTATCCGGGGCATTACCCGGGATATCCTGGCGGCCCGCACATAGGCAGCCCTGGAGGACCTGGTGGTCCGGGCGGTCTCGGGGGAGCCGGGGGACCCGGTGGGCCTGGAGGTCCCGGCGGGTTCCATGGTCATCGTTTTTTCCAGTGGTAACACCTGAAAGTCCAAACGTTTAACCCAACAAAAGGCATCACGCAGGAGCTATGGATTAAGCTCCTACCGTGATGCCTTTTCATCTTCTTTATTTTCTAGCCGCATTTCAATGTACAAGGTGCACTTAGTATTCAATAGCATCCAGAAGGTTCAGGTTGCGGTTCGACATTTGAAGCAATTCTGTAAAGGAAGCAGCCGCATAATACACAAAGTCCGGATCATGGACATGCATAATAATCTGCCCGTATGTACCTGCCTCCGCCGGATCAAAATCAAACAACAGATAAATTGAACCGCCAGCCATCGCGGCAAAAGGAATCCAGGAGGTGTTGAATAAATACGGCTTGATCTCCGGGTCCAGCTCACGAATTTCTTCAGCCTTATAGTGCTCCTCCAGCCTCTCATCCACATCGCAGAAAAATCGCTTGGTCTCCTGCATCTCCTCCAGCGACATCAGATAAAACGGAAGACAGCGCCCCTGCTCCGCATCCCCTGGATACAGCACATGCAGACCATAGCCACTACCATTGGTATGACGGTAAAAAGCCCGAAAATCCTCAGGCAGGCGAACATTATACTGCTGCTCGAACCTTTCCAGTTCTTCCTCTGCCACCCCTTCCAGCTGAAGGTAACGGTCATATAACAGACGAATCTCTTCATCCTTAATTTTATCGTGCAACAGCTGATTCATCTCATCCCGTAATCTGTCGATAATCATATGTAGCTCAGACTTCATACCCCTTCCCCTTCCGTGATACCGCTATTTTGTATATACTGCTCATATTCCCAGAAGGCCTCCTGCTCTCCGCCATCTTCGACCAAAATCATGACTGCATACGAGAACATACTGAGCCACTGCTCCATTACGGCCACCTGCTCCTCCGAGATCAGATGATTACTGCGAAGCATGCCTGCCGGTTCAATCGCCCAGGCTCTCGCCAGATGAGTAATGCTCCATAAACAAGCTATTACCTCGCGATTCAACGCCGGACGAGCAAGCTCCGGGGCCAGCACGCGTAATATGCTCATCAGCTCATGAAAGTTCTCTTCGATTAAATGACCGCGAAAGGGCCGAAGACTACCCAGAAAACCTTGCTCCACTTTAGGATGAGTTACATCATCACAAGCGAATGCGTGGCATTTTAATAAAAAAACGGCCTCTTCGCGTTCCATGTCTATCATCCTCCAGCCTGAAATCTCTCATTCGACATTACCAGCGCAGCGGCTCCTCATCACGCCACAAAACATAACGCTCCAGTTCACGCAGTGTGCCTGTGCCTATGCCGTATTCATCCATACTTTGCGAACACAGATCAAGAAGATGCAGCATACCGCCATATGTTCCGATTGCAAGCTGTGATTGATCAGGAGATACAGCCAGAGAATAGATCGTTGAGCCGACAAAATGCCGCCAAAGCTCCTGCCCTGCATTGTTGATGCAATATAAATAACCGTAAGCATCACCAATGATCATACCTGCTTCAATCTCAACCATCGTATATACACGAGCGTTCTCGTCCAGGATCGGCCATTCTTCCGAGTCTTCATGACCCTCCATATCAGCTAATCGAAGCTGAATGGTGACTCCGTTATAGAAATGACATGCATTAAACCAGACATGCTGATGATCCCGGCTGAATGCTGCACAATGCGGATAACTGGATTGCGGCTCAATCTGAACTATTTTGTTCATTTTCCGATCCATAACGGTATGGCTGCTCATCTGGCTGCCCCATGCAATCCAGCGTTCGTCATACGAAACAGCAGCATGCCCCATGGATAAGCGGGTATCTTCATATTCGTACTCTTGAATCTCGGCCACATCCGGATGAAGAATCGTTGCCTTCGCCTGCTCAATCAGGTATATCCCCAATTCAGACTGAAGCAGTAACGTCCGCCCATGGTCAACAGGTATCAGCTTTTCTAACGTATATTCGGGATGCGTTGAGTCCGCAAGGGATTCAATTCCGGGTAAAACGGCCCTGATATTCTCCTGGATCTCACTCCAGTGATACAATGCCACCTGTTCTCCTTCCAGCCTGCAGTCAGGTTGACGGATGACACGGACCCCTTCGCTATTCGCGAGAGCAATGTACATTCCATCTGGCGAACTGCCTGCAAATGCTGCATCCGGGCTGCGCCACCAGCCTTGCTGATCCATCGTGTACACTTGGCCCTTATTCGACGACAAACCTGTATTACAGAGAATCGTTCCCTCTTTCAGATAACCTGCAACCTGAACCGCCTGCATCGAATTTTGAAAATGGTTGCTCAGCGGCCAGGTTGCTGCCGGCAATTCCTTGCGAAGCCGTTCCACTTCCCCATGAAGGTTGGCCTGCTTCACCATTTTCATTACTTTGGCACTGATCGTATGACGAGTATCATCTGAAAGCTCGGATTCGTCTGGCTGCTCGCCCTGCAGCATGCTGCGGACAAATGTGTTAACATCGTCTGCATACCGCTTTCCTTCCATACGCCATTTCTCAGCAATCTCTGTATTAAGCCAGCTCATGCCTCTTCTCCCCCTTATTCTGTTCGCTGCTTCACTTCCGCACAATAATGTGCCAGCAGAAACTGTCGTATCTTCCGTATGTCCAGAGTTTCCTGCACTTTCTTTTTCTGATCCTCTGTCTCCTGTTGCACTTCTGCTTCCTCAAAAAACAGTGCAATCTCTCGTCCATAGGCATAATTAAAGCGCACATACCCACCGATTGATGCTCGGAACAGCTTGCAGGTATATTCGTCTTCAATGACCAGATCCCACGAGAACTGCGATTGGCAAAGACCAGCCAGCTCTTTCATGGAAAGCCCGTTTTCTTTACCTGTATAATGATAAAAAGTATACTTCCGCTTCTCATTCCATGGTTCGTAATACGCGGGTCTAAAAGGCTCTTCCTTTTGATAATATCCACAGTAGATCTGATCCAGCATTTCAGCGAAGGACTGATCGCCGCACGGCCACAGCGTGATCTGTTCATCATGCCGTGGAAGCCAGATCAGCCCCTCCACCTGTGCATGAACAGCCAGAAAGTCTCCATCCACCGAAGTCCCGATACACACACATTCCTGCAACTGCTGCTGGTTGATTGGTGTTTCGTCTGTATGCTCCCAAAGATCATATTCCACAAATGGCTTCAAAACCTCAGAATCAGGTCGCTGCACATTCATCCAGCCTGAATATGTACCCTCCCCATATTGCTGCATCCAACGCTGATAGGCCAAAGGCAGACGAATGCTGTGCTTCTGCTCCACTTGCTGCAATTCTTGCATAGATACCGGCTTGAATACATGAGACACAATATACATTCGACAATCGCTCCTAGCGTTGAATTTTCCAACTTTCCCCCGGCAAAATCAGTTCCGTTACCACTTAGGCCAGCTCTTCCTGCACAATCTCGGTTTCTACACCTTTCCGATTACGAATGCGGATCGCAAATGCATCATAACCATTTCGCTTGACCTCATTAAAATGCACACGTTCTCCTGTAACCAGCTCATACGTCCCATCTTCCTCAACATCCTCGCCAAACTCCTCATCCCAAGGCACGTTGTAGAACGCTGTCAGATGAACTTCAAAGGTATCCTCACCCTCAACGTCCAGATAAGGTCGAAGGGGGCGATTGTTCACGTCTTCCTCGGGGTACGTCTCACACAGCATCGCATCATAGCCGTGCTTCGCCGCATCAATCAGCAGATAACGTTCTCCGGTAACGGTATGTTCGGCATAAACCAACAACGGTGTCATATCATGCCACAGAATCAGATCATCCTCATCTAGGTCACCATAATAAAAAATATGAAACTGATCATGTCCATCACGAGCCTGGAGCTTGCCATTCCATTCCACCTCATGAGCCACACCTTCGGTTTCGCTTTTCGTCAGTCCATCCAAGTATGATGGTCCATGCAGTACACCATACATATTCATCATTTTCCCTCCATTTTGTTCATTCGAATCGTTACCACTTTATGCTCTTCGTCCACTGTCAGTTTTACATCCACATGCAGCTTCTCACGAAACAACGCCGTAATGTTCAGATACGGGTCACGAGCAGGTCCTGAACCACGGTTGCTTGTGCGGCTCATGCCTTGATGAATGATAGACTTTACCAGGTTGTCATCACCTTTGCCCGTTTGTTCATAGGTGTAAATCACGTCTCCCTCACGATCCACCAGTGTCAGGAGGGTTACAAAGTCTTTGGCATTCTCGTATTTCTTCTCGGTTCGAACATACTTGTGCTCGGGTTGCAGATATTCCACTTGTCCATCCAGAAACGGGTTATCTCCTCCGGGTTTAACCTCATACTCTCTGTACGCCAATTGGAACAAGTTTTCAAGTCCACTCGTATCTATACGATAGTAGAGCTGACGATCTTCTCCCTTTTTATCCATCGCTGCAAAGCTGTTAGTGATCGGCCATGTCTGATACGATTTCCCCTGCACATCTACAGCAATGGCGTAATCGGATAACACCTTTTCCTTTTGAAATACACCATAAGTTTGCATAATAAAAAATCCAGGGATACACAACATAGCGATAACAAACAAAATAACACTGAATATGATTCGTTTTTTCAATGCTTCCCTCTCCCCGATTCAACTAATATCCACGATGTCTGATGCAAAGCTTAGAAGTTATGCTGCATTTTTGACAGCACACGGGTGACCGTTTCTCTGTTTTTGGCATCTTTAATATAAGCAGGAATGCTGTGCGAAGCTGTTTTGATCCATTTCCCTCCAGATTTCACTCGCAAGTCAGCCGATACATATGCAATCAGATAATTCAGATGCTCCCGGTTTACAGCCCAAATCTGCTTGCCCCGTACATGATCCAGAAAATATAACTCCAGATCAAAGAGAGGATCTCGGCCATTTTGAATTTCACGATAATAACCTCGGCTGGTTGGTCTTTTGTGCATCTCGGCCTGATTAATGGCTCCACAGTGTGGGCACGTAACATGTACTAGCGGATGGGATATCTGTTTCTCATCCGTTACCTCTACACTAATCCAACGCTCACATACTGCACAATATCCTCTGCCGGTATATTCGTAGTCTTCTTCTTTGACCGCCTGAGCGTAGCACTGGCTGCATCTCCACTGCACTTCGCCATTAGCGCATTCGATATAAGCGTGCCCTCCACATTCAGGACATTTGACATCAATTCGTTCACCACGATGCAGTACAGCATAATAGCTGTATTTATACGCCCCTTCATCCTCGAAACGTTTCAATTCAAAATCACCTCTTCCGTGAATCTGTTGCTGAATCAACCTCGTTTGCCCCATATTGTTCCATATAACCATCCCCCAAATTATATGAAACTCTCAACGCAAGCACAACAAATCCAGACTTGACCACTCAAAATAACATCCATAGTCCTACATAAGTGTGTGCCCCGTCACACCGATTACTTCATTGATGTCGTAATCTAGACTTAAGGATTCTTAAAATAATCATCTCTCAAGTACGTTTTTGTGAAAATCATCACTTGCTAGTTGAAAGGTCGTGAACGTATGCTCTTGTTTCCTAACATCTATAAATACACGTTGATTCTGACGATTTTTACAGCTGCACTCTCTCATTGTAGTTCCTCTAATCCCGTTCAACCCAACTTAAATGAAGAAGCCTTTTCCAGCACGGCGCCAAGTCAACCTCCCGTTGACCCGATTATTCGCAGAGAAGGCCAAACCGTATATATTGAGATGACCTCCCAAGTGACCGATATTGAAATTGCAAAAGGTGTGATCTATAACGCCTGGACGTTTAATGGAACTTCACCTGGCCCTGTCCTGCGTGTCAATGAGGGGGATACGATCGTTTTTACGTTAAAAAATAAAGATACCCGCATGAATCACTCGATGGATATGCATGCCGTTCATGCTTCTCCGAGCAGTAAATTCATTGATGTCATGCCAGGAAAAGAAGGCACTTTCACCTATCCAGCCTCCAATCCAGGCGTATTTATGTATCACTGCGGAAGCAAACCAACCCTCGCCCACATTGCCAACGGCATGTATGGCACGATTATTGTTGAACCCAAAGCAGGATACCCTTCGGATTATTTGGTTGACCGTTCCTATACTCTTGTGCAAAGTGAATGGTACAAAGAGCATGATTATAATTCTTTTGTAAATGGGGAACCCGAGTATGTCGTTTTTAATGGCAATACCTACACCCTGAAGGAACATCCTCTGCTAGCAAAGGTAGGAGATACCGTACGCCTCTATGTCAGCAACGCAGGCCCAAATGAAGTCTCTTCCTTCCATGTTGTAGGTACGATGATGGATCGGGTATACACGGACGGTAATCCAAGAAACATCGAGTATGGTATTCAGACCGTTTTGCTGCCAGCCAGCGGAGGCGCGGTCGTTGAATTTACCGTCACCGAGGAAGGTGACTATCCCATCGTAACCCATCAATTCAAACATGTAGATAAAGGCGCTTCTGCGGTGCTTCGTGTGACGAAGGATGGCAAAGATCACGGGGGTAAAACCATGTCTCATTAATGAAGAAAATCGTGAAGTGGAGTGATGCAATCCACAGCCTGAACATTACAACGTACAACCATTCATTATGCGAAACGAAGAGGTGACTATGAGATGATCTGTGACCACGAAAAAAACGATGGCTGTTACTCCAAAGTTTCGCTTTTTCAGCATCTTGATCCTGCGGACGCTGCATTGCTGACCTCTCTTCTCCATACTCGCAAATATCATAAAGGCGACTATGTTGTCCAGGAAGGCGAGCGTTCAGACACGCTTTTTGTAATACATCAAGGCAGTGTAAAGCTATCCAAATATAACGAGAATGGCAAGGAGCATATTATACGTTTTTTGTTCTCAGGTGATTTTTTCGGACAAAGTTCATTGTTACATCAGACACCACATCAATCCAATGCAGAGGTTCTTGAAACCTCTACGATATGCTCCATCCGGAAGCAGGACTTTGACCAATTACTTGAGCATGACTCCAAACTTGCTTATCATTTCCTGCTTGCCATCACCAGTCTGCTCAGTGAAACCGATGAATGGAATAGCTCCATTAGCGCAATGACGACGGAGCAAAAAATTGCGAAGCTGCTCCTTGATTTCCATACTCGAAATCATGCAAAGCATGAGATCCGCTTGCCTGTTTTCAAAAAGGATATGGCCTTACTTTTAGGGATTACACCGGAGACATTGAGCCGAAAATTAAACATCATGCAGCATCAGCAACTACTTCAAGTGAATGGCAATGAGATTCGCATTCTGCAGCTGCAGGAGTTGAAAGATATGATCACTTGATGCATTAATCGTCTGCTTGCATATGTAAACTATCTAATCTAGGTTGTGAGCATCGTCACAGTGAACGTCTGATTTACAGTATACAGTGGATAACAAGAGAAGATTTATCAGGAGGCTAACCCTATGACTACGATCGTTAAAATGGACAAAGAAATCATCATGCATAAAATGCAGGAGCTATGCTCCTTACTGTTACAGGATGAAGGCTATAAAGAAATGCGTGAGATGATCGATCAGTTTGCCGCAGACGAGCAAGCGACAGAACAATATGAACGCTTTATGGAGAAACATCAGGCACTCGAAGAGAAAGAGCGTCAAAATATTGAATTGCTTGAATCGGAGATCAAAATTTACGAAGAGGAAGAACGCGCGCTCTATGATCACCCGCTGATTCGCAGATTTATTTATGCGCAACGTGAGTTCAGCCAATTGCACCAGCAGATAAGCAACTATTTTACAAAATCCGTTGAATTAAATCGTCTGCCAGAAGCTAAAGAACTCGGTAAGGAAACCTGCGGATGCGGCGGAAGTTGCTCCGCCCACTAATTTCGGTTGTTGCTATAATCTCCTTTAACTTTCAAAAAAGAGTATCCATAACTCAGAGTACATCTGAGGGGATACTCTTTTGCTATCTTATCTATCTGAAATTATAAGGTTTCATGGATTTAGAGTTCGTTCTGACAGCATGAAAACATCTTGCAACTCAGATATCCAAAAGCAACGACACAAGCAATCCCATCGATGCGATTAATCCCACTACAGGGCCTCCCTCTTCAAAAGCCTCTGGCATCATCGTTGAACAAAGCATGGCTATAATGCCTCCTCCGGCAAAAGCACCAATTGCTGCCCCCATCTCCTTTGGAAGATGCTCCAGAAACAGGTACCCGCCCAATGCGGCAAGTGCAGAGATCAGCAATACACCAAGCCACATCAGTATAATTTTGCCTTTGCTATACTTGCTGTTCTTTAACCCTGCCGTACTGGACAATCCTTCCGGAATATTGCTGACAAAGATCGAGACCACCAGCACCACACTAACACCGTTACCAGCCAGCAAACTGGCACCCAGCATAATCGACTCGGGAATCGCATCCATCACCGTGCCTGCGAATATGCCGAGCCCGCTTTGCTGGCTGGAGTCTTTTTTGCTGGAACGTTTCCGATCCGAGCCACCTCTGGCCGATATAAGCCAATCAAACAGGGTATACACGACGGCTCCTGCGGTAAAACCGATCGCTGTTGGCAGCATGCCTCCATCATTCAAGGCGTCTCCCAAAAGCTCAAATGTTGCTGCACCAATCAACGTGCCTGTTCCAAAAGCCATAATCCAGCCAATGACCCTTTTCGGAATCTTCATAAATAAGGCGGCAAGTGCGCCGATGACAACCGCTGAGGCGGAGATGCCGCCCCACATCATTGCAATCCACATCCAGGTTGGCCCCTCCCTTGTTCAAGATTGTTTTATCTCCCATTAACCCCGGTTGACAGAATAAAAACAATCACCTGATTCAGTGGACTTTTTCTCATAAAATAATGGGTTAAACGAGCCGTTCCACCCTGCAAATCTTCATCAATTCATGTCAATCCGATGGCGGTGTGACCTATGTCACCTGAAGTGGACTTCAAGCACGTTATGATAAAATGATGTCATTTACAGCAGGATGAACCAGAGCAGGAACTGTACCGTTCCAATGATCTCGATGATCCCTACCTTCATGGGACGCAGGGTTTGACCTGCATAGCGGAATGTCCGTGCAGCGGAATAGACATAGGCCAGCCCCATCCATGGGTGCCCAACCATAGCCGGAATGAACAACAGTACAACATGGACAAGACGTGTCAACCGAATCCAACGTGGATTGCTACGTTCCCGAAAGACCGATTTCACAAAGAACGTACTTCCTGTAAAATGTAAAAAAGAAAATAACACCACGATGGCCATGCCATAGTCCCATTCACCGCTGCCAATCAAATAAGCTGCTGCTCCGCCAAGGGAGAACACCAGCATCGCACAAAGGTCATTGGTCAGCGACCTTTCAGCCTTATGTCTCACATGCCAAATGTTCACCAGAAGCAATCCAACTAATATAGGGCCAAACCATAACAGTGATGAATGACCAATAACAGCCGGAATGAGACAGAGTAGGGCAATCGTGCCGTATATGGCGGCCCATGTATATAAGCGCTGCCGATTCGCGTTCCGTTTGAGTGATTGCAGCAAAGGATATGCGGTCAGATATAAGCCAAGCCAAGCTATGAACAGAGGCACATGAAGCCACTGAGGGCTGCTAGCCGCCACTCCGACGAGAAAAGGCACACTGACCATCGCCCACCCTCCGTGCTCATGAGGGATAACGATTGGTTTTAGGTTTGCACTTGCGTTGCTTTTCAATTGAATCACAACCTCCGATCCGATCTGTTATTACAAAATGAGGCTTTAATCTCTGATGATACGAAGATCAAGCGAAAATATTAAATAGAAGCGTTATAGAGAGGATGAATTCATATGACCAGGGTAAATAAAGATAACGCAGCAGAATTTCTGCAGCAGTTCCCTATTTTTCAGGATTTAAGCCCCGAAGAGTTGAAAAAGGTGGAAGAAATCGCTATATCCCGAAGCATCAGTAAAAAAACAGTCATTTTTAGTGAAGGTAGCGAAAAAGAAGCGGTGTTCTTCATCCGTACCGGTATTGTCAAAGCGTACAAAACAGATGAGAACGGACATGAACAGATTGTCTCCTTCCTCAAAACAGGAGATATGTTCCCTCATACCGGATTTTTTAATGCGCATCCATATCCTGCTACCGCTGTTGCAATCACGCCGACAAGCCTGCTGGCGATTCCCGTCCGGCATTTTGAACGCCTGATGCTAAGCACACCTTCGATTGCCATCAAAATTATGCGTGTACTCGGCGATAAAATACGCGAATTACAAGATAAATTACAAGTACTTTCTGGACAGGACGTTCGTAATCGTGTGCTCTCCTTTCTTCTTATGCTTGCCGAGCAACATGGTCAACAGCAGGCGGACAAGGTTGTCATTAATCTGCCCATGACACACCAGGAGTTTGCCAATTCAATCGGAACAACACGGGAAACAGCCAATCGACTGCTGAACCAGCTCTCCAAAGATGAGTTGCTTGAGGTTGATCGAAGTCGCATCATCATTCATAACCTGCAAGCGTTGAAGGAACAACGAGATGCATGAGCATAACGGCAAGCTGCTTCGTGCATCTTGTCTCTTCTTTCTTCTTTCTTCTTCTTTATTTCTTCTTTCTTCAGTGTGAATGTATGACTGCCCTTTGTGCAAAAAGAGACCTTAACTACTGTAATTCAAGTTAAGGTCTCTTGCTGTATGTTGGATCACTTTTTCAAAACTCTTCCGTTCAAAGCATGATTCAGGCAATTGTTAGATCGGGCTTACTCATGTCGCTGAACATACCTGCGTAATATTTGACTTCTCCAGCTTCATTACGAATCGCTGTAATACTGAGCCACTCCTGATAGACCTCACCGTTTTTCTTCCGGTTCCAGATCTCTCCCTGCCAGTATCCTTTGTCACGCAGTTCCTGCCACAACTGATCATAAAACTTTTTATCCTGCTTGCCTGATTTCAGCATGCTTGGCTTCTGCCCAACCGCTTCTTCAGCTGTATAACCTGTAACTGCCGTGAAGGCTGGATTCACAGAACGAATAACACTGTTCGTATCCGTCACCAGAATCGCTTCAATCGTATTCTCCAAAATGCTTGCAGACAGTTGAAGCTTCTCCTGGTAGAACATCCAGATGACAAGCACCAGACTTACGAGTGCAATCTGAGATAAAGCCATAAATCCAATCGCGTAATGTCCTGTCATACTGTACAGCAACGTCAGCATCAATGGAGGGAAGAAACCACCCAATCCACCCATAGCTGAGATCATACCGTTAGCGATACCTGCTTGTTTAACGAAATACATTGGCACTAATTTGAAAATTGTACCGTTCCCTGTCCCTGCGCAGAGCGCAACCGTCAGACAGCCTACCGTATAGATATAGAAGGATGGCGCGAAGGATAGCACAATTGCTGCGACCGTTAACCCGCCGAATACAAACATTAATATTTTAAACGGATTAAATCTGTCACCCAGCCATCCGCCAACCGGACGCATGATTGTTGCGACCAGAATAAATCCTGCGGTGCGAAGTCCGGCATCAACCTTATCCATATGGAAATTGGTTACGAGGAAGTTCGGCAAGTAGACGGTGAATGCCACGAATGAACCGAATGTCAGGAAGTAAAACAAACACAATAGCCACAGCTTGTTATTCCGAGATACATCTTTTAGCTGCTGCATCAGAGGAAGGGTGACACGTGTTTCTTTTTTATCTCCCAGCGCAAAATTCAGTGCCGCCATACCAATTAGAAGAATACTGTAAAATAATACGGTTTTGGACCAACCCACTTGAGCAGCAACCAAAGGGGCCCCAAATGCCGAAAGTGCCGTACCCAGGTTACCAATACCATAGATCCCGTTCACGAAACCGTGGCGCTCTTTCGGATAATACTTCGGCAGTGAGGTTACTCCGACCGAGAATACAGCCCCTCCGATCCCGAGGAAAAATCCCCCAATAATCAGATCACTGAAAGATGTTGCACGGCTTACCCACCATACCGGAGCCAGTAACAACACAAAGCTGATCATGAAAATGTTACGTGCCCCGTATCGGTTCGTCCAATACCCAATCGGAACACGGGCAACCGAACCGATCAATACCGGAATCGCCGTTGCCCAAGCCAGCTGTGATGACGTAAGCACGATATCTTCTTTAATGAAAGGCATAAGTGACGACAGAATCACCCATACCATGAAACCGAGAATCAAACTTGCGGTTTGCAAGGGCAGTTGAACTTTACCTTGTTGCTGCATTTACATCGCCCTTTCCTTTTGTTGTTCCTGATTCGGATACACTGCTCCATCTCTTCTTCTATAGAGCACATAGCTACGTCTGAGATATCCGAGGGGCATACTCAGCATGTGAACGAGACGTGTGAATGGGAACACACAGTACAACACAAATGTAAGCAGAATATGAACTTTAAAGTTCATTGGCACAGTTTGCATCAGGGCCGGATCAGGCTGGAAGACCAGAAGCCCACGCAGCCATGGATTAATCGTCGTACGATAATCAAACCCACTGTGGTTTAGCGCATTGGCTGAAGTTGCCAAAATACCAGTCACAATAACAATGACCAACATGGCAAGGGCTAGCCAATCCCCAACGCTGCTTGTTGCGCGCACTCTACGAGCCGTATAGCGGCGTACCAACAAAATAACCAAACCGGCAAATGCAATAATTCCTGCCGGTAACCCGCCGAACACAGCGCCCATATGATAGGCTTCGTCACTCAGACCGATCCAGTGGTAAAATTCGATCGGTACAAGCAATCCCGCAATATGTCCGCAAATCACGGCGAAAATGCCGATGTGGAAGAGTAAGCTTCCCCATCGCAGCATCCGTTTCTCCAGCATCTCACTAGATTTCGACGTCCAGCTAAACGGATTGGTTACATATCTCCAGATGGTCGCTGTGATACAAAACACAATGACCATATACGGGAGAGCACCCCATAACATGAATTCCAGTGTACTCACCGACTGCCCCTCCTCATCAGCTCAACGATCTCATTCAGACCGCCGAGAGGTTGTCTCTGTTCTTCTTTGCTTGGTTCAGGTATGTCCGAAACAGACGGCTCGGGCATCACCTGTAACATCAGCTTAAGGAGTGGACCGTATGGACTGTTTTGTCCTGCAATGCTTTCGGTCATCGACACCAGCGCTTTATGGCAACTGTCCAGAACTCCGATGGCATCTTTCTCCGGAGCCTCGGCAATGAATTCAAGCACCATAGGCAAATAATCCGGGAGCTCGCTGGCTTCCATATAGAAACCAGCCGCTTCATATCTGCGCTTCAAATCAATCAGGGCCGGCCCGCGATCCCGCTCATCCCCATGCAGAGCATAAGTGAGATAGAGATTTGATTTTTTATCAAAGTCAAACGAACGAACATAAGCGTCCTGCCACCGAATGGCATCGACAGCCTGTGCATCTCTGGTGAAGGTTAACACGGTCTGCTTCACTTCTTCATCAGCGATCGAAAGAACAGCTTCCTGTACGCCTTGTAATCCCGCTCTCCACTCGGTATCCGGATATTGCAGCAGATAGGAGATCAGTTTGCAGACCATTCGTCTTGTTTCCGTGTCATACCCCGGCTTCACGATTGGTTCTGGATCGATATCAATGGTCATCGTTGTTGTCTCCTCTCCTATGAGAATACGCCGCAAGAACCAGGGCCGCCTGCAAAGTCAAGACCGCAGCTGCCTTGTTCACTGAAGAGATCCGCCACTTCCTCACGGTGAGCTGGCGGGATTACAAAGCGATCATCGTATTTCGCTATAGCGAGCAGACGATACATATCTTCCACTTCCTGCGCACTCATGCCTACCCTATCCAGCAAGTCGGACTCACTCGTTTTGCCGGTCTGCTGGTTGCGCATATGAATCCGCATTACAGCCATTTTGCGCAACACTTCACGAATGCGCCCTGTATCTCCGGCAGTCAACAGGTTCGCGAGATATTCAACCGGAATACGCATGTTATCAATGGCCGGGAAAATATCGCTCGCTTCCAGCGAACTTCCTTGGCCTTCTACCCGGTTGGTGATTGGGCTCAGCGGCGGAATATACCATACCATCGGCATCGTGCGGTATTCAGGGTGAAGTGGCAATGCGATCTTCCAGTCAATCACCATTTTGTAGATCGGGGACTGCTGTGCTGCAATAATCCAGTCCTCCGGAATGCCTGCTGCACGTGCTTCACGGATGACTTCAGGATCATTCGGATCAAGGAATACATCCATTTGGGACTCATACAGATCCTTTTCATTTTCCACTGAAGCTGCCGCTTCAATGCGATCTGCATCATAGAGCATCAGACCGATATAACGGATACGGCCCACGCAAGTTTCGGAACAGATCGTTGGCAAACCCGCTTCAATCCGCGGGAAGCAAAGCGTACATTTCTCGGCTTTGTTTGTCTGCCAGTTGAAATATACTTTTTTGTATGGGCAGCTCGATACACAGAATCTCCATGCACGACAAGCATTCTGGTCAACAAGCACGATGCCGTCCTCTTCGCGTTTGTACATCGCTCCTGATGGACAAGAGGACACACAGGACGGGTTCAAACAGTGTTCACAGATCCGCGGCAGGTACATCATAAATACCTGTTCAAAATCCATTTTGATCGATTCCTCGACACCTTTCATGTTTGGGTCTTCCATCCCCGTGACATGAGCACCCGCGAGGTCATCTTCCCAGTTTGGACCCCATTCCAGATTCATGTACTCTCCGGTAATCTGGGATTTCGGTCTTGCAACAGGCTGGTGTTTCTTCTCCGGACTGTTGGTCAGTTTTTCGTAATCATAAGTCCACGGCTCATAGTAATCGTCAATCGTTGGTTGATCCGGGTTGTGAAAAATGTTCAGCAAACGTCTTGCCCGTGTACCGGATTTCAGCTCCAGCTTGCCATTTTTCATCTCCCAGCCGCCGCGATAACGCTCCTGATCCTCCCATTGTTTCGGATAACCAACACCTGGTTTTGTTTCGACATTGTTAAAATACATGTACTCTGCACCTGGACGATTCGTCCAGGTGTTTTTGCATGTAACGCTGCATGTATGGCATCCGATACATTTGTCCAGGTTCATGACCATACTGACTTGTGCTTTAATCTTCAAGCCAATCCACCTCCTGCAGTTTTCTAATGATGACGTTCAGGTCACGCTGGTTGCCTGTCGGGCCATAATAGTTGAAACCATAACTTAACTGGGCGTACCCGCCGATCATATGGGTTGGTTTCACATGAATACGGGTCGGACTGTTATGCGTACCGCCGCGAGTCTGTGAAATTTTCGTACCCGGAACATTAATATGACGATCCTGAGCGTGATACATAAACGCTACTCCGCGCGGAATACGGTGTGTGACGACCGCCCTCGCCACAACAACCCCGTTGCGGTTGAAACATTCGATCCAGTCGTTATCCACCAGACCCGCGTCCTCAGCATCTTCGTGGTTCATCCAGATCGTTGGGCCCCCCCGGAACAAAGTCAACATCGGCTGTGCATCATAGTACATACTGTGGATAGACCATTTGTTATGCGGTGTCATATAGTTCAGCACGATTTCCTTGCCGCCCTCGATCGGACGTTTACTGTTTGGATGGAACGGTGTATGTTTCAGAATCGGTTTGAAGGTCGCCAGTGTCTCGCCAAACTCACGCAGCATCGCATGGTCGATATAGAACTGTTGTCTGCCTGTCAGCGTACGCCATGGAATCAAACGTTCCACGTTGGTTGTAAACGGTGAATACCGCCGTCCGCCTTTTTCCGATCCGCTGAATGCAGGTGACGTGATCACTGTTTTCGGTTTCGACGTAATCTCATCGAAGGTGAAACATTCCTCCGAGCGTTCTTCTGCGAGATCCTTTAGATGCAGTGCCGTTTTCTTCTCAAGTGACTCCCATGCACGTACAGCCATCTTGCCGTTTGTGGTGGTGGATAGCGTCAAAATGGCTTCAGCGACATTACGATCTGAACTCAGATCGGGACATCCTTGTCCAATGCCATCTTTGCGATTCACACCCAAAATGCCTTTCAGTTTCTCGTATTCCTCCGTTGCAGACCAAGAGATGCCCTTCGTACCGATCGGCTTATCCTTCACATTCGGCCCGAGACTGATCATTTTGTTGTAGACCGCAGCATAATCACGTTCAACCACCTGAATATGCGGCATCGTTTTGCCCGGAATCACTTCGCATTCTCCTGCGCTCCAGTCTTTAATCTCTCCATACGGCTGAGCGAGTTCATCTGGTGAATCATGCAGCAGCGGTGTAGCCAAAATCTCCTTCTGTGGTCCATCGAACTGCTGTGCAGCCATTTCGGAGAACACACGCGCAATCTCCTTGAATGTATCCCAGTCTGAACGGGATTCCCACTGCGTAGCAACCGCCGGGTTGAACGGGTGCACAAACGGGTGCATATCCGTACTGCTCAAATCGCTTTTTTCATACCATGTTGCTGCCGGAAGAACGATATCGGAATACATGGCTGTACCTGCCATGCGGAAGTCCATATTGACCATGAGATCCAGCTTGCCTTCCGGTGCATCATCCACCCACTCCACATGCTCTGGACGAAGTCCGAGATCATCGTCATTCAGCAATCCGTTCGTAGCACCAAGCAAGTGCTTGAGGAAATATTCATGTCCTTTGCCCGAGCTTGAGATCAAGTTGGCTCTCCATACAAACAGCACACGCGGGAAGTTCGCCGGATCGTCCGGCTGTTCAATCGAAAATTTCAGATTTTTATTTTGCAGTTCAGATGCCACATAGGCTCCGATCTCTTCTGTTGTCGTTGCCCCCGCATTCAGTGCATCCTGATGCAAATCAATCGAGTTGCGGTTGAATTGCGGATAGGATGGAAGCCAGCCCATGCGCGCAGCCATGACATTATAGTCGGCAACGTGCTGGAACCGCGGATCGCCCTCAAGTGCTGAGGTCAGTTCTCCGACTGGGGTCTCCTCATATCTCCATTGATCTGTTGCAAAATAGAAGAAGGATGTTCCGTTCTGCAGACGCGCAGGTCCGCTCCAGTCACGTGCAAATGCAATCGTCTGCCAGCCTTCGGCCGGACGCAGTTTCTCCTGACCGACATAGTGAGCCCAGCCTCCACCGTTAACCCCCTGGCAACCCGTCATCAGAAGCAGGTTGATAATGGCACGATAGATAACATCAGAGTTGTACCAGTGGTTGATGCCAGCCCCCATAATAATCATAGAACGACCTTGTGTATCCACCGCATTTTGTGCAAACTCACGTGCGATCTGAACGACGGTATCACGATCAACCCGGGTAATTTTCTCCTGCCAAGCAGGTGTAAAGGGTTTATCCTCTTCCGCTTCCAGAACGACTCCTGCAACGATTTCAGTAGAGTCTGCTGAACGAGTCATTTCACGATCTACCCCGTACTTCGCCAGCACGAGATCGTATACTGAAGTAACCGTAATCCAGCGATCATCAACCCAGATGCGGCGCACCGGGATTTGCCGTTCCATCACATGACTTCCTTCGTCATCGAAGTAAGGCAGTTGCAAGGTTACGAGATCATGATGCACACCGAGCATCGACAGTCTTGGATCAATCGGCTCACCGGTATCCACTTGTTCCATTTTGAGATTCCACGTACCTTCTTCACCCCAGCGGAAGCCCATACTGCCTTTTGGAATCGCATAAGTTCCCGTATTTTCGTCATATACAAGGGTTTTCCATGCCATATTGTTGCCCTCGATGCCAAGGTCTTCCCCTAGCAAGAAGCGGCCTGCAACGTTTACGCCATCCTTCTCTTCCACAATCAACAAATTCGGGAAGTCCGTATACTGTTTCGCGTAGGACATGAAGTAATCTGTAGGACGTTCCAGATAAAATTCCTTCAGGATGGTGTGTCCCATGGCCATGGCAAGTGCACCATCTGTACCCTGTTTTACGGACATCCAAGTGTCAGCAAACTTCACATATTCTGCATAATCGGGGCTGATGGAAACGACTTTTGTTCCCTTGTAACGTGCTTCAGCAAGGAAGTGAGCATCCGGCGTACGGGTCATCGGCAGGTTGGAACCCCAAACCAAAATGTATCCTGAGTTATACCAGTCACTACTTTCCGGCACGTCCGTCTGATCCCCCCAGATTTGCGGGGATGCCGGCGGCAGATCCGCGTACCAGTCGTAGAAACTAAGCAGTGGTGAACCCACGAGAGACAAGAAACGGGAACCAGCTGCGTAGCTGACCATGGACATCGCTGGAATTGGGGAGAAACCAATGATCCGATCAGGACCGTAATCTTTGATCGTATGAATCATGGAAGCAGCAATAATCTCTGTCACTTCCCCCCATGACGCACGAACCAATCCACCTTTACCGCGTACCGACTTGTATCGTTTCACTTTGACGGGATCATTCGCAATACTTGACCACGCACGAACAGGATCGCCATGTGTTTTTAAAGCGTCACGCCACATTTCCAGTAACGCCCCACGCACGTAAGGGTGTTTTACACGCAGTGGACTATGTAGATACCATGAGAAGCTTGCCCCGCGCGGACATCCACGTGGTTCAAAATCAGGCATATCCGGTCCGGTGGATGGATAGTCCGTCGCCTGTGTTTCCCATGTCACGATGCCATCCTTGACATAAATCTGCCAGCTGCACGAACCCGTGCAGTTCACACCGTGTGTAGAACGCACCACTTTATCATGCTGCCAACGACGCCGATACACATCTTCCCAATCCCGGTTAACCGGGGACATTTCACTCCAGCCTTCTGCGTTTTTCTCACGTTTAGCAAAATACTTCAGTTTGCCCATCCAGGGCATGCTTTCGCTGCTCATTGTTGTCCTCCCACAATAGTGACCTGTTGAAACGATTTCGCACTTCCTATCCTCCAATCTGCGACATATGCCGCAGCGTAGGTGTTCCGTTAATCTGCTGCCCTTTCAAGGCTTTTACCATGTCATGAGTTTCGGGTTTGGTGCCGAGCGCCTTATAAAACAAATCCTGCACCGCCTTGTCATTACCGACGAGCGGACGAACATTATACTCATCCGACCAGTACAGACACGGCTTAATGTTGCCGTCGGCAGTCAACCGGAGTCTGTTGCAACTGCCGCAGAAATGACTGCTGACCGGACGAATCAGCCCGAACGTTCCAGCGGCCCCAACAATCCGATAACTGTCCGCTGGGCCATTGCCATACACATCGCGGCTTTCGTAGTTCCACTTGGTTCCGCAAGTCTTCAGCACATGTTCTAGCGGCAAATAACTCGACTTCCAACCGGTTCCACTATTTCCGATGGGCATGTATTCAATAAAACGAATATCAATCGGGTTCTCCAGCGTCATGCGTAGAAAATCCTCTACCTCATCGTCATTTATACCCTTCATCAGTACAACGTTTAGCTTGATTGGCTTGAATCCAGCCCTTTGACTGGCTTCAATGCCCTCCAGCACACGATGTACCTTCCCGCCCCGTGTAATACGCGCAAATCGCTCCGGTTTGAGCGAATCGAGACTAATGTTAACGCGTGTCAAACCTGCAGCCTTCAGCATCTCGGCATGAGGTGCCAAAAATATGCCATTGGTTGTCAATGCAATGTCTTCAATCCCCGGAATAGCGGATAGCATGGCAACCAATTGATCCAGCCCCTTGCGAACCAGAGGTTCTCCGCCAGTCAATCGCAGCTTCCGTATGCCCAGCGGAGCAAGTGCCTGGACAATCGATGTAATTTCTTCATAGGACAGGATGCGTTCTGTTGGTTCAAACTGCATTCCTTCTTCCGGCATGCAATACACACACCGCAGATTGCAACGGTCTGTAACCGATATTCGCAAGTAATCATGCACACGTCCAAACGGGTCTAATAACTTTGATTCCATACACGTACCTCCTCTCTCTCGGGTGCTTTCATGACATCGGCTGAAGGAAAACACTCGCTTCCTTACATGCACTGTCAATCATGGGCTAAGCATAATGATGCCCGGCTCTGCTAACTGTGCAAAATATCACAAGAACTGAAACATAACGCACAGTTGCATATTTATGAATGCTCCAGAGCCCTTTTCCGAACAGGATTCCAGCTTAAATAAGGCGAGATTATGACAAAAATAAAGGTGTGAGCAGGCTCACACAGCCCTCCTGTCTGCTTTTCTATAATCAAGTTGCAACACCACAACTAATCCCAATTTGGAGGAATGACCCATGAACACATATGTTGCAGCCATTAATGCGACAGAGTATCCGCCTCATCTGAAACATAAAATCATCTTTGAAACGTTCGAAGCCCTTCAGCCGGAGGAAGCGATGCTGCTAGTGAACGATCACGATCCAAAACCACTCCGCTTCCAGTTTCAATCGACACATCCCGACGGTTTTGAATGGGAATATATCGAACAAGGTCCTATAACGTTTCAAGTCAAAATCACGAAACGATAGATTGGAGTTGAACGGAAATGGCGCATGTTGAAATCATAAACGAGACTACACTGCGTCTTACGCTGGGACTCGAAGATGCTGCATCCATGATTCAGATTGCTCAGCGTGAGCAGGCAACCTATGCACAAGAGATCATTACGATTTACGAGAAAATGCCCGTGTTTGAATTTACTCATTTCTGCTTTTATGCCTATGAAAGTGCGAGATTGTTTGAGCGTGTGCTTGAGATGGGCCCCAAATCCTATCTCTCTTTCTCCCTTGATGCACCCGACTCATTCTTCTATGCCCTGTACGGTGGCATGGCTGCTTTATATGAATCTTCGGTCAAGCTGATTCAGCAGACGAGCACCGCCACAACAGTCAGCACCGAATCGGATGTGAAGATCAATGCCTGAAACTGTCGTTAACATTGTGGCACTGGACGTTCGTCCTCACCTGAGCAAAAAGTTAGAACCTTTCCAGCTCATTATGGATACCGTCAAAGAACTGAAGCACGAAGACGTATTCGTCCTGCATGCGCCATTCAAGCCAACTCCACTGCTTGGCATTCTGAAAATGAAAGGATACTCCAGTACATCAGAGCGTCTTGAATCCAATCATTGGGTGACCACGTTTGTGCACAAAAAAAACAAAACCGCTGCAGGGAAAATCTCTGCGGCGGTTCAATCCAGTACGCTGGCTCGGAACAAATTAGATTCCTCGTCGATTGAGGGCTTGGCTTCAGAGAATGTCATACCTTCCTGTGAAGGGCAACCTCCAGCGATAACTGAACCTTCGAAATCCGAGGTTTTGCCAGAGGAGGCTATAACACAGGAACTGAAAGAGCCGACCATCGTTCTGGACAATCGCGGACTGGAGCCGCCTCAGCCGATGATGCGCACATTAGCCGCTCTCAAACGCTGCAAACCAGGAGAAATTGTATTGATTCACAATGACCGTGTGCCTGTATTTTTAATTGAGGAATTGAATCAGCTCGGTTGTCGATACACGGTACAGGAGCAAACGGATGGAACAGCCAAAGTCAGCATCGAAAAAGGATAAGGAGGCGAAAGCCATGTCCAGGCTGCCGTTTCTTTTTATCATCACAGGCATTGCTGGCTTTATCATGTATCATGTATTTTCTCTGCTATCACTGACTGGCTGGCTTGGTGATGAATTAAGAGGACCTGAAGGCTGGTTTCACGCTCATCTGTTTGTGCTCGGGTGGGCCACCATGCTGGCGATGGGTGCTGTCTATCAGTTGATCCATGTCATTTTGCAAACGAATATTTACAGTAAAGTGCTTGGTTACTGCCACTATTTCTTGTTCAGCATCGGTGCTGCAGGCATGTTGATTGGCTTTATTAGCGCAGATGTGATCTGGATTGCAGGTTCGGCCACACTTGCTTTATCCGGTATTCTGCTCTTTGGCTGGAATATGACTGTCACCCTCTTTCGAGCTTCGAAATGGAACCCGGTGACGATCAGTGCAGCCTGTGCCTGTCTATATCTAGTGCTTACCGGATTATCGGGCTTGCTGATGGGACTTGATTTTGCTTTTGGCGACTGGAACGGTCTGCATGAACGATTGTTTGGCGCTCATATCTGGATAGGTACTCTCGGCTGGTTTGGCATGCTGATTACCGGGTTCAGCTACAAGATGCTGCCCATGTTCTATCTCTCTCATGACATCCCCACCCGTTTGCAAAAGGCGGTTATAGCCCTCTGGAATGCTGCTGTTATTATAGGTGCCATTGCATTTCTAACAGGTATCCAGGGCAGCCTGCTCTGGTTCGCGCTTTTGCTTATAACCGGAGCACTGATCTGTTATGCAGCCCACCTGGAGCAGATTCAGGAGAAACGCCACAAAAGCAATCCCGGCCCCGGCATTCGCTGGACTGTTTATGTAAGCCGAGCTTTGACTGCATATGCAATTGCGCTGTTAATTTATAGTGCCCAGAGCACAGAGCTGCTGCTTGACTCACGTGTTGTTCTGCTCACCGGCTGGGTATATCTTGGAGGCTGGGTGTCCCTGACTATACTCGGCTATGCTTCCAAAATTGTTCCCTTCCTATGGTGGACCCACAAATATGGCAAGCTTGCCGGACGGCCCGGAACTCCGCTTATGGCTGGCATATTACGTGAAAAAAAGATCAAACATGGCATGCTCGCGATGGCGTCTTTCAGCCTTCTGTTAGTCAGCGGCATTCTGATTAATCTCGCGGAAGTCATGATGATTGGCGGGACGTTGCTGTCTATCGTTTCGATTCTGTATATCTGGAATATCGCTTTGGTGTTCAGACGATAACAACATGGAATGGAGAGTGAACAAGATGCAACAAACCTCGGAACTGCTTAACTATTTAAAAGAAGTCTATGATCCTGAGCTTGGCGTCAACATTGTTGACCTTGGCCTAGTTTATGAAGTGAAAGAAGAACCTGAACGTATTCAGGTACGTATGACGCTGACTACACCAGGCTGTCCGCTTCATGATACGATCGTTGGTGCGGTGAAATGGGTTTTACAAGAAAACACCGATATATCCGATATTGACGTACAGGTAGTATGGGAGCCACAATGGTCTCCACAGCTGATGTCCAGAGAAGCCAAGGAGATGCTGGGGTATTTTTAAAAAGTGCTTATATCACGATCAAAATAACGTACTAAAGCTCTGATTTCATCAGGCCAAGGTACGTTTTTGTGTTGTTTCAATTTACTCTGACAGGATAAAGCACTTTTCCTCCTTTTTATCCCTCTATTTTCTTCTTCTCATCACACTCACTTCAGCATGAAAAAAGAGACCCCTGTCGGAGCCGAGGCCACTGAAAAAGTCCATTCCATGTTAAAGGTACAGCTCTCAAGAAAATTGTGGAGACTGTACCTTTTTCGCTTATAATTAAAGTATCATG
>NZ_JACHKG010000018.1:0-130125 GCF_014203995.1 Paenibacillus sp. JGP012 | reverse complement strand
TTCCACACGTACCCATCCCGAACACGACCGTTAAGCCCTCTAGCGCCGATGGTACTTGGACCGCAGGGTCCTGGGAGAGTAGGACGCCGCCAAGCAAAGAACCACTGCCGATGATATTCGGTGGTGGTTTTTATTTTTTATGATGTGTAGCATTGAGAAAATTTTCACTTTATGTTGTGTATGATACGACGATACAGGACATGTCTTTCCGTTTGGACTTCTTATATACATAAAATACTGCTCTTTCCTTGGACCAAGCTGTGATACAATAGGTGGGGTCTATATAAAAACGGAACACGCATATGTACGAGGAGGAACAGTAACACCATGAGATCAGCCCCGTTTATTGCCGTTGAAGGTCCGATTGGAGCGGGGAAAACAACGTTAGCTACGATGCTTTCCCAGGAATTGAACCTTCCTTTGGTTAAAGAAATTGTTGAGGAGAATCCATTTTTGGCCTCCTTTTATCAAAATATCGACGAGTGGAGCTTTCAACTAGAAATGTTTTTTCTGTGCAACCGATTTAAACAGCTGGAGGACACGGGCGTACATTATATTCAGCAGAACAGCCCGGTTATATCGGATTATCATATTTACAAAAATATGATCTTTGCTGAACGCACTTTAAAAGGAACAAAGCGGGACAAATATCGTCAAATCTATCATCTGTTAACGGATGACCTGCCCAAGCCGAATCTGGTGATCTACATTGAAGCCGAGCTGGATACGCTGATGTACCGGATTAACAAGCGTGGGCGTTCGTTTGAGCAGAATATGGACCCGGCTTATATGAAGCAGTTGATCGCTGATTACAAGACAGGCATGGATGATTTGGCAAAAGGGGAAAATCCGCCGGTTATTCTTAAAATTAATGCGGAGCAGCTTGACTTCGTACAGCATCCTGAGCATTTCAGGCAGATCGTTAATCAGGTAAAGGAGCTTATGATATGAATAACTATGGCATTCCAGCGAATGCATTGATTACAGTAGCAGGAACAGTAGGTGTGGGTAAATCAACGTTAACGGCTGCGCTCGCAGAGCGTTTGAATTTCAAAACATCTCTGGAGCAGGTTGATCACAATCCGTATCTGGAAAAGTTTTATCATGATTTTGAACGCTGGAGCTTTCATCTGCAAATTTACTTCCTAGCAGAACGCTTTAAAGAGCAGAAGAAAATTTTTGAAATGGGTGGCGGCTTTGTACAGGATCGTTCTATCTATGAGGATACGGGCATTTTTGCACAAATGCATGCGGATCAGGGAACGATGTCGGCTACTGATTTTGAAACTTACAGCAGCTTGTTTGAAGCGATGGTGATGACGCCTTATTTTCCACACCCGGATGTGCTCATTTATCTGGAAGGCAGTCTGCCTTCCATTCTGAACCGGATTACGGAACGTGGACGTGAGATGGAAATTCAGACGGACCGTTCATATTGGGAGCATATGCATGAACGCTATTCGGTGTGGATTAACCAGTTTACGGCGTGCCCTGTGCTGCGGCTGAACATTGATGAATATGACGTGCATGATCCGGCTTCGCTGGATGCTATTTTGGAGCAGATTTCGGCTGTTATACAGCCTTCCCGAGAAGCTCAGGTATAATTAAATATATTGATCCTCTAGGTCAAGACAAGGGGAGATAGACATCTCTTTTACAGTGAAATCAGGCTGTAGAAGGGATGTTTTTTTGTTAGATCAGCAGTGAAAATATGAGCATTAGATGAGATGACATTTTCAGATAAGACTGAATATGGGTAGAAGAAAGTAGAAAGTTGTTGAAATTTGAAGCTTTATGTGGTTTTATAGTAAAGGTGAATTCTGGAAAAATAGTATTAGCATGACTCAGGAGGGAAAGACATCGTGGAAGAAAAGCAAGGAGTTAAAATTGGGATGCCGATTATCGGCGGTTTGATTGCTGCCATACTTGGAGGTGTGGTATGGGCTGCGGTTGCGGCTATGACGGAGTATGAGGTTGGACTTATTGCCATATTGGTGGGAGTGCTGTGCGGTTACGCCGTAGTGCTGTTCTCCAATAAGCAAATTGCGACGGTACACAAAATTATTGCTGTAGTTTTCTCACTCATCGGTATTTTGCTCGGCAAATATTTGACGGTTGTATATTTTACAGCTCAGTTGTACACGGATATGAGTATGATGAATCTGGTGTTTAACGGAGAAATGATCAGTGCATTTGCAGAAACATTCACGGAATATTTCAGTGAGCCCATCGATCTGTTGTTTGTCGTTCTGGCTATCGTCTCCGCATGGCAGATTCCAGGCCGGATGGCGAAAACAAGCATGGCTTCAGAAGCGTCAACCTCGGATCAAGCACCTAGAGCTTAAAAAATAGGCCAGGTTGAATTCGGAAGTGGAAGCATAGATCAAGATTCACCAAGAAGATATTAAAAAGTATTCGGAGTGAGTCCCATCAGAAGGGATCACATTGCGGCCGTAATACGTTTAGCTTCTAAAAGGATTAGGACGTTACGCCAGGGGCGTACGTCCTTTTTTGATGCGAGGGCAGGGGTTCTGAATGGGAAGATGAAACTGCATGTCGTGGTCGCAGCAGGTTTACCTCTTAGAGTATGGAGCAGGAGTGCGGTATGTCCTTGGAAGCTATTCGTTGCGGTCGGCAAATACGGCCATCGCTTGGCACATAAACTGTGCCAGTCCTTCGCCAAACTGATCCATATTTCGGGTGAAGCGTTCATCTTCTACGTACATTTGACCAAGCCCTTTGAAGGCAGCTGGAGTGTAGTTTCCAATCTGATTCAAATACATATACCATTGCTTGATCTCGGCCTGGGCTGCTGCGGAATCAGGCGCTGTGTGGCGAAGTGCTGCCAAGCGTGCAAAAATATCGTTCATCTGATTAGCCAGTTCTTTCTGTTTGTCCGCAGGCTGCTGCTGTAATTTCTGATTGGCCTCATTCACGGCGTGATCCCCCCAGCGTTCGCGCGCCTCTTTTTCGTAAGGGTTATGGCTGAAATCGAAGCCTTGGAATTGCTCTTTGGCAGTCATCTTAATTTCTCCTCTCAGGTGTAATACGGTTTTATCAATGGTTGCAATCATTTGGTCCAGACGCTGACGTTTTTCGAGCAGAATGAGCTTGTGCATATGCAGTGCTTCCTCTGCGCTGAAGGTCGGGTCATCTATAATATTTTTAATTTCTTTCAGGGAGAAGCCTAGCTCTTTGAAAAATAAAATCTGCTGCAACCGTTCCAGATTGGCGTCGGAATACATGCGATATCCGGCAGCGGTAATCTCGTCCGGGACAAGCAGCCCGATCTCGTCATAGTGATGCAGTGTGCGCACACTGATGGAAGCCAGTTCGGAGACTTCCTTAACCTTCATGGCCATGAGTAAGACCTCCTTACAACCTGAATTGTACAGTGTCACGTTACGTGAGAGTCAACATGTATTTTTCGGAGGTGAGTAATCTATGGGGGATTACATATGAAGTACTTGAGAGTAATTATATATGAAGTACAAGAACAGAAAAGATTCATCGTTTAGATGGCTGATGCTGAAAGGTTAAGGATGCAGCACACCACAGCTGCATCCTGGTTTGTGGGTGTGTGGGGAGCGCGGCTATGCCTGCTCCCCAAGCGTGATCGCAGCGAGCTGTGCAGCCGCTGCGCGCACATCGGCCGCACCCGCGATGGCGGAGATGACGGCTACGCCGTCGGCTCCAGCCGCCATCACGGCGGCCGCGGTATCGGGCGCAATGCCGCCGATACCAACCACCGGAACTGCGATGCCTGCGGCGCGCAGTTCCGCAACCCCGGCGGGGCCCAGCACAGCGTGGGCATCCGCTTTGGAGCGCGTCGGGTACATCGGCCCGACGCCAAGATAGCTTGCGCCCGCCTGCACGGCACGGCGGGCTTCAAGGGCGGAGTGGGCGGATACGCCAAGCATCCGCCCTTCGCCAATGCGGGCGCGCACCAGCGCCGCGTCCGCATCGCCCTGGCCGACATGAACGCCGTCGGCCTCCACCTGCACAGCCAGCTCCATATCATCGTTCACGATGAACGGTATCCCGTGCTGGCTGCACACCTCGCGAAGCCGCAGCGCAAGCGCTGTGCGGGCTTCGCCTGCCAATGCTCCAGTTCCCTTCTCGCGGAACTGGAGCATCGTAATGCCGCCAGCAATCGCCTGGCGCAGCACCTCCACCGGGTCACGCGTCGTATTGACGCTGCCCATTACCAAATACAGCCGCAGCGCGCGGCGCACCGTCTCTGCATCCCATGCCCGCATTAGCGCTCACCCCGCTGTCTGCGCTGGTACGCAAAGTGATTCGTCGGTCCGTGCCCGGCCCCGATTCCCAGCTCATCTTCGATGGCTGCCTGGATAAACGCTCGCGCGGTTGTAACGGCAGCCACAACAGTCGAACCCTTGGCCAGTTCGGCCGTAATGGCAGCAGAGAACGTGCAGCCTGTACCGTGGGTATGCCGTGTGTTTACCCGATTATTCTCCAGATAATGAAAGGACTGCCCGTCATACAGAACATCCACAATCATGCCGCTTCCCGCGTCATGTCCCCCTTTGATCAAGGCATATGCTGTGCCCATCTGCACTAATTGCTTTGCGGCTTCTTCACGTTCGCTCAGACTGCTAATGCTCATGCCTGTAAGCAGCTCCGCTTCGGGAATATTGGGCGTGGTAATCAAGGCATGAGGCAAAAGCTCCTCAATGAGAGCTTGTACGGCCTCCTGCTGGAGCAGCGGTGCTCCGCCTTTGGCTACCATTACCGGATCAATGACCAGATTGGACCAGCCGTATTGCCGCCATTTGCTTGCAACGAGACGAATAATCTCCGCACTATACAGCATGCCGGTTTTGACTGCATGTGGTTCAAAGTCTGCTCCCGTCGAATCAAGCTGCTGGGCAATGCCGGCGTAACTGATGGGGAATACACCTTGGACACCTGTTGTGTTCTGTGCCGCAATGGCTGTGATCACCGTCATTCCGTATACTCCAAGCTCCTGAAAGGTTTTGAGATCTGCCTGGATACCTGCACCACCGCCATTATCGGCACCTGCTATTGTCAAAGCCTGGGCTATATTCATCTTGCACCTCCGCGAATCTGACGGATCAGTGAATGTTCTGATACGAGCTCGGGTGTCACCTTCGCAAGCTGGTTTAACAACTCCAGCTGGAAGCTGCCTGGACCCTGCTGAGCTGTAAGGGCGGCAGCTTGTTCGGCTGCAACACCGTAATAAGCAACAGCCTCGACAATGCTGTTCAGTAAATCATCTCCCGGCCGGGCGACTGCTGCAAAAGCACCAACGACCGAGCTGAGAAGGCATCCCGCGCCGGTGACCTTCGTAAGCAGTACATGTCCGTTGCTGATGAGAAACGTCTGATACCCGTCCGTAACGATATCGTACTGACCCGTAATAACAACAATACATGCAAGCTGCTGTGCAGCCCGTTCCGCGATGCTGATGCGGTCTTCTTCACCTTCCCCGGCATCCACACCTTTAATACTCCAGGGTACGCCAATGACATGAGCAACCTCGGCAACGTTCCCGCGCAATACAGTCAGCCGAAGGTCACGAACAAGCTGCTGCACCGTCTCCGTGCGATATGCAGTTGCCCCGGCACCGAATGGATCAAGCACAACGGGTACATGATGCGCATTAGCGGACTGTCCTGCCAGCCGAATGGCTTGAACCACCTTTTCATCTAACGTACCGATATTGAGCACAACTGCGCCAGCGATACGCGCAACGTCAGCAACTTCTTCGTGAGCATAGGCCATGAACGGAGAGGCTCCAAGGGCAAGCAGACCATTGGCAGTGAAAGGGGCTACCACCAGATTCGTAATATTGTGTACCAAAGGATTAAGTGCACGCACACGCTCAAGATAAGACAACGTCATTACCTCCTTGATCTAAAATGAATTGCATGGTGAGACAAGCTGGTATTTACATACAGACCATTACATCGAAGAACCTGCAATACGGCCTTTAACGAATTCTCGTCCATGCCCATGCGATGAGAAAACAAAAAAAGCCCCACTCATTTCCAGAGGAAACGAGCGAAGCTATAGAGGTTTTACCAGCATGGACTCTGCCAAATCAATGGAGAATCCTTTATCCACAAGAGCCGCTCCACTTCCCTCCGCTGGTATGATCCAGATCAGGTTCAAAGGGTCCGAATGATATATTCGTCTCAGCCGTAAGGCTCCCCCAGTGTGATGTGCAAAATATGCAGTTATGATCCAAGCATATATCACATGCGTCCAGAATGTAAAGAGGGCATGAGACTTGACGCTTGTTTTGGCAACGCTGCGGTTTACCGATTTACCTTCGCTCGTTAACCCGATATAATGGGGATTGGCCCATATGGCCGCATAACGAATGAGGGCAGGAACTGTTCTACTTTCCTCCCGGCAGAATGGGGACCCTGAGTTGAAAACGTTCAAGAAAGTATATATCGAGATCACAAGCATCTGTAATCTGGCATGCAGCTTTTGTCCACAAACGAAAAGAGCCAAAGGCTTTATCGACCCTGAAGTGTTTAATCATATATTGGATCAGATCAAACCGCACACCAAACATATTTACCTGCATGTCAAAGGGGAGCCTCTGCTGCATCCCAAAATCGACCTGCTTCTGGATTCCGCTCATGCGAAGGGATTCAAGGTTAACATTACAACCAATGGTACACTCCTGCCAAAGACACAGCATAAACTGCTGGGCAAACCTGCATTGAGACAGATGAATTTCTCCCTGCACAGCTTTGACGGACATGAGGGATCAACGGATCGTGATGGTTATTTGCGCAATATTTTGACTTTCGCTCGTGAGGCTGTGAAGCATAATGTCATTATTTCGTTCCGGCTGTGGAATCTCACACAGGATAACTTTACGAATGCCCAGATGAATCGAAATCGGGAAACACTTGAAGTACTGGAGCGTGAATTCAATCTGGACTTCCGTATTGAGGAAAAGGTCGTTCCGGGCAGCGGTGTCAAAATTGCACCGAATGTATATCTGAATCAGGACCACGAATTCCAATGGCCAAGTCTGGATGCACCGGAAGATGACGGGAAAGGCTTCTGCCATGCGCTGCGCAGTCAGGCTGCGGTGCTGGTGGATGGAACGGTCGTTCCGTGCTGCCTGGATGGTGAAGGTGTCATTAACCTTGGCAATATTCATGAGCAGTCTTTCTCCGAGATCGTTGATGGGGAGCGGGCTAACAATCTGGTATACGGCTTTTCGAAATGGGAGGCTGTAGAGGAACTGTGCCGCAAGTGTGGATATCGTCAGCGGTTTGGCGCGGGAGCTTGAGGCTGAATGACCTCATGGCCTCCGGATTTTCACCGATTTGAGAGATGAGACCGTATTGCCTGTAATCAGCCAATACGGTCTTTTCTGTTATTTTGCGCTCATGAAAAAAGGGGTAAAAACAGCATACTGCTAGTTAATATCGGTACATGCCAATTAAATGCGAATTGGAAAAAGCTGAGACCATATCTGTATTACTGCTGAAATTGGTAAATCTAATCCAGGGATTATTCCTGTAATCTTCCTTTTTTTGTAGGATTGAATCAGGTTCCGAACAAGGGGTGTGCCGTGTACCTCAAAAAGGTTCCTGTAGACAAGCCAGCGGCTTGTTCAACAAATCACTCAAATCAAGGGAGGATGTTGATGATGAAAAAAATGTTGACGCTCTTGTTGTCTGCCGGTCTCGTTGCTTCTGTATTTGGTGTAATGCCTGTAGCGGCTGCACCGACCGTCGTCAATTCAACCATCGTGGTACCGAAGGGCACGACTTATGATGGGCAGGGAAAAACGTTTGTAGCCAATCCCTCTACATTGGGTGACGGTTCTCAAGCGGAAAATCAGAAGCCTGTATTCCGGCTGGAGGCAGGAGCTACGTTGAAAAATGTTATTATTGGTGCACCAGCAGCGGACGGTGTGCATTGTTACGGCAGCTGTAATATTTCCAACGTTGTATGGGAGGATGTAGGCGAGGATGCACTGACATTGAAATCCTCAGGCACCGTTAATATTACTGGCGGTGCAGCATATAAAGCCTATGATAAAGTGTTCCAGATCAATGCGGCTGGCACCATTAACATCAAAAATTTCCGAGCGGATGATATCGGCAAGCTGGTACGGCAAAATGGAGGCACGACCTTTGCGGTTAACATGACGCTGGACAACTCCAACATTTCTAATGTCAAAGATGCGATTATGCGTACGGACAGCAGTGTATCTCAAGGGAAGATCACGAACACCCGCTATTCCAAAGTACCAACATTATTCAAGGGCTTTGCTTCGGGTAAAACGAGCCAGTCAGGAAACACACAGTATTAAGAGAAGTGCTTTTTATCATAAACAACTTTCGAAAACAGGGTAAGGCAGACAACAGAGCTGCTTTACCCTATTTTGTTTTTTTTAATAAAGCAATACGCTTGGAAAGCGTGATATTTTGAACTGGGCAATGGCAGCGCTCTTGTGATAACATGTGCACAACCGCACCAAACGCAAGCACTATCAGATCAATCCACTCACCGAGCAAGGAGAGGTAATCTTTCAGATGAACATGAACAAATCATGGCTGCTAATCATACTGATCAGTAGTATGCTGATCGTTCAAGGCTGTATGCCTGGTGAGAGAACGGACTCAAAGGAGGAGAGAATATTGGCTTCACTGGATGAGCAGTTATTAAAGGCAGCAGAGATAAAAGATACCGAAGGCATTGTTAAACTTCTTCAGGAGGGAGCAAATGTTCAGGCTCAAGATCAGAACGGAAGAACGGCCTTAATGATTGCGACGTACAATCATGATACAGCATCCGCCCAAAAACTGATTGAAGCAGGAGCAGACGTTAACCTGCAGGACGACATGTTAAATAGCCCGTTTTTATATGCCGGTGCTGAAGGGGATCTGGATATTTTGAAGCTTACCATTCAGGCAGGAGCAGACCCTTCTATCACGAACCGCTACGGGGGAACGGCACTCATACCGGCTTCGGAGCACGGATATGTCGAGGTGGTTCGAGAACTGCTGACGCAAACCTCGGTCAATGTGAACCATGTGAATCGTTTAGGATGGACAGCACTGCTGGAGGCAATCATTCTAAACGATGGCAATGAACGGCAGCAGGAAACGATTGAGCTACTCATTCATCATGGAGCTGATGTTAATCTGGCTGATGGCGATGGCGTATCTCCCCTCCGTCATGCCAAAGCAAAAGGGTTTAAGGAAATCGAGGCCCTATTGATTCAAGCTGGTGCAAAATAGCGACACGGTTGCTGGAGTCCTTCCGTTGGGAATTGCACCCTATGAAAAAAACATCGGTTCCTCCGAATTTATAGAAACACATAAAAACGGGAGAGGCAGTAAAATAACTGCTTCATCCCGTTTTTTAATGGTTACTTTCTTACTTTTGGGAGGATCAACGTGTCCTTATATCGGAACTACTTCTTCTCCCCAGGTACTTCAACAATAATTTTGCCTTTGGCTGGAGCAACAGAACCGTTATCCAAGGAGCCGGACTTGTCCATCAATTCATAGGCTGTTTCCTCCAGCATGAGGGAGTACTTGAAGGACACAAGTGTTTTACCAGCGACAGAAGGTCGATTTCCTACTTCGGCAATCGATTTTGCTTTGACAAAGAACAGATCGCCAATGGTTCCGGCTTGTTTACCCAGATTTGCCTGCCACTTCAGCAGTGCATTCCCATCGGTAATCGTATAATAGCTGACCAGATCACTATCCTCTATCGTGAAGAAACGATCCTTCTGTCCTTGTTCGAAAATATAAGCAGTGGATGAATCAACTGGCCCTAGCGGATTTTTCACTTTCAGGCGAGGCTGGCCCAGATCAGAAAACCGCGGCAGTTGTATGGCAGCTTCACGAGCAGCGGTCAGATCAGAACCGTTATAATCTTTCACCACAGCAGCGTTTGTATTGTAGATATAAGCCTCTTTGGCTGCTTGATTCCAGCGTACTTGTGCACCGAACGTTTCTCCGATGGCACGGAGCGGAAGCATCGCTTTTCCCTTGACCAGAATTGGAGCTGAGGACAAGGAGGCGGTTTGTCCATTCTTTTTCATCGTTTTGCTATCAGGTGTGAGCACGTATTTGTCACTGCCAGCAGTGATACTGATTTGTTTGCTTTTATTATCGTAACCGAAGGTATAATCTCCAAGGAATTGCAGTTCAGTCAGTGCAATGTACGTGACACCTTGGCGGATGACCACATCATATTCTGCAGGCATATTGTTAATGTAAGCTGCGGGTTTAACTGTTGCGGCTGCTTCAGCCACCGAAGGGGTGAACAGAGCAGGTGCCGCTCCTGCGGTCAAAATCGAGGCGGCCAGCATCATTTTCCATTTTTTTTGTTTCCAATAAGAGCGATGTGTAGAGGTTGTTTTGTTCATGTTCATTCTCCTTTCAAGTCATTAGACGGACTGTTTATCCCAAAAGTTGCATATTAATGGAATACCCATAAGATATTAACCCAAAATCTGTATCATAAACTTCTGAATGCAAGAGAAGTCATGTAGTAACTTTTTAGAGAGCCAGAACGTTATATATGGAAATAACTTCTATTGGGGGATGGATGGACGTGAAAAAAGTACCTGATTGCAGAACATGGTTTTACATATGCACAGCACTAACTGGAATAGCGGCTTTGCTGTTGGGCGGAACGATGCTGACGGGTACCCGGATAGCGTTAACCAACGGACAGGCTCAGGATTCCATACCACAGACGCTCGAGGTGAACGCCCGAACACAAGTCTCAAGTACTGCTTTGACTACCTCACCGTTATCTCATTCCCCGACCCCGGGTTCAATCGAACCGATTGCCATCAAAGGAATGACGGAGCCTAATATCAACGTACCCTACAAGAAGGGGGAAAAAGTAACACTGAGAGACGGCTTGCCGTTATTCAGCGGACCGAAGGATCACCGCACTGCAACCGATCAGATGAAGATTACATATCGAACATCCCCGAAGGAAAAGTATACTCTGGCAGCGGTTCAGGGCGAATGGATCAAGATTAAAACCAAGGAGCAGGACAGTTACTGGCTGCCTGGCTGGTATGTGATTAAGCAGAGCCGCAGCATGACGGAGATATCCCCCAAGACGTTCGCCGTTCGAGCTGGAAGCAAGCTTTATTTGACTCCAGACAGTACAGTAACCTGGCCTTCGAACCAAAAGAAGCTAACCCAGGCACTGATTGTGGCAGAATGGAAGGAATGGTACGGCGTATCAATCGCTCCGCGCATTTGGCACAGTGAAGAAACCGATTATCATCATGTACTGCTATGGATCAGGAAAACCGATATTACGGACCAGACGTCTGTAACCGATGGCTGGTTTACGAGAGAACAGCCGTTGTCTTTGCCCTTCCTCCAACTTCTTGCAGATACCAAGCTGAGCCAGATCACAACCTCCAAGCAGGCCGTGAAGTGGTTGGGTGAGCCGGATTGGAAGGAACATTCGAGAAATATGAAGGATACAGGATACACGATGCAGATTGGACAGACCTGGAGATATGAGCGCCAGGATGCGCATCTGCTGCTGACCTTTAATGAAAAGGGCAAGCTGATTGAGGTTCGCTGGAACAAGCCAGCAAATCGGGGGAATGATGAACCCTACTACCGGGGCTATGGCCGTTTTGATGTATTTTCTTACACCCATGAAATCGCTGGCAGCGTGTTGCCGCAGACACTTCCCTGGAAGCCTGAATGGGTGAATCAGGGGGATTTGAACTATACCTTTTTGCAAGCGGGTACAGAGGATGTACTCCTGATGAAGGGAGATGACGGAGGGTTCAGTGGTATGCACTTTGAGGATTCATACTATGCGCTGGATCGCCATACAGGCAAACTGCTCTGGAGGGTGCACAGCGGTCTCGGTCCTGCTCAAGCGTTCGTAAATACGAAGCGTGATGCGGTTACGTTATTCACAAGCTATGATACGGATGGTAAGCGATACCTGGGTCGCGTGCGTCACATCAGCCTCAAGGATGGGAAGATTCGATGGGAGTATAAGCCCGAGGAACAGAAGAAGCATAGTGACGGTACCCACCTAAATGACGCCGCTAACGAAGTATCGGTAGTGAAAGGAATCAAGGCGGCTCAAGATGTGGTTATTGTAGATCGTTCTGCTGCTGAAGGCTCTACAAACGGCTGGATTCATGTGCTGAACAGTTCAAATGGTAAACGCTTATGGAGCAAAAAGTTATCGACAGGTTATCGTTTGCTGAATCGAAGTGCAGATGAGCCTTATGTTCTGTATTGGGATAAGGATCAGTTCACTGCGGCCGACCCCAAGACTGGACGTATAGTTTGGCAGATCGAAGCAGCACAATCATCGGAGCTGAGTCATATCGAGAATAATTCTTATTTTGATGGCATTGATCGGTATGATCCTTTTGGCTCGGTGTCTCTTCAACGCTGGATGCCGCTGGATCATCAGTGGGTATTGCTTGATCTGACTTCAGGTAAAAAGTTATCACAATTTTCTGTCCGTGCGGGCCAGGAACTAGAGGTGTTGAATGATGGCATGGTACTGATTCGGGAAAATAATAAAGGAGACCCATATGGTGATTATGAGGATTTTACAACATCTTTGTTTGACCCGGGGACAGGAGAGATTCGGTGGACACTGGATGTGAAGCTGCAGCGGGGGTTGGTCGAAGGGAATCAGCTGTACACCATCATGAACGGACATCCTGCCGCTGTAGATTACAGAACCGGGGAGACGCGCTGGAGCGCGAGGGAAACGATTGGATCAGCTAAATATACGACGAATCAAGGCAGCTATCTGATTATTGGAGATCGACTTTTGCTTCCTCTGAATGATGATTTACTAGTGATGGACAAAAGGGACGGCACATTGCTCGGACGTGTACATGATGTTGTAATGGGTACGCCGGAGCATCGGGATCGGGAGGCCAAGAATGGCATGATCAACCAGATCGGCAATGAAGTGTACGTCGGATCAGCGAACGGTCGTTTCCGGGTTTTCCCAGCCAGTAGTTTTTAAGGAGAAATCTCTCCTTAAAGCTTGTCTGGGTGGTGATGTTGTTTTATTATAAATGAACAGGATTGCTCGCGCTCCGGTTATCGGCTGTGCGGGCTTTCTTCATGTGTTCTGGGAAGAACCATGGTTGATCATTCACGGGAGGACTCTCCATGATTTCATTATATGGTATAAGCAAAAGGTTCAAAGAGCGTGGTTCCCGTGCGGATCAGGGATATGAGGCGTTACGTTCTGTTTCTCTCGAAGTGAAGCAAGGAGAGATTCATGGCATTATTGGCTCCAGTGGGGCGGGCAAGTCCACTTTGCTGCGGATGCTTAACGGTCTGGAGCAGCCTGATACAGGAGACGTTATCGTTAATGGGCAAAACCTGACCCGGATGAATGAGCGTACACTGCGTCAGGCACGCCAAACCATCGGCATGATCTTTCAGCATTTCAATCTTGTCAGCAACCGAACAGTTCTCGGTAATGTAAGCATGCCGCTGGAGCTTGCGGGGGCTTCGCGTTCAGAGCGGCGCGAACGAGGACTGGAGGTGCTGCGATTTGTTGGGCTGGAAGAGAAGGCGAATCAATACCCGGCCCAGCTGAGCGGAGGACAGAAGCAGCGTGTGGCCATTGCCAGAGCACTGGCCAGTCATCCGGCGGTACTGCTCTGTGATGAACCTACCTCTTCTCTCGATCCACAGACGACTGGTGGAATACTGGAAGTGCTTCGTCATGTAAACGAGACGATGGGTGTGACGATTGTGCTTGTTACGCATGAAATGGAAGTGGCCCGGCGATTATGCCACCGGATTTCCGTTATGAGGAAAGGGCAGCTCGTACGTACTCTTTCTGAATCCGAGGTTAGCCTTATTCCTGCTCCGCAGCCGGATATGCTCACTTCACTGCTCGAAGATGATACTCGGGCTGGAACAGATTCGAATGCACATCGTTTGGAAGAACAGGAGGAAAACGATGATGTTACCTGAGTCTGTGCTGAAATATCAGCATGAAATCTGGCAGGCTATTGGAGAGACATTTGTGATGGTAGGTATTTCCATCACAGCTGCTGTGTTGATTGGTCTGCCGCTTGGTACACTGTTGTATCTGTGTCGCAGAGGACAGCGATATCAGAATCGGGCTTTGACTGTCGTATTGGGCAGTCTGGTGAATATCATACGTTCGTTTCCGTTTCTGCTGCTGGTGGTGTTCCTGATCCCGTTCACACGCATGATTGTAGGAACATCCATCGGTACGTTAGCTTCAACGGTACCCTTATCCGTTATCGCTATTGCTTATTATGCCCGGCTGGTTGAACAGGCACTGCTGGATGTGCCTAAGGGAGTTGTTGAAGCGGCCTCATCTATGGGGGCCTCGACGGTACAGCTTGTCTTGAAATTCCTGTATGTGGAGGCACGTTCAGGTCTGGTGCTTGGGCTTACCACAGCAACCATCAGCTTTATTTCCTATTCTACGGTCATGGGCATCGTTGGAGGCGGCGGGGTTGGCGATTTTGCTATTCGTTACGGTTACCAACGCTTCGAAACGGAAATTATGATATTTACAATCGTCATTATGATAATTCTGGTGCAGATGATCCAATTGACGGGCAGCAGGCTGTCACGCTGGCTTGATCGGCGATCCTGAGGATCACAGCTATATGATGGATGTGAAAGAAGCAAAACAGGATTTCGATTCATGAGAAAGATCGGTTTGAGAGAAAGACCGATTTAAGAAAGAGCAATGCGGTTCTGCAGCCGCCTGTAATGACTACAGATCACATAAAAGAGAAGGGGTACAAATGAATGAAAGCCAAATTAATGCTCACACTGCTCGCAGTTATGCTGGTTGTATCTGCCTGCGGCAAAAAAGAAGAAACACCTGCGGCTGAAGGCACAAAGCAGGAATCTCAAGCCGGACAGGAAGTTACACTGAAAGTAGCCACACTGATTCCACCAATGACCGATGTACTTGATATTGTCAAACCACTGCTTAAAGAGGATGGTGTGAATCTGGAGGTTGTGGTACTGTCTGATAATGTGCAGCCTAATACAGCATTGGCAAACAAGGAAGTGGACGCGAACTTTTTCCAGCACGTGCCTTATATGAAGCAGTATAACGAAGCGAACAACGCCAATCTCGTTCCTGTGCAGCCCATCTACAATGCAATCTATGGAGGGTACTCCAAAACATACAAGTCCATAGATGAATTGCCTGAAGGTGCAGTCATTGCGATTGCCAACGACCCTTCTAACATTGGACGCTCTCTGGTGATGCTGGAGCAAAATGGTCTGATTAAACTCAAGGATGGAGTGGGCTTTAACGCTACACAAGCGGACATCACAGAGAACAAAAAGAACTTTAAGTTTAAAGAAGTCGATCTGCTGATGCTTGCCCGTATGATGGACGATGCAGACCTGGTCGCAATGACTCCAGCTTATGCGAGCCCGCTCGGCTTGACCCCGAAGAAGGACGCACTGTTAACGGAGAAGGATGATTCGCATTTTGCCATTACACTTGTAGCCCGAGAGGATAATAAAGATTCTGAAGCAATTCAGAAGCTGGCTAAACGAATGGCGGGTCCAGAGGTCAAAGCCTTTTTTGAGAAAAACTACGCGGATATTGCTATCCCTGCATTCTAGGTGTTCTATATTCAGCAGAGATCCGAGCGATGCTGCTCGGGTCTTTTTTACTGTGACCTGGCTTCAATGGAGGAAATATCAGCATCCTGCACGAAGTTTGTACAATATGGCTGAACAATTGCAAATCTGCTTCATCAATTTAAGTATTAAGGAGCCAAGCGGCTCCTTTTTATGTTTAGGTTAAATTTGAAGTGAATTTTTGGAGCGCATAGCGCATGTTAGAAGAAAGCATGGAAGAGTGTATGAAAACAGGTCAATATCCGCAATTGAATACAAAAGTTTTGCGTAATATGATTTGATTATTACTTAGGGCGTGTCCTGATCTATATTAAGTAATGCTGAAGTCGTAACTTGGATGGTGAACTTTGCTGCGCGATCTGGTTTTAAATTTTACATTAATACTGATTATTGTTTTTCTGGTGCATCACTATCTAAATCAATTGAACAATCGACGGGAATTGTCGTTTACCTCAAAAGTGATTATAGGTATTTCTATGAGTATGCTGGGTACCGTTCTATACTATTTCTCCATTGTATTAGAAGACGGTACGGTGCTTAACTTCCGTTCTGTTGCCTATCTTCTGGCTGCCTATTATGGTGGAGGAGGAACGGCATTTATTACATTTGCCGGCTTATGGATGTTTCGGCTCAATGTGGGACTGTGGCCCTCGATAGAGAATTGGCAGTATGCCATGTACGAGGTAGTGTTTGTACTCATAATTACGCTGAATTTCAAGTATATTCATGGTTTTGTCAACCGCTGGATATCCGGGTCATTACTGCTGATTTCAGCATATCAGTTGACCACTTTAGTCACCTCTGACTCCTCAACCCTCCAAAGCCGGGGAACAGTCTTGTTTTGCCATTTCCTCGGTATGCTTCTGCTTGTATTGTTCATCTATTTCCTGAATCAGAATCATTATTACAGACAGCTGGTGGTCCAGAAGGAGCAGGAGATGATCAAGATGCTCCGTATGCAGCCAGGATTCACTTTAAAAGTTCGCAAAGTGAACGGGGAATTTGAATTTCTTTTGCTGGAAGGAGAGATGTTGTCTCGGTTAGATATGGATATGCGAAGTCTGGAGGAATGCTTTCAGCTTGGCACGATTAAAGTTCTGCCGCCGGAGAAAATTCAGTTTCTGAAAACACAGTTCAACAGGGCCTGGAAAGGCGAATCCTTTTTTTTTGAGATCGAGTATCAGGGGAACTATGCACTTGTCAAATTAGGCCCGTATGTAGAAGACGAAATGGTGAAGTATGTCATTGGATACGGACTTGATATTACAGAGCATCGAGCGGTCAGACGCAGAGTTCAGGAGAGTGAGGAGCGCTATCGCATGCTGGAGCGAGTATCTGCGAATTGGGTGGCGGGTCTGGACAGCAGAGGCACGATCGTGTCAATTAATCAGAAATTTCTTGATGTTCTTCAAGCGGACAGGGAGCAGGTGATCGGACGTGAGCTTGGAGACTTGCTTGTGATGGAGAAGGTGGAATGCTGGTTTACGGTTCTGAAGAACACACTTTCAACCAGAACTATACAAGAGACGGAGTTAATCTTCCGTATAGGGGAAAGTGAAGAGCTGCACGTTCGTGTTCATCTGCATCCGCTCAAGTCATTCAGGTCTATAGAGCAGATTAGAGCAGTTTTTCAGGATATTACAGATCAACACAGACGTATGAAAGCCGACAAGGCGAGTCAGGCAAAGAGTGAATTTCTTGCTTTAATGAGTCATGAGCTGCGGACACCACTGAATAGTATTACCAGCTTCAGCTCATTGTTACAGCGAACGGATCTTACCACGCAGCAGCTGGATTATGTGAGCAAAATCATGGTCTCCTCTCAGTCCTTACTCAATCTGGTCAAGGATATCCTGGATTTTTCCAAGATTGAAGCCGGGAGATTTAATGTGGAGCATGTACCGTTTTCATTGGAAGAGGTTTTTAAACGTGTGGCGGATCAGATTAGCACTGCTATTGGGCATAAGGATATCAAGGTCATTTTTCAGACTGATCCCGATTTGCCTTTAACGGTGCTTGGTGACCCGTTTCGACTGGAGCAGGTGCTTATCAATCTTTTGGGTAATGCCATTAAATTTACGGATCAAGGATACGTTATTCTGCATGCAGAAGTGCTTGCATTTGAAGAAAAAAGTGTCGAAGTTCGTTTTGAGGTTCAAGATACAGGAATCGGAATTTCATCTGAACAGATGGAGCGTTTATTTGTCCCCTTTAGTCAGGCTGAACCTTCGACATATCGAAAGTATGGCGGCTCTGGATTGGGCCTTGTTATTTGTTATCTCCTTGTTACCTCCCTCGGGGGCAGTTTGCAAGTGGAAAGTGTGCTTGGTGAATACAGCATATTTACGTTTGACCTGATGTATGAATTGACAGAAACAGAAGAACGATCATTCCTTCCAACCTACCCTTTATTGTATGCTGTCAATGATGTAATTATAGTGGATAGTGACATGAGAGTGGCTGGGAATCTGGAGCAGATGCTGCGTTCGTTTGGTCTTCGGCCGGAAGTCTACGTTTCTTTTCAACAGGTGCTCGAACATGTTAATGATGAACGAGAAGAAGAGGAATCACCTTGCCTGTTGATTATGCTGGATATGGATACAGAACATATACATTTTGATCCGGACTGGAGCAGGCTGATGGCCCGGCTGCGGCATTCCCGGATTCAGGTGTTTGGATATACACATGCGACCAGTGAAATTGCAGTGGCAAGTGAGCAGCATTACAGTACTCCCCAGGTCATTCTGTTCAAGCCACTGACTCGTGTTGGACTCTTTGAAGCATTACTTGCTTTTCAGCGTGAAGAGGTGCAGCAGATGCGATCGGACGATGAACAGCCCGGGCAGAAGCTAGGCTCCATTTTAGTAGCGGAGGATCATGAGATCAACCAGATCGCTATACATGCCATGCTGCAGCAGTTGGGATATGAGGTCTGCGTCGTGAATAATGGAATAGAGGTTCTGGGCAAGCTGCACACACAGCAATGGAAGCTGGTACTGATGGATTTGAATATGCCGGAAATGAACGGAATAGAGGCGGTCAAACAAATTCGGCAAATGAGACAGTATGATCAGACCCCTGTCATTGCACTTACCGCATACGGAGCAGAGAAGGTGCGTGAAGAATGTATCGTGGCTGGCATGAATGCCGTTCTGACCAAACCGATTGATCAGAAACAGATCAGATCAATAATAGATAACTGGATTGGTCTGAAGGGCATATTTGGAATCAGGGGAATAGAGGCAGAAAAAGCACTGAAACAGATGGATGACAGACCACATCTTCTTCAGTATGCATTGACCCGGTTTTCTCTCGAATACAAGAATTTTGAATCCAGAATCCAAACCAGTCTGCATCAGCAGAAGATGGATTTCGTCGTACGAAGTACACATTCTCTCGTAGGTGTTGCTGCCCATCTGCATGCTGTACATTTGTTACAGGCCGTGCTTCGTCTGGAAGCGCTGTTGTCGGTCCCGTTCTCGGAAACGGAGCTGAAATTTTTGCTGCAGAAGGTACAGCAAGAAATTGATTTCATTATTGAATCGCTACCGTGGTAATCACAATGCCCAGGCTATGTTGACCCGCTTATGGTGTGAATTTATACCCGACCCCCCATACCGTTTGAATATATTGGGGGTTTTTCGGGTTATCTTCAATCTTTTTACGCAAGTTCGTAATATGTACATCTATTGTTCGATCATGGATATAGGCATCAATCCCGCGAATGGCCTCGATGAGGGCGTATCGACTGAACACCTTGCCGGGGTGAGCCACAAACAGCTTCATTATTTCGAATTCTGAAAAGGTCGTCTCTATTCTGCGATGATTCAGCAGAATCGTTCGACGAGCCAGATCGAGCGAGATTCCAGGCTCATGTTCGACAACGGAGGAACTTTTCAGCAGCGTATACCTGCGCAGCACAGCCTCGATGCGTGCCTTCAACTCCTGCATACTGAAGGGTTTGCACACAAAATCATCCGCACCGCCGGTTAAGGAGCGAATACGCTCGGAAACCTCGGTTAACGAAGATATGACAATGATCGGGATTGAGGTATGTTCACGCATCAGTGCGCAGGGATGTTTGTCTTTGGAATCGGGTAACATCAAGTCGAGTAAAATGATATCCGGTCGGTTTTCAAGCTGCACAAGGCCTCTCCCAATGGTATCAACCCGACATACTTCGTATTCTTCCCCTTGTAAATACAGGCATAACGTATCACCCAGCATGTTGTCGTCCTCTATAATAAGCACTTTGGTCATGATGTCCCTTTCTCAAACCACGTTTTAAAAATATATTGGCTGTTTATGCCGTCTTTCCGTTAATAGGCCTTCTGTTCAAACTTCACTGCCACGCTCCAACAACTGCTTTAGCTTGCGTTCTGTTGCGGTTTCTGGTGCTGGAGTATAGATGCTGCAGCGCAAATCAGCATTGCCCTGCACCTGTAATGAGGTCAGATCAAACAGCATTTTGCCTGCTTTGGAATGTCTGAATTCGATCCACACATCAGGAGCACTGCTCACGCTGCTTTGTTTCCATAATGTGTGAAAATCAGGGTGGCGGTCTATCATGTCATCCAAAAATAAATTATACCATTCATCGTCCACATAACGACCATAATAGCCACGGAAAATAGATAAAAATCCGCTCACAAAGTCTTCCCAGTTCACGGCAAGCCTGCGCAGCTCCTTCCGATCGAATAACAGACTAATCATATTGCGCTGCTCCAACGGGATTTGTTCAAAGTTCATGAAGACCTGTGCGGCCGCTTCGTTCCATCCCACAATAAAGCAGCGCCGATCCGAGATAATGGTTGGGCAGTACCGAAGTTCCTGCAAAATTTTCTGCAGGGACGGATGCAGCTGAAAGGTGTCCGGCTCCGGAGCGGGCAGATCCGAATAATGCTCCATAGCAAGTGAAAACAGATACTTCCGTTCATCGGCAGTGAGTCTCAGGGCAGAAGCTATGCTGTCGAGTACCGCATGAGAAACCTGAATGCTTCGTCCTTGCTCCAGCCAGGTATACCAGGTGGTGCTTACTCCAGCCAATTGGGCTACTTCTTCTCTTCTCAGGCCTGGAGTTCTTCGCCGTCCTCCGGCAGGTAAACCAACGGATTCCGGGGATAATCTGGAACGTTGTGTCTTCAAGAAAGCAGATAAGGCCTGTAAGCGAGTCGTTTCACTCATATCATCATTCCTCCACTCTAACATGGTACTCATTATACTATGATAAATGACAACTTGTAATAGGATATAAAAACATGGCACTATGAATGCACAAGCCTCAGGAAACACAAAGTTGAAGACAACTAAAGGATAATTAGAAGGGAGAAACACGGGAATGACGATGGAACGTGTTGTTATTACGGGGATGGGTGTGATCTCTCCACTCGGAAATGATGTGGATGCATTCTGGAATGCATTGAAGGAAGGGAAGTCCGGCATATCTCCGATTGAACATCTGGACAGCAGATTATATAAATCAAGGATCGGTGGTATGGTACGTAATTTTGACGGTGAAGCTCTTTTTGGACGAAAGGAAGCACGGCGTATGGATCGGTTTGTGCAATTTGCTGTTGCTGCGGCCGATCAGGCTTTGATTCATTCGGGTCTTGTGCTGGATTCAATGGATCGAGAGCGCGTCGGGGTGTATATTGGCTCTGGTATAGGGGGCATTCAGACCTTAATGGAACAGGGAAGTGTATTAACGCAGCGGGGAGCCGGGAGAGTCAGCCCCACGCTTGTACCGATAATGATATCCAATATGGCAGCAGCTGCGGTGAGCATGCGATTTGGCTGTTGGGGGCCGACGCTTTCCCCGGTAACAGCGTGTTCCATCGGAAATACGGCTATTGGTGAAGCGTTCAGGCTGATCCGTCACGGCGGAGCAGATGTCATTTTTGCTGGCGGGACGGAAGCGGCAGTTACGGAAATATCCCTTGCGAGTTTTGGCAATGCAACAGCTTTATCAACCAGAAACGAAGACTATACAGCAGCAAGCCGACCGTTCGATGGCAGGAGAGACGGATTTGTTATGGCTGAAGGGGCAGGCGTACTGGTTGTAGAATCCTTGTCTCATGCGCTGGCAAGGGGAGCCAATATTCTCGCCGAGGTTACCGGGTATGGAGCCACCTCTGATGCGTATCACATGGTAGCCACTCACCCTGAAGGCAGAGGAGCTTTTCTGGCGATGAGGGCTGCACTGCGTGACGCGGACCTGGAGCCTGGTGATATTGATGTGATTAACGCTCATGCGACCAGCACAGAAGCAGGGGATTTATCGGAAACGAGAGCGATTAAACAGCTCTTTGGAGATGCGGCGTATTGCATTCCTGTCACAGCTAATAAATCCATGACAGGGCATATGCTTGGTGCAGCTGGAGGGGCAGAAGCAATTTCCCTTGTACAAACACTGCAGCATGGCATCATTCCACCAACGATTAACCAGGAAGAGCGAGATGATGAATGTGATCTGGATTATGTTCCGAACGTTGCCAGAGAGGCGAATCTACAGATTGGCATGTCCAACTCCTTCGGCTTCGGCGGGCATAATGCGGTGATTATTCTTCAGAAGTATGTGTCCTGAAGCAACTTTATAAGTTGAACTAAAGATTTTACACCATCCACTCCGATGACAGAACAACCTTCTAATCGCTGTTATCCCCAGATTTTTTGAATTCTGTGTTCCAAAGGGGAAAATCCGGTGATAAAGGCGACCGCTCCGCTTTTTCAGGTTTTTTCTGTCCTCTCCGTTCACGTGTAAATAAATAGTGCAACTTATACAAAACAAACAGCGCTGCCCAGTTGGCTAGCGCTGTTTGTTCATATTTAGGCGAGCAATAGGATCAGGACGTCAGTGAAGTGGATTCGGCTATACCCTTGCTGCCTCTGCTCAACCAGCTTACCCGCCAGCGGGCTTGCATGAAGAGCACGAGGCACAGAGAGGCAGCCGCGATGAGACTAAGGCTGACAAAGCCTGGTGTGTAAGATTGATAGGTGCTGTACAGCTGACCCAGAATAAGTGGCAGTGCATAACCGCCTAATCCACCGGCAGCCCCTACAATGCCAGTCATCAGACCGATTTCATTGCCAAAGCGTTGTGGAACCAGTTGGAATACGGAGCCGTTTCCTGCTCCAAGGCACATCATGCCAAGGAACAGCATTACGATGACAACGGGCAGAGGGGGCAGGAAGGACACGCCGAGGAGCATAACACAGGCCCCTGTGTACAAGAAGGTCAGCATTCGGGTTCCCCCGATTTTATCAGCCAGAAAACCGCCAACAGGCCGGAAGAAGCTGCCTGCAATCACACAGAAAGTAGTAATATCAGCGGCATGAACTGCGGATAACCCGTATTGGGTGTTGAAGAAAATGGTCAGATAATTGCATAGTCCAACGAAGCCGCCAAAGGTGACACAGTAAAAGGCACAGAAGACCCATGCATCCTTTTGTTTAAGCAAAGTTCCATATTGGGAGAGCTTTTTCGGTTCAGGACGGTTCGGACTGTTTTTGGCGAAGACGGAGAAGAGTACAAATACAATTACAATCGGAATGATCGCTAGTCCAAAAACAACCTCCCAGCTGCCGAAATGAGTGGCAAGTCGATTAGCGAATAACGTGGCGAGCACCGTCCCACTATTGCCTGCTCCGGCAATTCCCATGGCCAGACCTTGATGCTCTTTGGGATACCACTGGCCTGCAAGGGGGAGTGCAGCTGCAAATGAGGCACCAGCTACGCCAAGCAGAAGAGCGACGACGTAGAGCTGACTCAGAGAATCAACCCACAGCCAGCCCAGCAGCAAAGGCACGAGTGTGACAATCATACCGATCTGTGCGGTCAGCTTGGGGCCAATATAGTCGGACATAAAGCCGAGCACAAGTCGCAGGATGGAGCCGCCGAGGATTGGCAGGGCGACCAGGTTTGCTTTTTCCAGTGGAGTCATCGGGTAATCCATGGCAATAATAACTGCGAGGGGACCGAGCATGCCCCAGATCATAAAGCTGATGTCAAAATACATAAATGCTCCGAACAGCGTAGGCTTATGTCCGCTTTTCCAAAAACTCTTGCTCTCCATCATTTTCATCGCTCCTCATCCAGATAGGTTTTTTGTTATGTCTCTATGTCTTCGTTCCGGCAAAAAAAAGACCGCAAGCCGTCCTGATACCAGAACGATTTGCGGCCCCGTTGCCGACAGCGGTACACGTCTTTGTGTTTTCCGCTTCTGAGATGATCACAACACTGTGATTTTGATTCAAATTATAAAAAGTTGAAAAGATTATGTCAATAAAAATAACATTAAATTTTAAAATAATTATTTTCGAGCGAATCCCACTTTTATTATGTTAATTTAGTTGACATTAAAAACGAATTACCTTAATCTGAACTTAATAAGAATCTACACAATGGCGTGTAGAACGGAGGCAATGAGGCCCCTTTTCCCCATAAGGAAAAGGGGTTGTTCTGTTTAAATCCGAGAAAGGGGGCCGTCCCGTGAATAAAAGGAAACTGGTCGTAATCGGCAATGGCATGGCAGGTGTGAAATGTGTAGAAGAGATCGTTGCACTCGAACCGGATATGTACGAGATCGTCATCTACGGGACCGAGCCTCGACCCAACTACAATCGAATTATGTTATCCAAAGTGCTCCAGGGAGAGCATTCCTTACAGGATATCATCATCCATGACTGGACTTGGTATGCGGAGCGTAAGATCAGACTGTGTACGGGGGAGACTGTGCAACGGATTGAACCAGATCGTAAATTCATCGAAACAGCATCCGGCCAAAAGGAAACGTACGATATTCTGATCTTGGCCACAGGCTCCTCTCCATTTATGCCGCCAATTCCAGGGATTGAAAAGGACCGTGTGATGTCTTTCCGAACGATAGATGATTGTAACCGCATGTCACACTACTCCAAGGAGTTCAGTAAAGCTGCCGTGATCGGAGGCGGATTATTGGGACTGGAGGCTGCACGCGGGCTGCTGCATCTGGGCATGGAAGCGGTGGTAGTCCATAATGCGTCTTATATCATGAACCGGCAGCTGGATGTTGAGGCTGGAGCAATGCTTCAGCATGAGCTTGAAGCTCAGGGCATGTCCTTTCTTTTGAATAAAAATACACAGAAAATTACTGGACGTTCACAAGCACAGGGGCTGCTTTTTACAGATGGTTCGAAGCTGGAGGCACAGGTCGTTGTGGTCGCTGTTGGCATTCGGCCGAATGTTGAGCTGGCTAGAAGAAGTGGTATTGCCACGAATCGTGCAATTACGGTTGATGATTACATGCGCACGAGTGTGCCTGATATCTATGCTGTTGGAGAATGTGCAGAGCATCGGGGAATCAGTTACGGCCTGGTTGCACCTTTGTATGAGCAGGGTAAAGTGCTTGCACGTACTTTGTGTGGACAAAAAACAACAGGATATGCAGGTTCCGTTCCTTATTCACAGCTTAAAGTATCGGGTGTAGATGTATTCTCGGCAGGAGAGATCAGCGGGGAGGGTGTGCAGACGGCGGTACAGCATTTAGATCGCATACAGGGAACGTACAAAAAAGTGCTGATGCAAGGTGGCAAGGTGAAGGGGGCCATTTTGTTTGGAAATACAGCAGAGGGAACAGCTTTGCTTGGACTGGTGCAGCGTGGGGCTGAGGTCGCAGAGCTTGCTCCCCGGGAAGGGGCGCCTGATCCGGCTGAGATGGCTGCAGCTGCGCTTCCGGGTCACGAAACAGTTTGTGCCTGCAACAATGTAACCAAAGCATCCATTTTGAAGGCTATTCATGAGCAGGGGCTGGAGACGGAGGAGCAAGTAAAGCTGCAAACCAAAGCTTCTGGCTCCTGTGGCGGCTGCAGACCGATGGTGGCCGCGCTGTTGAAACACGCGAAACGTGGAATGGTTAATGAAGATGCTGCTGCAAGTACAGATTCACGCGATTTTCAGAAGAAGGCGGTGATGCCTGTATGCCGCTGTACGGATACGGGACATGAAGAGCTGAAGCATCAGCTGAATGGGATGTGGATAAAGACTGGTAATGACTTGACTTCGATCCTGAGGCAGCTGAACTGGAATTCGGAACAGGGGTGTCCGGTATGTCTTGCCGCTATTCAATTTTATGCTCATATGTCAGGGTCCACACTGTCTGAGATGGATACGAAGAATAACATTCACATGTTATCAGATCAACACAATTCATCCACAGCGTGTATCTCCAGTATGGGCAGAGTCCAGTCAGAGCTTCTTACCTTATGGAAGGATGCAGCAATGCCATACAAAGTGAGTATAGCGATCGCTTCGGGTCCGGAATCATTCGTTCCTGTGCTGGTTACGGATATCGGTCTGCTGGCTTCTCCGGCAGGTTGGGAGATTTACGCAGGTGGTCATGCAGGTCATCCTGTGAAGCAAGGTTTTCTTCTGGGTACGGTTGAATCAATCGAGGAAGCTCTGCAGCTTGCCTCAGCCTGTCTGCAATGGTACCGGCAAACGGCCTGGTTCGATGAACCAATATGGGCCTGGATGGATCGACTCGGAAGTACGTCCATTCGGGAAACACTTTTGGATACACAGTTTCAACAGGAGCTTGTGCTTAATCGGGAGCAGGAACGTGTGCTTGTGGCGAGTGTTAAGCTTGACGGAACGCAAAGGTCAGTTGAAGCGGTTCAGTTTCAGATTGAGGCGTGAAGCTTCGAATCATTATTCAGAAAGGCAGGGGGAAGTATGAGCGGAACAGCAGATACGGAACAAGCGGTGTCCAAATTAGTGGTAAAAGAAACCCAGTGCCCCTATTGCAGCGTACAGTGCAAGATGTCAGTGGAAGAGCTGGCTGCGCCTGTTGCTGGTCAGAGACGTGCGGAGTATGCAGTTCAAGGCTTGCCAAACAAGGCTTCGCAGGGCCGCTTGTGTGTAAAGGGCCTGAATGCTCATCAGCAAGTATTCAGTCCCGAGCGATTGATGCAGCCGCTCATTCGCCGCCGGGGAGAATTGCAGCCGTGCTCTTGGGAGGAGGCACTTCAGACCATTGCGGATCGTGTTCAGCAGCTTCAGCATGCTTATGGGCCAGATACTGTTGGTGTATACGGAGGTGGATCATTAACCAATGAAACGGCCTATCTGCTTGGCAAATTCGCCCGGGTGGCGCTTGGCACCAAGTACATTGATTATAATGGCCGTTTCTGCATGTCAGCTGCCGCTTCTGCTGGCAGTAAAGTTTTCGGGATCGACCGCGGTTTAACATTCCCGCTGTCCGACATTCCCAAAGCCGAATGTATTATCCTGGCGGGCACCAATATAGCCGAGTGCCAGCCGACACTGCTGCCTTATTTTAACGAGGCCAAAGAGAATGGAGCATTGATCATCGTCATTGATCCTCGCAAGACGGCAACCGCTGCGATTGCTGATTTTCACTTGCAGGTGAAGCCTGGTATGGATGCACTCTTGGCTGATGCGATGCTGAAGGTGATCGTGGAGGCAGATTTGGTGGATTCCGCGTTTGTTAAACAACGGACCAGTGGATATGAACAGCTGGTGCAGGAGATGGAAAATTTGCAGCTTGAACAGGCTGCGACCGCGTGCGGAGTTGAACTGGACATGATAAGACAGGCCGCGATCGCTTTCGGAAATGCACAAACGGGCATGATTATGACCGCACGCGGGGTGGAGCAGCAAACGGATGGACATATGGCTGTTCGCCATTTTCTGAATCTGGTGCTGGCAACTGGCAAAATCGGCAGAACGGGTTGTGGATATGGTGCAGTTACCGGGCAAGGAAATGGGCAGGGAGGCCGAGAACATGGGCAGAAGGCAGATCAACTGCCAGGATATCGTTCTATAGAAAATGCGGAGGACCGTGCCTATATAGCATCGGTTTGGGGGATAGAACCCGAGGCTTTGCCAGGTAAAGGTGTATCGGCTTATGAGATGATGGAGCACATTCATGAACAGCATATTCGTGCCTTGCTCGTTATGGGCTCCAACCCGGTCGTTTCTAACCCCAACGTTCGTCTGGTGGAGGAAGGGCTGCGCAAGCTTGATTTGCTGGTCGTGGCTGATATGTTTTTGTCCGAAACAGCCCGGTTGGCGGATATTGTTTTGCCAGTAACGTCTTATATGGAGAATGAGGGTACACTTACGAATCTGGAGGGCCGTGTTCTTCTGCGGGAACAGGGGAGAGCTGCATCGGGAGAGACATTGGATGACTGGGTTATTTTATGCCGAATTGCAGCAAGGCTTGGCAAGGGCTCGTGGTTTGAGTTCGAGAAGGCGGAGGATATTTTCAATGAATTACGAGTGGCTAGCCGTGGTGGTAAGGCAGATTATTATGGCATTACCTATGAGCGTCTGCGTAAGGAACAGGGGGTGTACTGGCCCTGTCCTTCTGCGGAGGATCAAGGAGAGGGCTTATTGTTCCGCGAACGATTCGCTCATGCTGACGGAAAGGCTGCATTTACGTTGGGCTCAAGTCCGGGCTGGAACGATGTTTCAGATGAATATCCCCTGATTTTGACGAATGGACGAATTCTTCCTCATTATCTGACGGGTGTGCAGACTCGCAGAAGTTCGGCTTTATCCGCTCGCGAGCTGGAGAACTTTGTGGAGCTGCATCCGGCAACAGCAGCTCGTCACCGCATTCGTGACGGTGAATGGGTCGAGATCACGTCTGCTTATGGGACATTCACTGTACGTTCCCGAATCAGGGAGTCCATCAGGAAGGATACGTTGTTTGTACCTATGCACTGGGGTGGTATCCAGAATGTGAACCGGGCAACAAGGCCGGATTTGGACCCTGTTTGCCGGATGCCTGGATTCAAGACAGCTGCGGTCAGGATTCAACCGTTGCGTCTGGTATGATACATTCCAGCGGAAAAACGGTATTAAAATGCGTGAATATCATGTTAGGTGCTTCCGAGCTGCTCATCCCTGATTATGCGGGGGAGTGGCTTTTTGCGTGTTATGCGCAAATGTCTTCTAGTTCGCAGGTTCGATGTAAACATGATTATGGGCTCATGAAAGAGACTTATATTTTGGTTATGATGTTCATTAGGGGTACATATGTACGTATTTGGTTTGTTTTGAACTGTCTGAATTTCGGGTATTTATTTAGGATTTTACAGGTTGCATGCGGCTGGTTTTAATTGGATTTAGGCAGCATTCGGTAAAGAGGGGGCATTTCATTGAAGATATGGGTTACGGTGAAAAGTTTGGGGAAACGCAAGCCGGCTCTCGCCAGACAAGCAGTCGTGCTTCCGGAAACAACCTGCACGCTTCGGCTTCTTATCGAAAACATGGTCGAAGTGCAGGTGCAGGCTTTCGAGGAGAGGAAAAATACTTCGTCCATGCTTGCGTATCTGATGCCAGATGAGATCGGGGCTCAGGGCGCTGCGGGCAAGGTTGCTTTTGGAACGGTAAACGGTGAGGGTATTCCTGATCTGGCAGAGGCGAAGGAAGCCGCGATAATGGCATATGAAGACGGACTTTACAAAGTATTTCTGAATGAGCGGGAGCTAGAGGCGCTGGATGAGCCGCTGACGATTGAGGATGGTGCTGATGTGGCCTTTATTCGTTTTACGATGTTAGCTGGACGTCTGTGGTAGGAAGAAGCAGGATGACAAGGAGGAGAACAGAATGAATCAGGAAGATCAGGTACAAACGTATATTGAAGGATTGCAGCAGAAGGCAGGTGCTTTTACTGGACCACGGCTGGAGTTGTCGAAATATATCATCACTTTGGCAGAGTCAACGTATTTGCGTGGGGATGAGGAGAGTTATTTCAATGCGGAAAGACTGCTGGTCAGTCTCGCATTGGAGAAGCAGCAGCCTCTGTTTCAGCCCATTATTGAGGTGTTGGAGCACCTGACCGATGATTCGTTTGTTGCCCGATTCCGTTATATTGCTGAAGGCGCAACACTCTATCCTTACAGCACCAGCTACGAACGCAGGCCTTTCCGGACTTCCGACCCAAGGCAGCATGTCGTTCATGTGCTGCGCAAGCTGCTCGGTTTATTTCGCATGGAGGCCAGAGATTTACACTTGATGGATTACCTGACTCTTCGTGAGCAGGATAAGTTTAATCTGTATGAATATCGCAGTGTGCTGCCGGATTGTATTGCCTATGAACTGGATCATCATAATGCTGAAGTCAAGCAGGCGCTGCACGACATTATTTATGGGGATAACCAGGCTGCATTGCTGACAGGTGAAATGATCAAGGGCATGCTCATGAGCGAGCAGACGGATGCTTATCATATGATCGGTGAGCTCTTGATTGCGGCGAGACTGCAGGAGGGACTGCGCCAGAGCATTTTGGAACGCATGGACGAAGGGACGCTTGAAGCGTATATTTACATATTAAAAATAATTCTGGACAACAACCTGACCCGGTTCAGTTCTGTCGTTAGAGCTTTGGGGGTATGGACCGGGCTTGGGCTTGAAGCTGTGAACCAGCGTGTAGTGTCTCAACTGGCTGAACAGGCGTACGAGGCACTTGTTCATGAGGAAGTTCGTGAGGCATGGCGGCAGGAGAAAAATGCCAACAAACTATACATCAGCCTGTGGGCTACAGCTGTTATTGAAGAGAACGAGCTTCAAGGTAAAATTGTAGAGATTATGGATCAGGGTGAACTGTATCAGAAAATTGTAGCACAGTATATTCTGGCTAACAGCCAACACTTGGGACTTCGTCTTGCGATGGCGCGCAAAACACTGAATGTGCAAGATATTGAATTGATACACTGGGTCGTGCAAAATTATACGGCGGCGTACACGCACAATTGGAGCTTTGAAGAGGGAGAGCATCAGCGCAGCGTGTATGTGCCTCGCTGGGATGTGCTTGAAGATAAAGAGGCACGCCGTTATGACTTTGATTCATTCAAAAAGATGCTGTATTTCATTCCAAAAGGTGGTTCAAGCGGACCTTCCAGAGTGCTGGATTATGTTCAATATCGAATCGGAGCAGATGACGTAATCAAGAAGATGTTATATCTGGCCGCTTATGATATGGATGCGGACTGGATTGCAGAAGTCATAGCCCTGAAGGATCGGTTAAGCCCTGAATTACGTGGCGAGCTGTTATCCCAGTTTGTGCAGGAACCTGATAACGAGGTGCAGCGGCAGTTTGTGTTTGAGAGTTTATCCGACAAGAGCATCAGCAATCGTGAAAGTGCACTGATCAAGGTAAAACGGCTTTCGCTGACTAGCGAGGAGATGCAGCAGATGGAAGCACTGCTGAAGCTCAAAACGGGTTCTCTTCGACAGAAGGTTATTCAAGTTCTGCTGCTGCAGCCTGTAGAGAAGTTGAAGGACTCGGTCGAGCGTTTACTCCAGGCCAAGAGTGAACTGCAGCGTTTGGGAGCGCTTGAGCTGTTAACGGAGATTCAAGGGGATGAAGCGCGAGCAGAGCAATTAGAGCAGCTCAAGCCTTTGGCGGAGCTGTTGGATAAGCCTACAGCCAAGGAGCAAAAGCTGCTGGATAAACTGCTTGAAGAAGGCAGCCGCTACACGTCTTCCAATGGATATGGTTTGTTTGATCCGAATCGACGTGAACTGCTGCTGGATGAAGAGCGTGACCACAGTGGCAGTGGCCCGAAGGATATCTTTCAGCTATCGCTGGATAAGATCCAAAGTATTCTGGAAGGTTTGAATGCACTGGTTCATGAACACAGGGATCATGAGTATGTTGTGGAGTATTATGCGGGGTACAGAGATACGCTGCTTGTCGGAGCCGGTTTGCGTTCAATGGTTCCTTATGCAGAACGATCCAAAATGAAAGAACTGGACCAATTTCCGCTGCCTGAAGTGTGGAAGCAGTATTTTGAGCGGAGTGGGCTCACGAATATGGAGCTGCTGCAGTTGTATGTAGAATTACAGCTAGGCAAGCTGAATAGCAAACTGAATGAACATTACTCCTTCTACGTCAACCAGTATGAGTATGAGGAATTAAGGAAGATTTCGCTGCTGGAGGGTTGGCGCAAAACATTTGCAGAGCAGATTTACCCAATGAACGAGATAATCAAGCTGCATGAAATGATGGAAGCTCTTCCGTATAAGCTTCAGGTTCAAGCTCTGATCTCGGCGGCGTTTCTGGATTGTGATTCAAGCGGGATCTTTGAGGCTTCGGAGAGAGCATGGGCTTCCATTATCTCTAGCATGCCAGCTGAGCAGTTGGTGAAGGAAACGGGTATGCTGCACATTCTGACAGGTCCGTGGAATTATATTGTAAGAAACAACGTATACGACAATGACAGTTTCAAACGTTTTTTCCAGACAGCCTATCAATTCTCACATCTTGTGGAGCCTCACTATCCATTATCACTGCTGTCGCTGGATGATTTCCTGCGTGCGTATCAGTTAGAGCTGATTGATGATCAGGAAATATATCGGCAGCTGCTGATGGGACATCATCGTTTTGTTTTCATCCGTGACATGACATCTGCTCGTACAGAGCGTATTCAAGATGATCCGAAGCTGATGCATCTGCGGGATACTGTCGTGAATCGCATTCTGGAGATCGAGCTGACGCGGGGAGAATTGTCCACGGAAGTGAGCACGCTTGCGATGAAGCTGGAACGAATCGAGGGAATGGAGCATTGGGTGCATCTGGTCTCTGCGATGGATCAGGATACTTTTGTACGGGGTTATATCTATAGCTATGGGGACAACACGACTCGTAAAGAAACGTTTAGTTACCTGATTAAACATTGCTATCCTCGGGCTGGCGAAGATGAGCAGCTTCTGGGTGAATTGATCCGGAAGTACCCGTTTAACGAGAAAAAGCTGCTGGAGGCAGCGATGTATGCGCCTCAATGGATGGAGCTGGTAGCGAGACATCTCGGCTGGGAAGGACTTCGCAGCGCTGCATGGTATTTCCATGCGCATATTAACGAACAGTTTACCGCGGAAAAGGAAACCATTGTGGCGCATTACTCGCCAATCCCGGCGCAAGATTTTAATGATGGAGCCTTTGATATTGCCTGGTTTGAAGAAGCCTATGCAGCAGTGGGAGAAGAACGTTTCAATCTGCTGTACGATTGTGCCAAGTACATCTCCGGCGGGGCTAATCATCGCAGATCACAATTATTCGCTGATGCCGCGCTGGGCAAGCTTGACCTGAAGGAAATGCGCGATTCCGTTGCAGACAAACGCAACAAGGATCATTTATTGACCTATAGCTTGATTCCACTAGCTGAAGATCGGGATCAGGATTTACGTGAGCGGTACGACTTTATCCAGAAATTCCTGATGCAGAGCAAGCAGTTCGGGGCGCAGCGCCGTGCAAGCGAAGGATTGGCATCCCAGATTGCACTTGGCAATCTTGCACGTAACGCAGGTTATGCTGATGTAACACGTCTCATGTGGGATATGGAGGCTCGCAAGCTGGATGAAATGAGGTCTTATTTCGAACCTCATACACTTGATGAAGATACGACGGCACATCTTGTTATTGATGATGAGGGCCAATCGGATCTGGTTATTGTCAGCAAAGGCAAAACGCTGAAGTCGGTACCAGCACGATTCAAAAAAGATGGTTACATTGCAGAGCTGAAAGAATTGAAGTCTGATCTGGCTAATCAATACCGTCGGGCCAAGCAGGAACTGGAGCGTTCCATGAACGCAGGTACGGCTTTTACCTGTCAGGAGATTGTTAATCTGATGAACAACCCAGTGATCCAGCCGCTGATAAAAACATTGATCTTCCAATCGGGCGCGCAACTTGGAAGATTTGACGCGCAGACTAATGGATTGATTGCTCCAGGGACAGAGGGAGTCGCTTATACTCTGAAGGAAGGGGATCAGCTGCTGATTGCTCATCCACTGCATTTGTATCAGAGCGGCAACTGGAGCGAGTTCCAGAGAGAGCTGTTCGATCGTCAGGAGCGTCAGCCGTTCAAGCAGGTTTTCCGTGAACTCTATTTGCCGAACGAGGATGAGCTTGCACAAGGCACGGTATCCCGCAGGTACGCCGGTTATCAGATTCAGCCGAACAAAACGGCCAGCTTGCTGAAAAGCCGTCAGTGGACCGTAAGTTATGAAGAGGGATTGCAAAAGGTAAGTTATGAGTATAACTTGATTGCTAATCTCTATGCGATGGCGGACTGGTTCTCTCCGGCTGATACAGAAGCCCCTACGCTGGAAACGGTGCAATTCTATGATCGCCGCACGTATAAACCTGTGGAATTAAAGGATGTTCCGCCCGTATTCTTCTCCGAGGTTATGCGTGATGTTGATCTGGTCGTCAGCATTGCTCATGTAGGTGGTGTTGATCCAGAGGCAAGCCTTACAACGATCGAGATGCGTCATGTCATTGTGAATGAATCCTTGCGTCTGCTCAAAATCAACAATGTGCGTCTGGATGGCAATTATGCACGTATAGACGGTAATCTGGGTGAATATGCTGTTCATCTAGGAAGCGGCAATGTATTCAAGCAGGCATCAGGTGCATTGCACATTGTGCCAGTGCACAGCCAGCATCGCGGACGTATTTTCCTGCCGTTTTTGGATGAAGATCCAAGAACAGCCGAGATTTTGTCCAAGATTGTATTGTTATCCGAGGATCAAAAAATTAAAGATCCGCAGATTCTTGCACAGCTGCAGCACTAATTATATATGTAGTAAGGAAAGGCCGTCTCGAATGAGGCGGTTTTTTGGTTAAGGACGGCAGGTGTGATGAGCAGGAACACATGATCTGTCGATACGTTATGTTATGACATTGGTGGTGAATCGCAGATGCCCTTTACATACTGGATATGGTAAAATGTACAAAGGTCTAAGGATGTAAAATGGTCGCATCTTGAAGTCGGTCATGAATATGACCGGGAGTTTGTGCCTAATTACATGTGACTTGATAAAGGAGGGTGAATTACATCATGTTAATGGTACCATATCGGGAGCAGGATCACGCCAAATTGGTAGCGGTCTGGGAGCGTGCTGTTCGAGCTACACATACATTTCTGGAGGAGCATCACATTCTTTTTTATAAACAAATGGTAAGTGAGGCTTTGGAGCAAAAACAAGTTGAAGTCTGGGAAGTGCTGGATGCCGAGCAGGAGCCAATCGGTTTCATTGGTCTGGATAACAGCTTCATTGAAATGTTGTTTGTCGATGAGCATTTTCAGGGACAAGGCGTCGGTAAATTTCTGGTCTTTCAAACGATGAAGATGAAAGGCGCCGAGCTTAGAGTAGATGTCAATGAGCAGAATGAAGACGCTGCCCGCTTCTATGCGAAGATGGGATTTGTGCAGATCGGTCGGTCGGAGCTGGATGGTTCCGGGAATCCGTTTCCGCTGCTGCATCTCGAAATGAAGCGGACAAGTGCTTAGTTCATAATGTTCTGGTGAAGAGATTCATTCTGTCATCCTGCTGGTGACAGGCTAAAAACCCCCGGCGGTGGCTCCTGAAACAGGAGACACTTCCGGGGGTTTTGGTTTGGCTTACCGATCAGATGCGGTCATTGAACCGGGCAAGAAGGGGGTTTTTTTTCGAAAATTAATGTGTCTCCTCGTCCAGAAACGGTTTGTTCACTGCATAATACATAAAGCCCATCAGCAGCACGCCGCCCACCAGATTGCCCAAAGTCACTGGCACCAGGTTGTGAATTACACCGCCAAACGAGATGGTTCCAGGGTGATTCAACACAAGCGCAATTGCAAATGTACACATATTCGCGATGCTGTGCTCATAGCCCGAGATAAAAAAGCAAAAAACAAAGAGCATCATGGCAAACATTTTGGCGCCATTTTCCTTCATGAACATCGGAACGAAAAAGGCCAGGCATACCAGCCAGTTACAGAGAATGCCGCGGAAAAAGAGCTGCATCGCTGGCGCTTCCATCTTGTGCTCGACCACACTCAGCAAGAAACCGTTAACCTGTGCTGAATCAAACAGTCCCGTCAGGTAGATCAGCAGGGCAAACACGGCCGCACCCATCAAATTTCCGCTATAGCTCGCAATCCACAGCTTAATGACTTCAAACCAGCGCAGCTTTTTGCGCAATGCCGCATAGGTGTAATAGAATGTGTTGCCTGTGAACAGGTCACCGCCACCGTAAGCAATCAGGATAATTGCTGCACCGAAGGTGATCGCTGCCATAGGGTATGTAAACGGGGAATCCTCCATATAGAAGAAATTTCCTGTTTTGAACGCGACAATCACGCCGAAGCCGATAAACATGCTGGCCAGCATGGAGCGCGCCAGATAGCGAAGCAGGCTTTGTTTATAGATTTTGTGTTTCTTCAGAGCAAGCTGCTCCACACCGCGTAAACCTTCCGTTTCCATCATTCGCCTCCTGTATGTAATAAATCATCTAGGTTTTCTATATTATACCTGTAATTTACTTCAATAGTTCACCGAAATAAAAGAATTTGAAGTTTAGGACCTCGGCTCGGGGGTGTCTGCCGGAAAAGGAAACATGCAGCTGCGCCAGATTTCAGCCAGCTGCTCTTCTGTTCGCTCATGCGGCACACGTTCTTCGGCATACGATCGCTCCAGCTTTTCACGCATAAAAGCCTCTGCATGGGGATTAGGGCGAGCGTGAAATTTTTGGATGAATTCGTTATTTACATCGACTTCTCTCATTTTGTTTAGTGCACTATTCAATAACGGACTGCCCGCGTACAACAATGAGGCGGTCTCTTCGCATTCGAATTTGAGGAAAAGAAGGGCCTTCTGAATGGCATGAATCTCGCCTTGAGTAAGGTAAACGGCTTGAGTAGCCTCCGTCGATTCTTCTGCGGAGTGTCCTTTACCCTGTTCTGATGAAAGCTGTTTATCGTTGGATTTCATTGTTGCTCACGTCCCGATATAGATTGAAGTTCCCGTGTGGCCGAAGCTCCGAACTCTGAATGTGATTCTAGAGATTCCAACGCTTGTACAGCTTGGGAAAGCTGTTTATTTGCTTTTATCACAGCGAAAGCAGCGCTTTGGAGCAAAATATATGCGTCCGATTCAATGACATACCGAGCCAGCGCAATTTCAGCCTCGGTAACGGGCAGCAGGGCTAACGTCTGTAAAGCATAGATCTGCACATCCTCGTCTTCCTCTACATTGCGTACCAACTGTCCTGCTGCTTCGCGAATCGTATCTAGAAGTGGGGAAGCTCCCGCCATACCTAGGGCGCGCCAAGCTTCAATGCGCACTAAATCTTCCTCCTGTGTATTCATACCCAGAGCAAGCACTTGCCGGGTTAATTCAGGATCATGCAATTCAATGATCTGACGGAGCGCTTCCTGTTTTTCGTGAGAAGAGGCTGAGTCGAAATCATGAGCATCTAATGGGTTATTTAATTCTTCGGTAGACATGTATATCATTCACCTCCTGAATAAGTTCAAGATTGAGGCGGGAGCTGTATTGGGCGTGCTTGAAGCGCTTCTTCTACAATCTGCTCCGCAGTTAACTCGCGTTCATCCCAGAAAATCAGATTACTAACCTCTGCATAGGGCAGCGCCTGTTGTACCTCGGTTAACATGTCGTCCAGTTCCTGCTCGGTTCCTTCCGCATTCAACATTTTACGAACTAACATAACGAGATGTTGATGGTTGGACATGATACACCTCCTGAATAATTAACTTGATAAATCGGAAAATCGACAGTCCGTTTAGTCGGACATTGGCTGATCCCATGGATTGTATTTTACGAAAATGGGCAACATTTTCGGTGCTAACATGAGATGTAGTGAATCTGTCTTTTGCGACGTATAAGAGATGATATAGTCTCCAAAGTGTGGCTCATATTCAAAGTGTTCAAATGTGACCGTTTGGCCCGGATATTTTGCAGCTACGTACAATGCTGCGGCTCCTCTTGCCAGCAGTTCCTTCACTGCAGGTACCTGTGCTGAAAGCATGACTACGATCAGTACAACGATGGTGCGCTTCATATAACGTTGAAGAAAACGAGTCAAAAGCAAATCCCCCCAACCGATGACGATGTCTATGCATAGTCTATCATTGTTAGGGGGAAAGATCATGGTCACAAGGTCGCTTTTTAATCGATCTGTATAGCAATATTGCCGAACTGCTCGCCTTTCTCCATACGTTCGAACGCTTGTGCGGTATGTTCAAGTGAATAGATGCTGTCTACTACGGGACGAATCTGATGTTTCTCTACAAAGTCCAGCATCTGCACAAACTCTTCGCGGCTGCCCATGGAGGTGCCAATCAGACTGATCTGTGGAAAAAAGATCGAACGAATCGGCAGATGCAGGTCATCGCCCGAGCTTGCGCCAAACATTACAATTCGTCCGCCCGGTCTGATGATCTGCTCGTATTTGGGAAACATGGCTTGTCCGATACTGTCCAGGACGATGTCTACAGGATTGTCCCTGTTCAACATATTTCCCCAGTCTGCATGACTGTCCAAAGCCTGAAACGCTCCCAGACGCATTGCCTCGGCTCGTTTAACTTCACTTCTGGAGCTCACGGTTACCTTCGCTCCTGCAGCTCCTGCCATGAGTAATGCATAAGTAGCGACACCACCTCCAATGCCAGGAATGAAGAGATGTTCCCCAGCCTGGAGTCCGCCACGAGTGAACAACGCCCGATAAGCGGTCAGCGCAGCAAGAGATAAGACCCCGGCTTCGTTCCAGGAGAGGTGGGCAGGCTTGGGAAGCACATTGCTGGCAGGCAGCGCAATATATTGTGCAAGCGTTCCATCGGATGGACCACCGACAATCCCCGGAACAACAGGCACGTCTGCGGTATGCTGCCAGTCGAGTGTCGGATGAATGATTACCGGATCACCTGCAGCGATATGCTGCACACCGTCGCCGACCTCGACCACAATACCTGCACCGTCCGATCCAGGAATAAGTGGTGTGTCTTGAGGTGTGCGGTCTGACATAATGAAGAGATCGCGGTGATTGAGTCCGGCAGAGCGCAGCTGCACCACGACATGTCCGGGTTCTGCTTTCGGGACTGCACAGGTTGAATAGTGAAGACCTTTCAGACCGGCTTGGCCAGAATGCATCATGGCCTTCATTGTTTTTATAGCTTTCATGAGTTTACCTCCTAGATGATATAGATAAGCTGCTTAGTTACACATCATCGCAGTGTTTGTGTAAAGATAAAGCCTATTACTGAGTCATTGTACAGGCAGGCTGAAAACACGTAAAATAAACAAAAATGAAGGTCAGTATCATTAATAATCATAGTGGAATATAAGTGGAAAATAGAAGAGTGTTGGCCTGAAGTACAAGCTTTTAAGTTGGCAGAATGCTCTTATGCTCTCATATAACGATAAGCAGGTGAAGATTTTGGATGCTGGTGATTTGAAAATATTCCAGGCGGTTGCCCGCGAAGGCAGTATCAGCAAAGCCGCGATTGCTCTTAATTATGTGCAGTCCAACGTAACAACACGGATCAGACAACTGGAAGCACAGCTGCAGGTGCCGCTGTTTCATCGTTCGAATCGCGGAATGCTGCTTACCCCGGCAGGAGAGAACCTGCTTGGTTATGCAGATCGAATATTGCAATTATTAGACGAAGCCGAGGAGGCCGCACAGCAAGGAGGTCCGCCGACGGGAAATCTTCGTTTAGGCTCGATTGAGACTGCTGTCTCCCGATTCCTGACGCCGCTCTTGGCGGAGTATTGCTCCTGTTATCCCAAGGTACAGTATTCTCTTGTCACAGGAGGCACACATGAGCTGAACCAGAAGGTTATGAAGCATGAGCTTCACGGAGCTTTGGTGTATGGTCCAATAGACCATTCGGAGCTGCAATATATCAAAATGTATGACGATGAACTGGTGCTAATCGCCGGATCAGATGAACATGATATGTCCGTATTGCTTCACAGACCGATGCTATTTTTTGAGGTTGGCTGCAGCCACCGGGATCAAGCCGAGAGTTTTCTGAGAACCCAGGGCATTGGTACATTAAATGTCATAGAGTACGGGACATTGGACACGATTATTCATGGCGTTGCTACGGGGCTCGGTGTATCCCTGCTGCCACGTTCTTCGGTTGCTCAGGCCGCGTCCAGAAGTGAAATCGTCATACTGCCTGTGCCTGATCCATATTCTCGTTTGGAAGTAGGATTTGTATACTCTCGTGGTGAACATATATCTAGTGCGCTGCATGCGCTAGTCGACATTATGGCTGAACCGGAACAGTGAAGGAGAGATGAATTATGCAGGATAAAAATAGTGTAATAACGCTGGCTGATGCTTTCAATCAAGCCGCGTATATTATAGGCGGGCATGGAAGCCGCAAAGTGAAAGTATTGCAGGAGGCGCTGGAGCAGGTCGATGGAGAAACGTTCAGCGACCACTATGGCAATGGTTCGATTATAGATGAGTTCCAGCAGGAGATGGCGGAGGTGCTGGGTAAAGAAGCCGCGGTGTTTTTCCCAAGCGGTACGATGGCACAGCAGATTGCACTTCGCATCTGGTGTGACCGGGCTGATGTTAAACGGGTGGCCTATCATCCGCTGGCTCATCTGGAGATCCATGAGGAGGACGGGCTGAAGGAGCTGCATCAGATTGAAAGCATTCTGCTCGGAGAAGCGGATCGGTTGATTACACTCGAAGATGTGAAGAGCATGAAACAGGAGGTAGCCTGTCTACTGCTTGAGCTGCCGCAGCGAGAGATTGGCGGGCAGCTGCCAGCATACGAGGAGCTGGAAGCAATCTCGGCGTATTGCCGTGAACGCGGCATCAAGCTGCATCTGGACGGGGCACGTCTGTTTGAGATCACGCCTTATTATGAGAAAACACCAGCGGAGATTTGTCGTTTGTTTGATAGTGTGTACATCTCTTTTTATAAAGGTATTGGCGGTATTGCGGGGGCAATTCTTGCTGGAGATTCAGACATGATGCAGGAATCCAGGGTGTGGAAACGTCGGCATGGCGGTGATCTGATCGGGCTGTACCCGTACATACTCAGCTCCAGGTATTATTATCATGAGCGTGTTGGCAAAATGGGACATTACTATGAGCAGGCCAAAGAGCTGGCGTCACTGTTTAATGCATGTCACGGGATTAGAACGGTTCCCGAACAGCCAGTGTCCAACATGTTCCACGTTCATTTTGCGCTTGCAGCCTCCGAAGTCGAACCGCTGCTGGTGCAAATGGTGCAGCAGTTTGATATAGCGATCACATCGTATCTGAACAAAACCGAAGGTAACACCTGCTCCTTCGAAATGTCGACAGGGGATCGATACGATACGGTGCCGCAGGACAAGCTGAGAGACGCGCTGAATTGGCTGGACGGGGAGTTGCAGAAGCAGCTTTCATAGCAAGTGAATGATCGTGAGTCTTACTAGAGTGAGATGTCAGGCACAACAGCGTTTATCGTTCACTGCTCCTGAATATATTTGCGATAGAGCGCAGGTGTAATTTCCTCGAACTTTTTAAAAATTTTGATAAAATACCCCGATTCATTAAATCCCAGCTCATCGCTGATCTGTGAAACGGGCATGTCCGTGACCTCCAGCAGCTGCTTGGCCCACTTGATTTTGAGCTTCGCGAGATAGGTGGTGAAGTTTTCACCCGTTTCCTTCGCGAATAACCGGCTAAAGTAGCTTGGACTCAGGTGGCATAGTTCGGCTGCTTGTTTCAGAGACACCTGTTCACTTTTATGCGCGTAAATATACTCAAAAGCAGGCTGCAGCACCGGATTCACGCTGTCCGTATCATTTGGGCTATTTTTGAGATAAGCATCAGCGATGGCGTTGGTCATTTCCTTTTTGATGGATTCGATGTTGCGAATGGAATAACCGGGCAGAATCGTGGACAGGTTCACGGACTCCTGATTGCCGGAAGCCTTCTCAAACATCTCCACCAGCAGGTTTTTGTTCAGCGCCTCCTCCACAATATAGTTGCAGAGCAGGGACAGCATGTTCGAAATCTTCACAATCTCCTCGTACGTCATAACGGGCAGCTGGTCATAATCTGCCTGTAAATGCTTCATTTTGGCATCATGCATCGATACATTTTTGGATCTCACGATCTGCTCCAGATCGGTTCCCTTCTCCGGGTCAGCCAGCTTGACTTGTCCAGCCATGACTGCTCCGATATATTTCCCGTCAATGGTAATTGGAATCGCAATGTCGATAATATTGAAATGACAGAGATAAATATAGGGTTCATTGAGCCGAACGGCCTCTAGTCCGCCGCGCGAGTCACATTTCTGACAGTAGGGAAGAAGCTCGGGATCCTTGCGAACGTTCTGGCAGAAGGCCTGGCAGCTGCTGTGGCTGGTTACGGGAATGCCTTTGTAATCCACGGTTAGTATAGCGAGTTTGGTTACTGTGGCAAGTGAATCCTGAAGGCGTTTCCATTTGTCCAGATCCAGTATTTTATTGATGTGCAAATATTCTTTAATCATATGAAAAACCTCCGTAGTTCATCATTTTCATGGATCGGAGAGTCGTTAAAAAGTTAAAAGTTGTACATATTAAGACATGAACATAGCGGGTAATGGAACATGGGAGGTCAAAATTGAACCATCTCATGACAATAACATACCATGATTGCGCGAAAAAGCAAAAAATTACGATTGCAAATTATAATAATTTGTTATCAAAGTCCACTGCAAACCTCCTGCGTCTGCGTTATATTTAGGTCAATTGAAACAATTAAAATTTGATGTAACACGGAGCAGGGCACCTTAATGTCTGAATTGCATGTGATGAAGGACAAGCGCTGCGGCGAAAATGATTCTAGCGATTTTTACTTTTAGGAGGCGTACCATATTATGAGAAAAGCATTTATCAGTCCAACGAAATATGTGCAAGGCGAAGACGAATTGTTGAACCTGGGATACTTTGTAAAGTCATTTGGAGATTCTGCTTTGTTGATTGCACACCCGGATGATGTACAGCGTGTCAAAGCCAAGCTGGATGCAACAGCAGCCAAATTCAATATCACTTTTGTTGAAAGCGGTTTTAGAGGTGAATGCTCGCGCGAGGAAGTGGCACGTTTGCAAGAGATTGCCAAAGAAAAAGGCTGTACTTGCACCATTGGTCTTGGTGGTGGTAAAGCGATTGATGCAGCGAAATGTGTGGCTGAAGGCGAAGCGCTGATCATCTGTCCAACCATTGCAGCAACGGATGCACCTACAAGTCACTCGGCTGTATTGTACACACCAGAAGGCTCTTTCGATGACTATGCATACTTCAAACAAAGCCCAAGTGTTGTGCTTGTCGATACCACCGTTATTGCTAATGCACCAACACGTTTCCTCGTGTCCGGTATGGGAGATGCATTGTCCACTTATTTTGAAGCAAGAGCAACATCCAAATCCTATTCCCGTGTCAATGCAAGTCTGCCGATGGGTTCCCGTGAAGGCTACACTCCTTCTGCTGTTGGAACAAACGCAGCACTTGCGCTTGCCAAACTGTGTTACGAAATGCTGCTTACCGACGGGGCTAAAGCGAAAGTAGCTTGTGACAGCAACGTTGTAACTCAAGCGCTGGAGAACATTGTGGAAACGAACATCTTGCTGTCAGGTCTTGGATTTGAAAGCGGCGGTTTGGCCGCGGCACACGCGATTCACAACGGTCTGACCGTGCTTGAAGGCACACACCATTATTTCCATGGTGAAAAAGTTTCTTTCGGAACGATTGCACAGCTCGTCCTTGAAAATGCTCCAACCGAAGAGCTGCATCAGGTGATGGACTTCTGTCTCTCCGTAGGATTGCCAGTAAGTCTGGCAGATATCGGTGTAGAGACGATTACGCAGGAAGAATTGCTGAAAGTGGCTGAGATTGCGTGTATTCCAGAGGAATCCATCCATGCGATGCCATTCCCGATCACAGTACCTGAAGTTGCAGCTGCCATTGCAGCGGCTGATCGAATCGGACGGGAGTACAAAGCAGCTCGCCAGGAGGCCAAATAAATGAAAAAAATCATTAACCAGGCTGAACATGTTGTTATGGAAATGTGCTCCGGGATTGCGCTTGCACACCCGGAGCTGGAGTTTCTGAAAAAATATAAAGTCATCAAACGCAGAGAGATTCAGGCTGACAAAGTCAGCCTGATCAGCGGCGGCGGCAGTGGGCACGAGCCTGCACACGCTGGTTATGTAGGTAAAGGCATGCTGGATGCAGCGGTATGCGGAGACGTATTTGCCTCACCTTCCCAGATTCAGGTGTATCAAGCAATCAAAGCAACGGCAAGCAACAAGGGCACACTGCTCATTATCAAAAACTACAGCGGCGATATGATGAACTTCAAAAACGCAGCACATCTGGCTGAGGAAGATGGCATCAATGTGCAGTATGTACGTGTTGAGGATGACATAGCTGTGCAGGACAGCTTGTATACGGTAGGACGTCGCGGTGTAGCCGGAACGGTGCTGGTCCATAAAATTGCCGGAGCAGCAGCAGAGGAAGGCCGTAGTCTGGAAGAAGTGAAGTCCGTTGCGGAGAAAGCAGCACAGAACGTGCGCAGCATCGGCTTTGGATTCACCTCCTGTACGGTTCCAGCGAAAGGTACACCAACCTTCGAAATCGCGGAAGACGAGATGGAGTATGGGGTAGGTATTCATGGTGAGCCCGGTATTCGCCGTGAAAAAATTGCTACCGCAGATGAACTTGCTGAACGTATGATTTCTGCTCTGCTTCAAGACATGAAGCTGGATCAGGATGCTTCAGCCGAAATCGCTGTGCTTGTAAACGGATTTGGCGCAACACCTTTGCAGGAGCTGTACCTGCTCAACAACTCGGTTCAACGCGAGCTTGCCGGACATACAGGTCTTACCGTTGCAACAACGTTTGTAGGCAACTATATGACCAGCATTGATATGGCGGGTGCGTCGGTGACCATCCTGAAGCTGGATGATGAATTGAAAACGCTGCTGTTCAAAGAAAGTGACACGCCTGCATTCAAAGTGTCCGGCCCTCCGATAGCACAACCAGCCTACTCCGAAGCACTGGAAGCGGTTGTGACGGAGGATGCACCTGTATCCTATGAGGTGCAGACAGATGCGTCAGCAGCAGTGATTCACAACAATCAATTCTCGCTCGACAATGTCGTTTATCTGATTGATAAAATGGGCGAGATCATCATCAAAAACGAAGTACCGTTCTGTGAACTGGATTCCCATGCGGGAGACGGCGACTTCGGGATGAGTGTAGCCAAAGGCTTCCGTCAATTGAAGCGTGAATGGAACCACATCATTAACGAGGAGAAAAAGGATATCGGTTCATTCCTGGATGCATGCTCTCTGGTTATTATGGAGTATTGTGGCGGTGCATCTGGTCCGATCTGGGGCTCGGCATTCCGCGCAGCAGGCAAATCGGTGGGTGAGAAGCAGCATTTGAATGTAGCCGAGTTTGCTGAGATGATGCAGGCAGCGGTTCAAGGCATCCAGGCAACAGGTGAGCGCTCCTTCGGACGCGGTGCGGTTGTCGGCGACAAAACGCTGATTGATGCACTTGCACCATGTGCAGATGCCTGGACGCAAAGTGCGGAAGCTGGAGATGACTTCAAATCTGCATTTGCCAAAGGTGCAGCCGCAGCGGTTGAAGGTGCGAAGAAAACCGAAGATATCGTAGCCCGTATGGGACGCGCAGGTACGGTCGGTGACCGCAGCCTGGGGTACCCGGATGCTGGCGCATATGCGCTGGGTGTTATTTTCACGGAACTGTCCGAATCTTTGAAATAGGTTACTTGGTTTGATGTTAAAAAGATATGCGTTGCTGGTCGATTACACTTGACCACTCCGATGGCGACTATGCTGGGTGTGGTAGACACACGGGAACGGCACAGCCAGAAAACCTTTCGATCGCCGTTATCCCCGGATTATATTGAATGATTCCCTGAAGGGAACAAATCCGGTGATAAATGCGAAGCCTATGCTTTCGATGTAGCTTTCTTTCAGAAAGCTTTTAGCTCCGCTTCTCCAGGTTCTTTCTGTCTGCTTCGTTCTTGGTGTATACAGGCGAGCATTTGTCTGCCATCTCCGTTCCGGTGTAATCATCTGGCTGCGCATATCCAACGTTTGTACATCAAACGTTGGATGAATATAGACCGCTCTGTAGGCTTGGCTTACAGAACGGTCTTTTTATGTTGGGTGGAACGTGGCTGTGCAGCACGAATGATCTTTTTTTACATGAAAGGGAGAGATCGAAGCGGCAATATTGGCGTTAGCTATGGGAAATAGTGTAATCTGAACATAGAACTACTCACTTGAACGAGAAGGGAACGAATCACTCTAATGACTCAGAAACTTTATTATGACTCTGCGTACACACGCGAGTGGCATACACATATTACCCATCGTGTGACAAAGGAAGATGGTGTCTACGTCACACTGGCCGAAACGGCATTTTACCCGCATGGAGGTGGTCAGCCTTGTGATCTGGGGCAGGTCGGGGGCATCGCTGTGCTGGATGTGAATCTGGAAGCTGGAGACGTGTGGCATAAGCTGGAGCGTTCTCCAGAGCAGGATGAAGTGCAGTGCGAGCTGGACTGGGATCGCCGGTTCGATCATATGCAGCAGCATACGGGTCAGCATTTGTTATCAGCAGTTACATTGAAGCTGACGGATGCGATGACACTCAGCTTTCACTTGGGCACAGACTATGACACCATTGATGTCGCTGCGGAGGTGCTGAGCGCAGAACAGCTGCATGCTGTCGAGCAGGAGGTGAATCGGCAGATTGTCCGCAATGCCCCGATTCATACGTCATGGGTTACTGCCGAAGAAGCGGCGCGTTTGCCGTTGGTGAAGCAGCCTACGGTGACGGAAGACATTCGCATCGTGGAGATTGAGGGTGTAGAGTACAACGCCTGCGGCGGCACACATGTAGCAGCAACTGGCGAGATTGGTCTGATTAAGCTGCTCAAAACCGAGAAGGTGAAGGGCGGCACCCGCATTTATTTTAAATGTGGCACAAGAGCCTTGAACGAATTTACGGCAGCACAGCAGGTGCTGAACAGTATTACGACCCAATTAAAGACAAGTCGGGACGAGCTGCTGGAGCGGATTGCCAAAATGGAGCAGGACCAGAAGCTGCTGCAAAGCGAGCTGAATGCGGTAAAAGCAACCAATGACACGTACTACGCACAAGAGCTGCTCGCTGCACGGGAGGGGCTGGTCATCGCCAAGGTATTTGAGGATAAATCCCTCAAGGACATGCAGAGTCTTGCAGCCAAGCTGACCGAAGAGCATGAAGGTTTGGTGCTGTTTGCCAGCATCTCGGAAGCAAAGGTGGTTCTGGCACAGAACGGGCAGCCTGCGGAATGGGCGTGCGGACCTTTTTTCAAAGGCAATCTCGGAGCGTACCAGGGAAAAGGCGGAGGCAGTGAGAAAATGGCTCAGGCGGGCTTTGCCAGCAGTGAGGATGCGCTGGCATTTTATGAGTTTACGAAGGAACAATTGGGACATCATTCGTAAGTCATGGAGGAGGCTGAAGCATGACAGAGCGTATTCCGTGTATACGGGAAGGCTGCGAGCATATGATTTTACCAGCCACGGCAGCCAAAACGGGCGGGTACTGCATGCCCTGCAAGCAGGAGATGGAGCGTGAAGCTCACCAGCGTTATATTGAAGCGAATCGGCGTGATGTGGATCTGTATGAGGGTATTACGGATGCGGCAGACGTGTTGAAAATAATGCATGCACCGCGAACCTATGATCCGCTTATTCGATATATACCTTATAAATACTCGATGGAAAAGGTATACCTGTCTTTATCAACAGAACAGCAGCTAGAGATGAAGCGTTATGCTATGGAACTGATCCGCTCGGAGGATGAGGATGCAGGCAAGGATATCCTGTTGTATCTGGTGTGTTACCACGACCTGCCGCTTACAGCGGAGATTCCAGAGCTGCTCGAGCGGGAGATTGTTTATCCAGCGGTTTTGTATAAAAGTGCCTCTAACGAGACGCGGGATCATCTGATTCAGCAAGTGAACAACGATGAGGAGAATCGCAATCATATCCTCATGATGCTGGCCTACATTGGGGACGAAGCTGTTGTACAGCAGTTTTGGCAGTGGAAGCAGTCTGCACCGGATTGGGCCAGCGAGCTTTATGTGGCGCCTGACCGATACACCTTGCAGGCGGGCTGGGAGCTAACCGGAGATGGTCAACGCAGAGAATTGTTTATCACCCCGAGTTATTCATTGTATGAAGCAAGAGTAGGTGAGGTAGGGGGAGGCGAAAGCGAAAATAACCTAGATGGTGCTCCGATTTCTTTGCTTGTGCCGAGCTCCAATCATTGTCCATGGTGTGGTAATTCATTGATCAGCTTAATGAATTTACATGTAAAACATCCTGCGCTCCATTCAGTGGACTGGAAGTTCCCTCAACTGGATGTGCAGACCTGCTTGGTATGCAGCAGTTACAGCGTGGTGTACATGGAAATGGATGCAGAAGGGAAACCAATCTGGAGTAAGCATAATGTGAAGCCTGATGGAATGGATGAAATCGACGTCGAAGAGACCAAGGCCGATGTTTCGGGACTTGTATTGAGTACTCTGGATGATTCGGGACAGCGGCGCTTGTTCCATATCGCGTCGGAACCGCGTCAGCCTTTTCATGGCAGTGAATGGGCAATGGAGCCTTCCCTATCCCAGATTGGAGGTCATCCGGGTTGGGTGCAGGATGCAGACTATCCTGCATGTCCAGCCTGCTCTGCTACGATGAAAGCAATCGGACAGCTGGACGGTGAGTTGATTCAAGAGAATGGTGAAGGTGTGTATTATATGTTTGGTTGTGAGCCATGCCAGATGACAGCAGTATCGTATCAGCAGTCATAATATGATCAATCCACGATTCCAATCTATTTTCCGGCACCAAACTTCTGTTGTCACAAAACCTGACATCTTGTAGAATATTATTATCGATTGGCTTCGTAGAGATAGGTAAATTACAAAATGTCGGCAGGAGTGGAAACGATGGAAATTAGAGTGGATGATTTGAGTGGGGATCAGGTAAAAGCACTAATCGCGGAGCATTTGTTAGGTATGGCGGCAGATTCGCCGCCTGAGAGTATACATGCTTTGAATCTGGATGGACTCAAGAAGCCCGAGATAACGTTTTGGTGTGCATGGGAAGGCGATGAGCTGCTTGGCTGCGGAGCCATTAAGGAACTGAACGCTGAGCATGGTGAACTGAAATCGATGCGTACGGCCTCCGCTCATTTACGCAAAGGGGTAGCCCGGCACATGTTGACGCACATCATTGAAGAGGCAACATCTCGCGGATATCAGCGCATCAGTCTGGAAACGGGTTCGATGGATTCTTTTATCCCGGCACGCAAGCTGTATGAAGACTTTGGTTTTGAATATTGCGAGCCGTTTGCTGATTATGTTCCAGACCCCAACAGTAAATTTATGACCAAAGTTATTGGATGAAATGACAGATCATTCGTATGGAAACCAGTCTCTCTATTATAGGGGGGCTGGTTTTATTTCGTTTAAAATGAAACATTTGATACAGTTCATATCGCGCAAAAAGTGGTAAACTGGAATTCGGGATTTGAACGCTGTGACGCATCAGTGAAATGGAGGGTACATATAACATGCTATACTGGTGGTTTGGAGGAATGAACCCGTTGTTCATGGTATTTGTGCTGTGTCCTATTTTGGCTGTATTTCTAGGAGCCTGCTGGTACGCTTCGGTATGGTGCACCAGAGCAATCGCTTTGGGAGTGTCTCTCTTGTTACCATTGCTGTATATAACCAGTGACTGGATGACGTTCACTGCCAATCTGGATGCATGGCTGCTGTATGGGATAGGGTATAGCTTGGTCACATGGGCAACATACCGATTCCTTTGTGCGGTTATGGGGTATAAATCATAGGCATGTCGAAGGTTTGGGATGAATTAGCCATACAGAATAGGTGGGCTGATTCATGCGAGATAGGGTATACTGGACTTTATATTGCTTGAAAATAGACAAGGATTACAGACGTTTTTGTACCTCAGGAGGATTTCAATTGGCTCAGACTCAGACGGAAGAATCATTACAGAAAAAATTAAAACCCAGACACATCACATTTATGGCGATGGGCGGTGTCATTGGGACAGGTATTTTTAAAGGCAGTGCTGGCACGATTGGGCTTGCGGGCCCAGGCGTCATTGTCACGTACATTTTTGCCGGACTGCTGCTGCTTGTGGTTATGGCTGCGATGGCCGAGATGGCTACGGTATACAAGAATAGAAATATGAAAGATTTCGTGCAGGAAGCGTTCGGGAGCAGAGTTTCGTTTATTATGGGATGGATGTACTGCTTCCTGTGGTTATCGGTGTGTGTCATCGAGGTCATCGCTGCGGGCAGTTTCCTGCAATATTGGTTTGCTGACGTACCGCTATGGGTACTTAGTCTTGCGTGTGCAGCATTCATTATACTGGTGAATCTGCTCAGCGTTGGTGTGTTCGGGGAATTCGAGTTTTGGCTGGCCGGGATCAAAATTGCGATGATTATTATTTTTATCGTGCTCGGGGCGGGGCTGATCTTTGGTATTATTCCAAGTGACAACACACCTTACCTGCAAAACTATACGCAAGCCGGCGGTTTTTTCCCGAATGGCTGGACGTCGATCTTCTCTGCATTGCTTGTCGTCATGTTCTCGTATGGAGGATCGGAGCTGATCGGTCTGACCTTGACGGAAACGGAAAATGCGGAGAAAGTGATGCCCAAGATCGTGGGCAATTTCATGTTCAGAATCATTTTGTTCTTTACGCTGCCGATTCTGATCATCTGTGGTCTGATTCCTTGGAACGAGATTGGGCCAGAAAGCAGCCCGTTTGTACAGGTTCTTGCGTCAACCGGTCTTCCGGGTGCTGCTCATATTATGAACTTTATTCTGGTGACCGCGGTGCTATCCGCAGCGAACTCGGGTATTTACGGAGCATCTCGTATGATGCATTCGATGGCTGTCGGCGGGGAAGCTCCAAAAGCACTTGCAAAAACCAACCGCAACGGCAGCCCGATCAACACCTTGCTGGTGTGCACGGTTGTCCTGCTGGGAGGTTCCATGTTAGGATTATTTGCCCAAGATCAGCTGTTTAGAGTGCTGCTTGCTGTTCCGGGGTTTGTGGTGATTCTGGTCTGGATCTGCATCGCTGCTTCTCAGCTCAAATTGCGTAAAAAGTATCCGGTTGAGCCTACATTCAAGGTATGGGGATTCCCGTACATTACCGGAGTAGTTGTTCTAATACTCAGCGTCATTGCTGTCATGTTTGTGTTTGACGAGGGAAATCGATTCAGCATTAGCATCTGTCTCGCTGTACTTGCACTGCTGACAATCTGGTCATTGATTAGATTCCGGAAAATGAATAGCAAATCAGCTTAAAGAGGCTTAGTAGGACGAGAAGGTACAGATGATCTCATATTGTTGAGATGTCTGTACCTTTTTTGATAAACATATTCAGCAGTCTTATAGAGAAAGAGAATACTTGATTACACTGCTGCCTTTAACGAATTTATTTTCCTACATACTTATCCATAAAGCGATCTACTCTTGCAAAATACTCCGTTGGATAATGATTAATGGCATCGATATGTTCCGTATTTGCTGGATACCACACCTCTGCATCAGGGTTATCCTTTAAATTTTCATAGATCTTTTCTGAATTGGTATAACTGATCTGTTGATCCCCAGTACCGTGAATGAGCATAACCGGTTTATTTTGCATCTTTTTCACTGCATCCATAGGCGACACAGAATCAAGATCAACGTCGAATGCCCAATTAGCCATCCATGTGGAGGTATAACCGAATGGGAATGCAGGTAAACCGGAGAATACAGGCAGCCCCTCTCTTAAAAATAAACCGGCATTACGAAACGGACTATCTGCCACGACAGCTTCGATATCATCACTTTCACTTGTAGCTAGCAGAGAAGTAGCAGCTCCCATAGAAAAGCCGATGACTCCAATATGTTCGCCTACCTCACCTCTGGATTTCAAATAGTCAACAGCTGCAAGCAGGTCATATTTCTCACGTAGTCCCAGTGTGATCATCTCACCATCGGATTTACCTTGTGCGCTAAGATCGAAGGCTAAAATATTATAACCTTTCGGAATGAAATGCTCTGCCAATTTTGGAGTGCGTCCCTTGACGAGGCGATTACTTGTATATCCATGCACGACAATAAGCGTTTTGTTACTTGCTTTGCCTGAAGAAACACTTGCCGGGAAGAAAGTCCCTCTTATCGTATTATCATTTTTCAAACTCTTGAATTCAACGATCTCATAGGGTGTTTTATCGATGTTCAATTCATAGCTGACATTGGTGTCTCGTGGATGGTGTAACAGGATGTCTACGACTTTATAAGAAATGAAGAACACAACAGTGAGGATAAGTACGAGCGCAATTCCCACGCTCCATAACCATTTCTTATGTTTTTTAATACGATCTTTAAATGTCGAATCGAGTTCGATGGATGCTTGTTGTTTACTCATATTAATTCCTCCATGTTATTTCGCTCTATGTTGTGAGGGAGCAAACAAATAATAGGCATGTCCCTTCAGGTTTTCCCATTCCGGATGATGAACAATATCTTCTCCGAGCGTCAGCGCCACTCCATTTAAGAAGGAGATGTAGCTCCGTGAGATCATTACAGGCGAGAAGCTTGGGCTGAATTCTCCCAAGGATTGCCCTTTTGCATACACGGCTTCAATGGTGTCTGTCATTATTTTTATAGAATCCAGAACCTTCTGAGTAAGCTCGGGGAACCTGATTCGCTGTCCCAGGACAGACTGAACAAGTCGCAACTCATTAGTGTAGAAGTAAATATGGTTGAATTGTTCTTTGACCATATTTTTAATTAATTCAGCGGGTGTTCCGTTTTGTTGGAGTGAAGCAAGTGATTTCTTCTGAATATCTTCAAGTGGTTCCAGGACAGCTGCATGAAACAAAGCTTCTTTACTGGGGAAGTATTGAAATATCGTTCCAGAGGTCACACCGATTTTTTTTGCGATAAGGGCTGTTGTGGTGTTCGAATATCCGTTTTCCGCAAACAATACGACAGCTTCTTCCAAGATGCGTTTACGTCGCTCAAGCCTTTTCTCTTCATTAACAGTTCTAGCCATAAACATGATCCTTTCTATTATCGATTATATTATTAATTAACTGATCAATTAATTAATAATATATCCGAATCCGTTGATTTTGACAATGAGTAAAATAACTTTTTCTACAGACCAATTAACATTTGGCGCATTCGCCCGTTATACCTATGAAAGGTGGTGAAGCATGAACGCCAGACAGATGGCTGAGCAGCTGCAGCCTAAACTTAGAGAAATCCAGCATTATCTGATCAGACTTGGCGCTTCGCCATCGGATGCAGAGGATATTTTGCAGGAAACGGTGTACAAAGCTTTTTTATATATCGACTCGATTGAAAAAGGGAAGTTCAGTGCGTGGCTCTATAAAGTCGCCATTAACCGTTATTATGATCTCTGCCGCCGGAAGAAATGGACGATGGTTCCCATTGATAGTATGGAAATACCAGATTCGAGCTTGCCTGAGGATGCTATTCTGCATCAGGAGAAGAAAGAAGAAGTGGAGGCTGTGCTCCGTGAACTTGCCCCGTTACATAGACAGCTTCTGATTATGAAGTACGAGATGGAGCTTTCGTATCAAGAGATTGCAAATTTGCTCGACATGCGGATGGAGCAAGTCAAAGCATCGTTATATCAGGCCAGACAACAATTTAAGAAAAAGTATGGGAGTGAGTGAGAATGAACCAACCGTTTGAGCAGGAAGATGCAGTGGATGTCAGCAAAATGATTAAAAAGGCCAAACGTAAAACAACCATTCGTACCGTATCTATATCACTGGTTGTATCGGTTGCGGCTCTATTCGGAGTTATCATCGGCAATCAGTATTTAACAAGCTCCAGTTATGAGCGTGCGATGCACAGCGAGCAGTTGATGAGCCGGATCAGCGGACCGGATCAAGTGCAGACGGGACAAGTAAACTTCAGCGGTTTTTTGAACGGCACCTTGCAGACCTATAAAGCAAAAGTCATTGAGGGTGTGCTTGTGCCTTGGGCAGATCAAAAGATGAATTATAATGTGCTGCCTTTACCTATCTTTTCAAGTATGGGTGGTAGTACTAGACAACAATCAGTCTCATTACCAGATGAGAATATGCAAAAACAAGGTTATGAGTATACTCGCAGTTACAATGGATTAAGCGGGCAGAGAGAGATGATGTTTTATATTCCGGGTGTGAATTATAATGGGAAAATTCTGAATGACCTCCCGCTGTTGAGCGAAATGGACCTGGACAAAAGGGTAGAGATGGGCATTTCTTTTGACAAGGAATATTCCTTGGATGAAGCGAAGCAGTTGATACCTCGGGGACTAACTCAAACATGGTATTGGGTTGATACGTATGATAACAGAGCTTTCTATGATCCAAAGCAGGATGGAAACGGCAAGCTGAGTTATGCCACACCAGAGCCGGAGAATTGGATAAAAGGTTTTGGTGTTTATGCCCCCGACCCCGTAGAAGTTAGCGGTAAACAATTTCTGGATGCCTTGCAGCAAGGGATTCATATAAAAGGGTTATACCATTATGAATTTAACCGGATATTTGATTATTTGAGAAAAGACAAAAACTCGCCAGAAGAGAGCGACATTCGCATTCTGGGTGTCGTGGTGACAGGAACAGCAAAACAGCTAAAGTCCCTGAGTGGTCAGCCATATGTCAGAGGGGCAACGTTGGGCGTTGTGGTAGATAAATATTGAGATTGTGGTATTGCTGCCAATTAGGTCATCTTCTGATCATCTGCCTTGTTATAGAGGGGGATAAAATTTCTCGGCGCTTGCGCCGGGATTTTTTAATAGACAGGGAGTAAGATGATATCTGGGTCGTTAAGGATTCTATAAATAGGACTTTCTGGGGGTAATAGGAACTAAAATATTGAGCCGTGAGTCTCTACGAAAATATACTTAATCACTATATAATCGAATCCCATAAGCTGGATGAGTAAAGCTTTATAACATGCCATTTTTCGTATAACAACGAAGTACATATTCAGAACGAGGTACCACATGACAACGATTAAAGTAACCCCTGATCAGCTATTGTCGGTTTCAAAACAGTTCGCCGCGGCCCAAAGTCAGATTGCCCAGATGAATCACATCTTGAAACAACAGTTGTTTGAGATTGAGAGGCAGTGGAGCGGAAGCAGCAAGGAACGGTTCTATGCAGATTTCGTAGCCGCGCAGCGGGTAATGGAAAATTTCAGTTCCCTCTCCCTCTCGATTGCCAAAACGCTTGAAGGGCATGCCGAAAAATTCAGATTAGCGGATCAGCAGGCTATTCAGACTTATGATGCGAATTGTATGCCGCCTCCCCCTAATGCATGCCAGGCCCCAGTTACTGACACGCGTAACTTCTTTCAAAAATCAGCGGACAGTTTGGCAGAGCTGGGTACTGCTTTTATGCAGGCTGCAGATGATCGCTATCAAAAGCGCTATGACAGTGTGGGCGGATTTCTGGACTATTGGACGTTTGGCATTCCCAGCGGACTGGTTGAAGGGTACATGGATCGGGCGAATAAAGCATTCGACTCACCGAATGATACCGCCAATTGGCTGACGTTTGGCATCCATGGTACAATCCGTGAAGCGATATTTCCCACGAATGCCTGGTCCAGCGAGCACTGGGCCAATATGATGGGCATGGGAGGCATGATGGTTGGAGGCGGTCTCACCGCCAAGATGATCAAACCGCATAATCTACTGACTTCGTCAGGAGGCGGCACAAAGATTAGTGCATTTAACCGCCCGCCTGGAACGGCTAATCTTGATTATAAGGAATGGGCAGATATGCCTGTAAGTGGACAGGTTAAACTTGCACCTAATGGTCAAAGAATAATAAGTGTTCGTGATTTAAAACGATTTACAAAAGATATGAATGAACAAAATATCAAGGTGGTTATTGATGGAAAGGGAAAGATACTCCCCGAATATGTAGCAGGTGGATTCGATCCTAAAGCTGGTCAAATTGTATTAAAAAAAGAGCCGACATATCTAAGTGCAATGCACGAGTCCTATCATGCCAAACATTGGATAGAAATTGGAAAAGAGGAATATCTGAAACTTTCCGTATTAGAAAGAGAAGGGTATGTATACAATCAAATTATGAAAAATAAAGAGTTGTACACTTTTGAAGAAATTTTATTTTCACAAAGGTATATGTATAAATTAAAGAATGGTGAGTGGCCTCCACCTGAGTGGGGCGGGTTTGAATGATGAATGGAGGCGGAAGTATGAGTCCCAATTTAACATTAAATGTGGTTTTAGATATTGCTCAACAATATAAAAATAAATATGAATTGTCAGGTGATATTTCGGGTGATTTGGAGGGTGCTATTCGATTTTATAGTGAGTTTGATAAGGTGAATGGTGCTGTTTGGTTAGTCGTTGTAAATATAGAATCAAACGATTTTTTTGCAGAAAATGAATATACCATCGTTATCTCAGATAGAGAGGCGAGTGTCAAATATATCATAGATCCTAATGGCCATGTACATTCTCCAGAATTGAAACGTAAATAAAGAAAATTTCTAACTGAAGCAGTGCTTGCATTGCTTATGGGTAGAGATAGCCTCGAAACATTTTCCACATAAGAAAATGAGATTATAAAGAACTTCAACTACCACGTTGGAGTTTTTCTTTTCCTAAAATCCTCCAGAGTGCCTCGCTTCACAAGACTTTTTAAAGTGCCCCATACCAAGCTAGCACAGCAGTGATAGCGTTTTTATATAAAACCAATATTTTCTTGCCTAATTCGACATATTCGTATACTATTTTCCCATACTTAGTGCTTCAAACAGTTGTTTTTTGGGTAGAGCCTAGTCAAAAAGGCCTGGTTCACGGGGAGGAAGATGGAGCGGATGATCGGTTTTTTCAGGAAACGTTTGGTTGTGCGTATTGCGGCTATTGTCACACTGGTCATTATGATTATAGCAGCCGGAAGTATGCTGGTGCAGGTCGCTAATGTAAAGCTTGCTGCCCAAGGAGCTATTTCAAGCTACAATATCCAGATTGCCCAAAGTTATGTGAAGCAGCTGGATGCAGCATCATATCTGGAGTTTGCCAAGGACCCCAAAGAAAATGAGGAGTACCTTCGCATTCGGGATGAACTGGATGATTTCCGTGTGCGGATTGGTGCAATGTATGTGTATTTCGTCAAAATTGACGACAAGGGCACGCCTCTCATGATGGTGGACGGCATGAAGGATGCTGACAAAGCCTCAGCGATCAATGAAGTGACAGATATTCCGGCAGATGCCGTACAGAAGCTGCAGCAAGGGGAGACAGCAAGTTCACCGATCATTAATAATGCTGAGTACGGTGACTATATTTCCTCCTATGCTCCGATTCTGGATAAGAGCGGTGCTCCAGCAGGAGTCATTGGTATTGATACAGGCATATCCGTAATCGGAGGTATTGAGTCTGAGATTTTAAAATCAAGCCTTCCATTCTACATTATATTGCTGCTCGCCACACTTGCGGGCATCGCTGTAGTCATGTGGTTTATTGTCAGAGGATTGCGCCCTCTTCATCCACTCAAGTCAAGTGTGGAAAAGATGGCTCAGGGCGAGCTTGCTGAGGCTAATCGCATTCTGACAGCATATCGTTTGCGAAGCAAGGATGAGATCGGAACAACTTATCAAGCAATGATACATATGTCTGGGAATTTGAACAAAATTGTAAGTGATATGGTGGGAGGAGTCGCTACGACGACAGAATTGTTATCCGATTCCGCCAAAGAATTCAACCGAAGCACCGAAGCCATGCTAACGATGAACCGAACGGTAGATCTTGCTGTTGAGGAGATCAGACAAGGCGCGCATACCCAGAAGCAAAGTGCAAGTGACAGTGCACATGCGATGGAAGAGATTGCAAAAGGGATTAACGATATTTCTGAATCCTCCAATGTAGTGTCTGATGCAGCAACATCAGCACTGGCTACGGCAGAATCCGGACAACAGCGTATGACGGTGATGAAAAGACAGATGGAAAACATCTCCGAAGTATCTGGAGAGGTAGCCGCCATGGTGCAGGTGCTGAACAACTATTCCACTGAAATCGGTGGTGCGCTGCATACGGTCCGGGATTTTGCGAGTCAGACCAAGCTGCTTGCACTGAACGCATCGATTGAGGCTGCTCATGCAGGTGAGCATGGGAAGGGGTTTGCCGTAGTGGCAGAAGAAGTGAGGAAGCTTGCTGAGGCCTCCAGTTCCTCTATGGAACGAATCTCCGATCTGCTGCTTCGTATTGAACAGGAATCACAGCAGATTGGTTCCCGGATGGGAGTTACTGCTCAGGAGATCGGCCAGGGTGTCATCTTTACAACTGAAGCGGAGCAGGCATTCTCGCAAGTGGTGGTTGCATTCCAACTCGTCACCCAGCGTATTCAGGAGGTTTCTGCGGCGGCGGAGGAGATTACAGCCGGTTCAGAGGAGGCGGCCGCTTCGGTCAACACCATCTCACAGATTTCGGCAGGTGTGTCTGACCATTCAGATGAGATTTATCGCTTGATGCAGGAGCAATCTGCAATGTTTCGCAAGGTAGCGGATACATCTACAATGCTTGAGCAACAAACCAATGAGATGAGTGAGGCTGTACAGAAAGTAAAGGTATAGGCAACTGGGGTAACTGCTATAACTTAAGCATCCAAACGCACACAAAACACAAAAGAAGCACAAAAGAAACGCAAAAGTGGGACGAAGCAAGACAACAGCAAACCAGCGAAAAGTGTTCCGCCCGAGTGGCAGAGCACTTTTTGTGCTTAAGGCGTTTGCCTGGTATCTTGCACGCTGTTACAGATGGCCCAGTTCAATGGCCTGCCTGAAACGGCGGGCAAATTGCTCTGCCGCGGCGGCAGCTTCTCGCGATTCTGTTTGCACAAAGCCGATCTGCATCTTAGGCTGTTGAATCTCGGTGATTTCAACCATTTTCAGCAGGCCTTCTTTCCAGAGCGGATTCTGATGAAAAGAAAAGTCGTGGCCGATCGTGGCAGCAATATTGTTCTTTAATACCGTACTGATGGCTTCAGAATTATTGGTTTTGAACAGAATGGACAGAGGCCCGTATCCATAGGTAAACTCCTGCAGAAAATCTTCAATGAAGCCGTCCCGGTATAACGCCAGTTTGTGTTCTTTTAATTGGTCAGGGGTGACGCGTGTGAGCTTTGCCAGTTCGGACAGTTGATGGGTGCATACCACCAGCTTGCTGGAATACATCGGCGTAAAATGCAGACCATCCAGTTCACGCAGCTGTTTGGCGTAGATCGCAATAAAGCCGAGATGTGTTTTGTTTGTACGAATATCCTCGATAATCTCCATCGAACCTTTCTCTTCTATAGAGAGCCTTAGCTGCGGGTGATCCCGCTTCATATCGGCAGCCGATTGTACCAGATAAGGCATTACACTTGGGAAAGTAGCGACGTGAAGATCGCCGGTGAGTGTAGAGGTGGAGGCGTTTAGAGACTTCAGTTCATCGATTCGCTGCAAAATGTCGAGTGCTTTGGCAATAAATTGTTTGCCTTCAGATGTGGGATGCGTACCTTGTCTGGATCGTTCAAACAGAACAAGTCCCAGCTCTTTTTCCAGACGATGAACCGATTGACTGATCGCAGACTGGGTGACATGAAGATGCTCTGATGCTGCGGAGAAGGATTGGGTTTTGGCGATTTCAACGACGTATTCGAGCTGTTCCAGATTCATGAGCTGCCTCCTGATATACATTAGTTCAAGTAATGTTAACATAAGTATCTATAAATATGAATAATGGGTGAACAGCGATATAATATATAGACAAGCAGGATATTTTTTAATTATCAACTTAGAAAAGGGGATGAACAGGGATGAAAGCAGCAGTATGGTATGGTCACAAGGATGTTCGTGTGGAAGAGCGCGAGGTACCGGTTGCTCAGGCCGGTCAGGTTCAGATTAAAGTTGAATACGCCGGAATTTGCGGCAGTGACTTGCACGCCTATCATCACGGTGTAGGAATTCAAGAGGGTGAGAATCATCCGCTGTCAGGCCAAAAAGCACCTTTAACGCTAGGCCATGAATTTTCTGGCACAGTTAGCGCTTTAGGTGACAATGTAAGCGGTGTCAAAATAGGGGATCGTGTAGTCGTAGAACCGTTATACCATTGTGGAACCTGTGAATATTGCATCCATGGCAAATATAATCAGTGTACACAATTCGGATTCGTAGGGCTGAACGGGGACGGTGGTTTTGCCGAATATGTTGTGGTTGAAGCCTATATGGTGCATCCGATTCCAGATAACGTATCCTTTGAGGAAGGAGCACTTGTGGAGCCGACGGCAGTAGCGTTTCATGCGGTTCGCCACAGCAAGATGAAGGTGGGCAACAAGGTTGCAGTATACGGAGCGGGCCCCATTGGTTTGTTAACGATTTTGTCAGCCAAAGCTGCGGGTGCTTCTGAAGTGTACGCTGTCGACGTATTTGAAGATCGTTTGGCGCTGGCGGCCAAACTCGGTGCGATCCCGGTAAACAGCAGTAAAGTGGATGCAACAGAGGTCATTACACAGCAATCAGGCGGTATTGATGTTGCGTATGAAGCAGCTGGTGTGCAGCCAACGATGGACAGTGCTGTTTCCGTCATCAAAAAAGGTGGGGAAGTGGTGGTCATTGCGGCTATTCCTAACCCGCTTCAGGTGAATTTTTTCCATATGCTGGTGAAAGAGGCGAATCTGACTGCTACTCTGGCTTATCGCCACATCTTCCCTGAAGTCATCTCTCTCATTGCGGAGGGAGCACTGGACGTGAAGCAGATTGTGACCAAAAAAATTAAACTGAATGATGTCGTACAGGATGGGCTTGAACTGCTGATGAGCGACAAGAGCCATGCGAAGATTTTGATCGAGATTGCTGAAAAATAAGTTGAACGAAAGAAAGTTAACCGAGTTCTACTCGGATACTCAACATTTTTTAATTAACAAAGGGCTGCCTCCTTCATGCCATCTGACCTGATGACATAGGAGCAGCCCTTTGTTTGCACTTCCGCAGCATTTCCATAACTACGCAGCTTCGCCTGATAAGGCTGTCTGTCAAACCAGAGAGCTGGATATGCTATATGTCGTAAATGAGCAAGTAAGCCATCCATCAGTAAGCCATCCATCATCCCTAGAAGTCATAACGATAACAGATCGCATTACCCCCACTGCTGACAGAGCTGAATTCCTTGTCCTCCACAAAGCCAAAACGTTCATACAGCCGGATCGCGTTCAGCATCTGGCCACCGGTATAGAGGTACAATGTCGTTTTGCCCATTTCTTTCGCTGAATCGATGCATCGCTGGAGCAGCTTGCGCGCAATGCCGTGTCCCCTCCAGGCGGGAGCAACGCCGAGCAGGCGGATAAATGGATAATCAATCGGCAGCTCGAAGTTGGGATAGGCCTTATGTGCAGTCTCAAATAACTGAACCGTGCCAACAATCTGTTCGTCGATCTTGGCTATCCATAGCTCGGTCAGGTGAGGATTGTCCACCGATTCCCGGATATCTTTTACATAGGCCTCCCATCGTTCTGATTGTTCAAATGTGCTCTGATACTCGGCATAACTGGCAGCCAGAATATCGACAATATCGTCGTGGTCAGCCGGAGTCGCCGGAACAATAGTAATGGCAGCCGTCGTCATGATTAATTTCTCCTTTTCTTATAAGCTAAGTAGGGAATGTTGTTTGTTTTGCATTATATCACAGCAGAATCGGATCAATATATTGGAATTTTGAATAAGAGATTTCAACATTTCTATAGGCCCCTATCATCAAGCACAATTGAGGAAATAAGCTGCGAGTATCCTTTCTTGTTGTTTATAAGCGGTTCAACTGTGTGCTGTACAGATGGTTGCGATATTCGGTTGGCGTGTTCCCCTCATGCTGCTTGAAGGTGCGCAGAAATAACTTGTAGTCATTGAAGCCGCACTGGGCAGCAATCTCTTTTACACTGGCATTGGTATTCAGCAGCAGCTGTTTGGCCCGGCGCATCCGCTCGGTGAGAATATACGCTTTGAGCCCAACTCCTTTTTCACGCTTCACCATTTTGGAGATGTAATCCTTGTTGAAATTAAACTGCTCAGCAATCTGATTTACCGTCATATTCGTATGCAGATGGATATCGACCCATTTGCAGATATGATCCACGACAGCACTGTGCGGGCGATAGTCCGTTTGCAGATTTCGCTCCAGCTCCTTCAGGAGCAGCAGAGCGGCGGCGTCAGCCTCTTCGGGCGAGAAGGAGCATACATGCAGCAGCTGCTTGAACAGCTGATTGGCCATCGAAGGCACCTGAATGCTTGAATGGGTTGGAAAGCTGCTGAAAACGCCCGGTGCTGCGCCGTAATGTATCCAATAAAAGCTGACAGGAGCATCGCTAACCCGATATCCATAATGCGTATGACCTGCCTTCAGAAACAGCAGATCATGAGCACGTACAACGTATTTTTCCTCATCCTCCGCAATGTACATCTCACCTTCCAGCATTAAAATAATTTCGTGAACCGGCATGCTGCGCCGCATGTGGCTCCAGTTGCCCTCTGATATAAATTTCCCGCACAGGTAGTGCTCCACTGGCTTTGACATAGGACGGATTTATCCACCTTTTCTTGGATTCTGGGTCTGATGTAACTGTATTTTATTTGATAATATGAGGACATTCAAGGGTAGAAGGTGGATAGCGAAGATAGAGATTACCCGCCAGGAATCACGGATTTTGCCCTTCGTATGCAGAGCAGAGCACCGAACTGATCATTTCAGAAAAATAATACATATCTCAAAGGAGCGAGCCGCATGATAGATACCAAACAAGGATTTCTAGGCCCCGCACATGTTCAGCTGCTGGAAGGTCTGTTTCAAAAGTCGCAGCATACCGGGGAACGTTATTTGTTATCGCTGGACATTGACCGTTTCCTGGCTCCATGTTATGAAGCACACGGATTAACGCCGCGTAAGGAACGTTATGCAGGCTGGGAAGCCCGCTCGATCAGCGGTCATTCCCTGGGGCATTTCATGTCTGCGCTTGCAGTCACCTATCAGGCTACGGGCAATGCCACATTGAAACAAACGCTGGATTACGCCGTGAGTGAGCTGGCAGAGATCCAGCAGACAACAGGCAGCGGATATATCGGAGGTTTGTCCGAGAAGGCATTCCACATTGCGTTTCGTGCAGAGCATATCGGGGGCTTCAACATCGGCGAGTATTGGGTTCCCTGGTACAGTGTACACAAAATCTATCGTGGACTGATTGATGCCTATCAATTGACAGGCAATGAGCTGGCGCTTGAGGTCGTTACACGTTTTGCGGATTGGGCAGTGGAGGGCCTGAACACCATGACCGAGGAGCAGATCCAGACGATGCTGCTGTGTGAGCATGGCGGGATGAACGAAGTGTTTGCCCAGCTGTACGGGATAACAGGGACGTCCGCCTATCTGGAGGCTGCTCACCAGTTTACGCATCAACTCATACTGGAGCCGCTGGAGCAGGAGTGGGATGAGCTGCAGGGGCGGCATGCCAACACACAAATTCCCAAAGTCATCGGTGCGGCTGAAATCTACAACCAGGACCCTGCGCAGACCCAGTATCGGACGGCAGCCCGATTTTTCTGGGATACGACGGTGCAGCATCGTTCTTATGTATTTGGCGCGACGAGTATATCCGAGCATTACGAAGCAAAGGGCATGGAGAGCCTTGGCATCAAAACCGGGGAGAGCTGCTGTACCCATAATATGATGCATCTGACCAAGCAGCTGTTTGCGTGGAACCCGGACAGTAGTTACATGGATTATTATGAGAACGCCATCTATAACCATATTCTTGGCACGCAGGACCCGGATACGGGGAACAAAACGTATTTTGCCTCCACCCTCCAGGGCCACTACAAAATTTACGGTACACGTGATACCGCCTGGTGGTGCTGCACAGGTTCAGGCATGGAGAATCCGGGCAAATACGCCGAGGCTATCTATTATGAGCATGAGCAAGACCTGTATGTGAACCTGTACATGGCGTCGGAGCTGGACTGGGCTTCACAGGGGCTGACCTTAAAGATGCAAACCGACTTCCCTTATTCGGAAAAGGTAACCCTGACGATCACCGAAGGCAGCGCCTCGGCTCATCTCAGATTACGTGTGCCGTCCTGGCTTCAGGAGCCGATGACGGCAACAGTAAACGGGGATTCGGCCCAGTCGTATACCCGCCTGGAACCCGGCTATCTCTCCATCGACCGCACCTGGACAGCGGGCGATGTCATCAGCATTACGCTGCCGATGGCACTGCGTAAATATACTGCCAGAGACGATGCTCACAAGGTTGCATTCCTGTATGGTCCGATTGTGCTTGCCGGAGCACTTGGCAGTGAAGGGCTTCCCGAGGATACCATTATTGACGAGACTGCATTGAATCCGAAGACGGCAGCCGTTCCTGTAATTTGGACGGAAGAAGAGGATGTGCGCAAATGGATCAAAGTTGTTGATGCGAGCAAGCTTACGTTTGAACTCAGCAAGGAAGTGACGTCAACGGGTGAAGCCGTGAAGCTGATCCCGTTCTATGCTGTGCACCATGAGTTTTACACCGTGTACTGGCCGCTGAATGATGAAGGAGACGCTTTAGAGAAAGCGTTGAACGACCTCACCATCGACAGCGTACAGCCGGACGGACAGCAGGATGAGATTGGGCATCAGCTCGGCAGCAATTGCCGCGGTGAGAAGTATAATGGCTCTGGCACAAACGGTCGCAACAAGCTGTATATGTGGCGCGAGGCATACGGTGTGAAGGATGCGGCGTTCAGCTATCGTTTGGCTGTAGATCCGGATGCTGTGAATGTGCTGTGCGTAGCCTTTTGGGGCGGGGATTATCTGCATTTTGAACGAGAAGGTGTACGGTACGAGAGGGTTTTCAACATTCTGGTGGACGGTGTCGTTGTGGGTGAACAGCGCATTCATATGAACAAAATCGGTGAAGTATTTTACGTGACCTATGATATCCCTGAGGAAGTAACCCGAAGTAAGGAGCAGGTGACGGTAACTTTCCAGGCAATCGGTGACAACGGCTGCGCCGGGAAGGTAACCGAGGTTCGCACAATGCGGAGCCAGCCAAGTATGTAGCGTGGTGAAGAGTATAGTGTGAAGGTAACTGGGTTTAGAGCCAACGCACATCTGAGTGGAGAAAATAAGGGAGATTCGAGCCACGCGCAGTAGAGCAAAAAGTAGTGGCATATGGCACGGTTGGAGCAGACTGTGGGAGTAATAGTATCTATCTGGAGCGATTGGAGCAGAGTGCCGGAGAAATAGTATGTGGGGCGATTGGAGCAGATCGCGAAAGTAACCGAGGTTGGTACAAGGTGGATGCGTGGAAATTCTAACGAATCGTACAGACCTTATTTGGGCTAATTTGGCCTGTTCAGAAATCTAACGATTCCCAGCGACGCTATTTCGACCGAAACGGGTCAAAATCAACGAAATCACAACTCAAAAGCGGAAATAACGTTTCTCAGAATCGTTACATTTTGAGATGGGCTGAAATGCAGCAAATAGCGTCATCTGGAATCGTTAGCTGTATGAATCGTCAAAATATGGCGATATGCCAGCCACAGTCACGATATGCCAGCCTCAGTCACACAAGGACGAAGTCGGAGGTTATCTGCCGTTTCGTCTTTTTGGTCTGCGCGGAGTTACGTATGCACAGTGCACGGCCGACGCCATACTCCGTTGGTATGATACCTATGGTTTGCTCCTTCATATAGATCCTTCGCACGCCCGTACATACCTTTAATGCTCCCTCGTTGCCGCTCCCCTGTCCCTCCTCTGTACATCCCATGTAAGCCTTCCATGCCCGCGCCAGCCTTCTATTGACGGAATTTACTCCACCGGGCGTAACAAAATCTTATATCAAAAATGACACGCATCCCGTATTTCCACGTATTACCGAATAATTATATGTATTCCTCACTTTTCCGTACCGCTGAATACGGGAGTTACCGACTACTGACAAGTTCACGTTGATTTTTTAGAGAAAATAACATTCTAACCTGCAAGCAGCACAGCCTGTTCTGTGTTGTCCCTGAAAATAGATAATGGGATAAGCCCAAGCCACGTATATTATGATATCGATCTTTTCTTTTGTTCACGACGAGTCAATTACGCACATCCATATCACCCAATGCACCTTACATCCTTCATATAAGAAGCAATATTTCTATATTGATTTCCAATCCTATCCACCTGAGAGCGTTCACATCATGTACAATGAGAAGATGAGGAACAAGGGATATATGACATGAAATGCCAACATCTAACATGAAAGGAGGTCGGATGATTGACCATGACCAGGTACATACAATTTTTTGCACTGATGCTCGGCATTGTGGCGGCGAACGTTCTGGCCTTCTCTCCGGGCTTTGTCGGATTGGGATTTGGAGAGAGTGCGTTCCAGACAGCCCTGTCCGTAACCTTGCTGTTCGGCAGTGTACTGGCGCTTTTCTATGGCAGCTACGCCTTGTTGTTCAAACAGCCGGTTGTTTTACCCGTGAGACAGATCGAGACTCATGAAGATTATGTCGAAGCTCTATCTTTTTACAGACGCATCAAAGTGCTTGAAGAAGATATTACACTGGGGCTGTCTCAGCTGAGCCGGATGAAAAAGAAAAAAGAGACCCTGATGAATGTACTTCATCAACGGTTTGATCCAGGCGAGCTGAGCTTCAAGAAATTCGCTTCCGTCACGGAGGAGGTCGAGAAGCTTCTGTATCTGAATATTCGCAGCATCCTCAACCGTCTGAACGTCTTTGACGAAGCGGACTATGCCAGTATGATGAAATCCAAATCGGTGAATTTGCCACAGAAGCTTTTTCAGGAAAAAACGAAAGTGTATAACGATTATCTGACCTACGTCAAAAATTCACTGCACACCAATGAAGAAATTTTGCTCAAGCTGGATCAATTGCTGCTGGAGATTTCACGTCTGGACAGCTTTGAAGCCGGAGATATTGAACAGATGCCTTGTATGCAGGAGATTGATCAGTTAATCAAACACACCAAATTATATAGACAGTGAGGGGATGAACGTATGGCGAAGAAAGGGAAATTTTTATTCATATCCATCATGATGCTTGTGCTGGTGTTTGGTCTGGTCTACGCCGGGATCACACTAACATCCAACTTTGGTAAAACGTCCACACAGGTCACAACCGAAAATGCAGGGAAGGAGCTTGGCAAATTATACGCGGATATCGCACCGGCCACGGCAGAGCCCGTCAAGGGACAGATTGATCTTGATCCGGTCGATGTAGCAGAATCGTTGCCGGATATTTCGAAATTCCCGATTACCGTGGAGAACACCACAAATGATTATGTCGAAATTTTCTCTTCCCCGGAGAAATCAGGCAGCGGAGTCGATGGCTGGTTGACCGAGGTGGGGGATGCTTTTAACAAAGCAAACATCACGATTGGCGGCAAAGCCGTTTCGGTCAAAATCCGCAACATTGCCTCCGGTACAGCGACAGATTACATCAAGTCCGGCAAATATGTGCCTGATGCCTTCACACCGTCTAATGAGCTGTGGGGTGCGATGGTGGAAGCGAGCGGAGTGAAAGCCAAGCTCATCTCCAAGCGCCTCGTCGGCAACGTTCCGGGCATTGTCATCTCCAAAGCCAAATATGATGCACTCGTCAACACGTATGGTGCCGTTAACGTCAAAACCGTAACCGAAGCGATTGCCAACAATGAGCTTTCGATGGGATATACCGATCCTTTTGCCAGCTCGACAGGGCTTAACTTCCTTGTAACCGCGCTGAACACGTATGATAGCGCTAATCCGCTTGGCGAGAAGGCGATTCAGGGCTTCGAGAAATTCCAGGCCAACGTGCCATTTACGGCGTCCACGACCATTCAGATGCGTGAAGCGGCCAAGTCAGGCAGACTGGATGCCTTTGTGCTGGAATACCAGACGTATGTGAATACAGCTGATCTCAAGAGCGGCTATGTGTTCACTCCTTTTGGCGCAAGGCATGACAGCCCGCTGTACGCACTTGGTCAACTGCCGCAGAACAAACAGGAGATCATCCAGAAATTTGCGGACTTTGTGACACAGGCTCAGTATCAGAAGAAGGCGGAAGAGTTCGGCTTTAACGGCTTGCAGGATTACAAATCCGAGCTGGCCTCTGTGGATGGCGGCACACTTTTATCCGCTCAGAAAGTCTGGAAAGAGAAGAAAAACGGAAGCAAACCGATTGCAGCCGTATTTGTGACTGATGTATCGGGCAGCATGGACGGCGAGCCGTTGAACCGACTCAAGGAATCGCTGCGCACTGGTCAGAAGTATCTCGGTACCGACAATAGCATCGGGCTTGTATCCTACTCGAGTACAGTGACCGTGAATCTGCCGATAGCCAAGTATGATACGAATCAGCAATCCATGTTTGTGGGAACGGTGGACAGCTTGCAGGCTGGAGGCGGTACGGCAACCTTTGACGGGATCGTTGTTGCGATGAAGATGCTGGAGGATTATATGGTAGCTAACCCGAATGTGAAACCGCTGATTTTTGTCCTGAGTGATGGTGAGACGAATGAAGGCCACACGCTGAAGGACATCCGGGGTCTGGTCGAGACCTACAAAGTGCCGATCTACACCATTGGATATAATGCCGACATCAAAGCGCTGGAGAGCATCTCCAGCATTAACGAGGCAGCGAGCATTAACGCAGATACCGACGATGTCGTCTACAAAATCGGAAACCTGTTTAACGTACAGATGTAACCATACATGGATGTAATGATATTGATAGCGAAAAGGGGGAAATGCGGATGTCATTTACGATGGAGATCCCGAGCCAGAAGGAAATTCAGAAGGTGATTGAGGAAGAGATCAAACCGGTGCCCGCCGAGGTAGCGGAGCTGCAGCAGGTTGCCAGTTCCAACGTAGAGATGATCATGAACCTGGACCTGGAATCCCTGGAGAAGCGTAAAGAAATTTTGCAATCCATCGACGGCTTTGGCATGAACACGATGCGATCCTCCTCGGAGAAAAACGCGCTGCTTCAAGTCTCCGTTGGACATCTGTCCAAGACCGGAGACGAGGGCGGTCAGGTCGCCAAAGGCTTGACCGAGCTGCACATGCAACTGAAGGATCTCGACCCGAGTGTCGTCGATTTTGCCAAAACCGGCTTTCTGGGCAAGCTGTTCAACCCGCTGCGCGCGTATTTCCTCAAATACCAGAAAGCCGACGCCGTCATCGCCGACATTGTCGTTTCACTCGACAAAGGCCGCGCTACGCTGCGTAACGACAACACCACGCTGGAGATCGAGCAGCAGAGCCTGCGCGAGCTGACCAAGCGACTGCAGAAGGAGATTCAGCTGGGCATGCTGATGGACGAATCCATTGATGCCCAGATTGAGGCAGCCAAGGTACGCGGCGAAGACCCCGAGAAGGTACGTTTTATTACAGAGGAAGTGCTGTTCCCGCTCCGTCAGCGTGTGATGGATCTGCAGCAGATGCTCGTGGTGAATCAGCAGGGAATTATGGCAATTGAAGTGGTGATTCGTAACAACAAGGAACTGATCCGTGGTGTAGATCGCGCGAAAAATGTGACCATCTCGGCACTGAAGATCGCCGTTACCGTGGCCAGTGCGCTCTACAATCAGAAGATTGTGCTTCAGAAGATCGAACTGCTGAACCGCACCACCAATGATCTGATTGCCGGCACCTCCAAGATGCTGAAGGATCAGGGAACAGCCATCCAAAAGCAGGCGTATGAGGCGAGTATCTCCGTAGATACGATGAAGCAGGCCTTTGCGGATGTATTGTCTGCGCTTGACTCGATCTCGGTCTACAAGCAAGAGGCTCTGCCAAGAATGCGGGAAACGATCGGTCAGTTCCGTGAGCTGGCGGAGACCGGGGAACAGCAGATTCAGCGGCTGGAAAAAGGACAGAAGTTAGGTTTGTAATTATTATTGTTATACCCGATCATCTTAAAAACGGTTGACCCGCGATATCCGGGATCAACCGTTTTTTGTCGTTGCATAACAAAAGCCGGGAATATCCCGGCTCCAGACGTTCTACCGTATGTCCGATGCTCTTAGCGTTAAACTTCGACGAATACGAAAATTTACGGTATTCAAAGGCACCTGCTCTCTACGGTCATTTGCCTTTCTTTTGGGCTGGCGCGATGAAAACTGTATCATTAGGAAGCTGTTCTGCCTCTTCACGAGAGATGCCCAGATTTGTGGAAAGTACGTCCACCGGATTGCCTGCGATCCACTCACTGAGATCAATCGCCTCATAATGTCCGCTGTTGAAGCCGATGAGCACACGGCAGACATCATCACCCGTATTTTTGATGTAGTGACCCGCACCCATCGGAGCATAACCCACATCCCCGGCTTCGAACTGCTCGGTTACGGCCTGGCCTTCTGCAAGAAATACCGTCATCTCTGCGCTGCCGCTGATATAGTACTGCCACTCATCCGCATTGGGGTGCCAGTGCAGTTCACGCAGGGCGCCTGGTTGCAGCTCAATGAGTGATCCGGCCATCGTCGTGGAGATCGGGAAGTCTTCCACGGTTACCGTACGCTGGGTACCGCCGCCTGGTGCCCGGCGCGGCTGTTTGGCGTGCAAAGGGTAACGGTGAGGGGTGGTCAGTTCGGAGTTACGGCGATAAGTTGCTGAGGAGGAGCTGTCATCCGGCACAGGACCTTTGGCAAAATAGGCTTCCCCCTGATTGAGCTTGGCTGCTTGCTCGAGGGATATACCAAGGTTCTGAGCAACAACGGCGTCTGGTGTCTGAGTCAGAAAGTCGGTAATGCTGAACGTGTGATCCTCCGAGAAATCTCCATTGTCAAAAATTAAAATGAAGTGGCATTCATCCGGTCCGAGACCCTGAATGGAATGACCGTATCCACGCGGGAAATACCATACATCTCCGGGTTCGAAGGTATCTGTATACGCATGCCCATCGGGATGAATAACCGTTGTGCGGCAGGAACCGCTGATGACGTACGCCCACTCGGCCGCGTTCGCATGCCAGTGCAGTTCGCGCATGCCGCCTGGTTCCAGGCGCATGGACACTCCCGCAATACCGATGGATGCGGGGAAGTCATGAACCGAGGCTCCGCGGGTGATGCCGCCGGGACCGGTACGGGGTTCTTTTTGCTCAAGACGATACTTGAAAGATTTCATCATCATTCCTCCTGCTTCAAATTTTAATTTACGAGACAATGTGTAAATAATTGAATAATAACTATGTTATTATACCCATATTTTGAGAAATTATTCAATTTTTTAATCGTTGTGCGGGCGTGTAATGAATAATTTTGAACAACTCTTCCGCCATATAGGCAGGACTGTGTTTGAAATCCTGTCTGATCCACTCCATGATCATGCCAAATATGGCATGAGACTGATAACTTGCAAGCAGTTCCGGGTTAATATGCGGAGGGAATATATGATTCAGATCCTGCAAAGACAGATCACGCAGTACATCACAGATCATACGCTGAAAGCTGGACGATGCTTCGGATTGCACAACGAGTGAGTAGAATTGGGCGTGCTGATGCACATGTTCGAAGATGGTAATGGCGGAAGAGGGCATCCGATCCACATGAAATTCTTTTAAACCTTCGTAAGGCTTGCGGAATGAGGTCACCAGATCCTCAGTCACATCATGCAGGATTTCGTTGAACAGATCTTCCTTGTATTGATAATGTCTGTAAAAGGTTCCCCGATTCAGGTCAGCTTGCTGCACGATATCGGAGATGGAGATTTCCTTGAAAGTATTCTTTTGCATCAAATGAAGGAGGGCTTCCTTCAGTGCAGCTTTGGATTTTCGGATTCTTCGATCCATTACTTCTGATGTTTCGGGCATTGGAATTCCTCCCTGGGATATTCATAAAAATAACGTACAAACAGGTCATAACCTGTTGTTTAACGTACAAAGGGATAGACTTTTACTGATTGTATCGAAAAGCTATGACTTATTATACTAAGGATAAGAGATAATGAACATTTGTTTGTTATCTTTATGAAAACGAATACATCGAAGGAGGAATAAAAAATGAAACTTCAAGATAAAGTGGCTATTGTCACAGGTGCAGGATCGGGGATGGGGAAGGCTATTGCCACGCTGTATGCGCAAGAAGGGGCCAGAGTGGTTGTTTCTGATATTAACGAAGAAGCTGCACAGGCTGTCGTTCAAGAGATTCAGGCAAACGGCGGAGAAGCATCTGTGCTTCTGGCGAACGTAGCCAAAGAGGAGGATGTACAGCAACTCATTGATCAAACCGTAAGCAAATATGGTACGGTTGATATTCTGGTCAACAATGCGGGCATTATGGACGGAATGGAGCCGGCTGCGGATATTACGGATGAGCGGTGGGAAAAAGTATTTGCTGTGAATACAACAAGTGTCATGCGTACAACACGAAAAGTATTGCCGATCTTCCTGGAGAAACAGCAAGGAGTTATTGTGAATATCGCTTCAGCGGGTGGCCTGCACGGTGGACGGGCAGGAGGCGCATATACGGCATCCAAGCATGCTGTGGTGGGCTTTACCAAAAATACAGGATACATGTATGCCGAGCAAGGCATTCGTTGTAATGCCATTGCACCGGGAGCGGTTGCGACCAACATCGGCGCATCCATGACGGGCATTAACCCGTTTGGTGCAGGACGACAGCAGCAGGGGATGGCAATCAACCCACGGGTAGGAACGAGCGAAGAGATTGCCAAAGTGGCTTTGTTCCTCGGATCGGACGAGTCCAGTTTTGTTAACGGTACCGTAATTACGGCTGACGCTGGCTGGAGTTCTTACTAGGGCGTGTCTTGACCTGCTGAAGTGCATCTTTTATCCCCTTTTCGCCCCCTGCTACGTCACTTTCCCTTGACTTGCCCCGGCACGTCTGCGAGAAACTTCCTTGCTGGGAACGAAAATTCGGAAAAATCTGCTATCTTCAGAGTTTTCAGACATGCCCTAAATTGGACGAGGGTTCATGAGTCGTAAAAATAAGGTAACAAAAGAAGCCGTATTATTGCGGCTTCTTTGTCATTCACATTGTCATTATCTTTATCTCAGGCATGTGCCCAAAGCTTCTTTTTACAACATTTCAGTTCGGATAAAAGGACACTGGGACAAACGTTTGCATTGTCACAAAAAAGTGAGTAGAGCGCTTAACTCAGGGAAGGCTTTGCCTTCAAATATAGCGAAGATTCACGCACAATCAGGCGGTGGGGGATAATCACCGGGTTCTGAGTGAGAGGTTCATTGCCAAGAATTTTGAGCAAGACCTGAACCGCGGTATAACCCAGTTGATATGTTCCTATATCAATGGAGCTGAGAGGAGGGGAAGCAAGTTCGGACAAAGCAATATTGTTAAAGCTGACCACGCTGATGTCCTCAGGCACCTGATATCCAAGCTCCGCGAGCGCCCTTAACACACCAAAGGCAACATTATCATCAATGACCACAATGGCCGTGGGTCTGTCGGGCAGAGACATGAACAGGGACATAGCCCGGAAGCCGCTTTCCTGCAGAAATTCACCCTCTACGATCCAGTCGTTATTAGCCGTCAGTCCGGATTCATCAAGAGCCTTCCGGTATCCACGCATGCGATCATGCGATAACGTAATATCCGGCGGGCCGCTCACAAAGCCAATGCGTGTGTGCCCCTGTGCGATCAGATGCTGCGTTGCATCATATGCGGTCTGCACATTGTCGTTGTCCACCATCGGTGCATTGGGGTGAGTTTCACTTCGGCCAATGAGCACAAAAGGGAATTTTTCCTCTTCCAAAAAAGTAATGATCGGATCATCCCGTTTGGAGCCTAGCAGCAGAATGCCATCTACCCTGCGCCCGTGCACAAGTCGGGAAATCGCCTGTAATTCATCATCGGAAGAAGTCTCCGTAGACAGCAGCAATTCATAGTTGTTACGAGTCGCATGAGTAATAATGCCTCGCAGAAGCTCTCCGAAGAAATAATTTTGAAAAAGCTCCTCCGCAGGACGGGGCAGCATAATGCCAAGCGTTTGCGTGGTTTTGGATACAAGGCTTTTTGCCATCATATTGGGATGGTAATTCAGCTCTTTCATGATTTGTTTAACTTTAAGAGATGTCTCCGTACTGATTCTGGGATGGCCTGAGATCACCCGTGACACTGTAGAAGGGGAAACACCCGCCAGTTTGGCAATATCCTTGATCGTAATCATGTCAAAAACCCCTTCTGATTCAATCATTTCAACATTCTCCTATGGTAATGCAAAGGGTACCAGAAATCAATTCTTAACTATATGACCCAGAATGCAAGCAGAGCAAAATAAAGGAAGAAAGAGCTAGATCAAGCAAACAGGAAATTACTGTGAACAGAATTCAGGATATGGTTAAATTTGAAGTAATACAGCTTGTGCAAACGTTTGTACAAATAAAGTTCAGTGTTGTATGATGTGGAAGATATTATAGCGCTTACATCATGGTTTTACATACTTTTCAACTGGATTTCCCCTACATATTGGATATTGAAACGATTATGTCTTCCATTTTGGGCAAACGTTTGTACAACAGTTCACATGGGACACATATCCTGACAATGTACGCCGTTTAAAGGGTGAAAAGCGCGATTTTTTTTGAACCACGCAGAGGGAAAGGGGACAATTTTACATGAGAAAATGGCAAGGTGCAGTATTGTCTATCGGAATGGCGTTTACACTGGCTGCATGCTCTACCGGGGGAGGGGGCAGTTCTTCTCCCGCAGCGCCTGGTGATAATCCAGAGGAGGAAGTTCAGTTGACCGCAGAGAACCTCCAGCCGGAGGAGGGCGCAACACTGGTGATCTGGGAGGACAAAAATCAGAGCAGCTTCATTGAGCAGCGTGTCAAAAAGTTCGAAGAAAAGTACGGTGTCACCGTCAAAATGGAGGAACTGCCCCCAACCGATCAGGTCACTAAACTGACCACGGATGGTCCAGCCGGACTTGCCGCAGATGTGGTCGTTTTTCCGCATGACAAGATTGGTAGTGCCTCGGAAGCGGGACTTATTCTGCCCAATGATATCTTTGAAGCTGAGACTGCAGCCAATACCAGCGAGAATGCGCTGAAAGCCGTGACGTTCAAAGACATTTTGTACGGATATCCGTACAGCGTGGAGACGTACGCCCTTTTTTATAACAAAGCATTAGTTCCAGAGGCTCCAAAAGATTTTAATGAAATTATCGATTTTGCCAAAACGTTCAACAACACCAAGTCCAATCAGTATGCGCTGATGTGGGAGCTTCAGCAGTTCTATTACAACTACGCTTTCCTGGCTTCTCAAGGCGGCTATATCTTTGGGGACAACGGCATGGATAGCGGTGATCTCGGTTTGAATAACGAAGGTGCCCAGAAGGGCGGAGAGTTCCTGCAAAGGCTGAAAGCCGAAGTGCTGCCGCTCAAAATGGGAGATGTGAACTACGATATCAAAAAAGGGCTGTTCTCCAGCGGCAAGCTGGCCATGGATATTAACGGACCTTGGACCATTGCCGACTATCGTACCGCCGGAATCGATTTTGGAGTTGCACCGCTTCCAGCCATTGATGGCAAGCCCATGACCTCCTTCTCGGGTGTTAAAGCCTATTACGTCAATGCGTTTACCCAATACCCGAATGCCTCCAAGCTGCTGGCCGCGTTCCTCTCGAACGAAGAAGCCCAGATGGAGAACTTTGATATGAACGGAACCCTTCCAGCGAACAAAAATGTGGCAGCCGATGCCAAAGTACAGGAAGACCCGATCAATAAAGCGTTCCTTGAGCAATTCAACAACTCGACACCAATGCCTTCGCTTCCTGCGATGGACAGTGTTTGGGGGCCAATAACATCAGCCATCACCGATATCTGGGACAGCGGTAAGGATGTGAAGGCTTCTCTCGACAATGCTGTGAAGCAGATTAAGGAGAGTCTGGCGACGGTGCAATAACGAGGGAATAACGCTTCATGCAAAACATCAATTTTAACCAGCCTGTGAAAGACTCCAACTGGATAATGAATGGTAAGAGAGGAGAGAGCACATGCAACAACAGCATGTCCCGGTGTCTGCTCAGCCCGGCAGGGAAAAGCAGCACCGGATGACAGCGGCCATATGCTCCATCATATTGCAGGGTCTGGGACAGTTATACAATCGGCAGTGGATTAAAGGCATTGTTCTATTGCTGCTGGAGGGAGCAGGGCTTGCGTACCTGCTTCCGCGGTTGTCCCATGCGGTATGGGGAATATGGACACTGGGGGAAAATACACAGCGTTTTGTCAAAGTGAATGGTTCGACAGTGCTTCAAAAGGGAGACCATTCCATCTTTTTGCTGCTTGACGGAATCATCGTGTTGCTCGTCTTTTTTGTGTTTGTACTTGTTTATATTTTGAATATTCGTGACGCCTATCTGACTGGACTTGCAAGAGAGCAGGGTAAACCGACGCTTGGAGCCGCGGCAACGATGCGCAATCTGATGGACCGAAACTTTCCGTATCTGTTTCTGTCGATCCCGGCCCTTGGTGTTCTGTTTTTTACCATCATGCCCATTCTGTTTACGGTGACGATTGCGTTTACCAACTATTCGGCACCAGACCACATTCCTCCGGCGAAGCTGGTCGATTGGGTCGGATTCAAAACGTTCACCGATCTCATTCAGCTCAAATCCTGGAGCCAGACATTTTACGGTGTGCTGACCTGGACGGTCATCTGGGCCGTTTTGGCTACGGTCACCACCTATTTCGGCGGTGTGTTGGTAGCTTTGCTCATTGAGCAGCAGGGTATCCGTTTCAAAAAGCTGTGGCGTACTATTTTCATTTTGCCGTATGCCATTCCACAAATTATCTCTTTGCTGCTGATGCGTAACCTGTTCAACGGTCAGTTTGGACCGATCAATACGTACATGCGAGCGTTCGGTCTGGAAGGATTGCCATGGCTGACTGATCCGTTCTGGGCCAAGGTAACGGTCATTGTGGTTAACATGTGGATCGGTATCCCGGTCAGCATGGTGCTGATTTTGGGTGTGCTTACGGCTATTCCGCGTGATCTGTACGAGGCAGCCGAAGTAGACGGCGCTTCTGCATTCCAGAAGTTCCGAATTATCACGATGCCGTTCATTTTGTTTGCCACGACACCGGTGCTGATCATGCAGTTTGCCGGAAACTTCAACAACTTCAACGTCATCTTCCTGTTAACAAACGGGAACCCGCTTCGCGGCGACTATCAGTACGCGGGGGCCACGGATTTGCTGGTAACCTGGCTCTACAAGCTTACGCTGGATAATAACAAATTCAACATGGCTTCCGCGGTAGGCATCATCATCTTCCTGATTATCGCTTCCTTCTCCATCTGGAATTTCCGCCGCTCCAAATCATTCAAGGAGGAGGACATGATTCAATGAAAAAAAGCAACAATCCGATTCGTTTGACGCTCAGCTACGTGCTTTTAGTGATCATTGCTGTTGTATCCATCTATCCTGTTCTGTGGATTTTTCTGTCGTCCCTGCGTCCAGGCGCGGCATTGTTCAGTGAACGTTTATGGCCGGAAAGCTTCACGCTGTCCCATTACGGAGAGCTGTTCAACAATCCTTCCTTTATGTACGGCAGATGGTATATGAATACACTGAAAATCGCGTTCTTCACGATGATTTTCTCTACATTAATGGTAACGCTGGGTATGTACGCGTTGTCCAGGTTCCGTTTTCGGGGGCGCAAAACGATTCTGTCCACGATGCTCATTCTGGGCATGTTTCCAAGCTTTATGAGCATGATTGCCATTTATATTATTTTGCTGCAAATCAAATTGCTGGACACACATGCTGCGCTTATTCTGGTCTATTCCTCGGGCGCGGTGCTGGGTGGGTTCATCGTCAAAGGTTTCTTTGACACCATTCCGCGCAGCCTGGATGAAGCAGCCCGAATCGATGGTGCAAGCCATCTGCGTGTGTTCACCAGCATCATCCTGCCGTTATCCAAGCCGATGCTGACGTATGTTGCATTAACCAGCTTCACGGGGGCATGGATGGATTTTATTTTTGCCCGGCTCGTGCTGCGCACCAAGGAGAACTGGACCCTTGCGGTGGGCATGTGGGATCTGGTTAACCGATATCAGGACAGCAACTTCACGATGTTTGCTGCGGGCGCTGTGCTGATTGCTATTCCGATTACTCTGCTGTTTGTGTTCCTGCAGCGTTTCCTCGTTCAGGGGCTGACAACAGGGGCGTCCAAAGGGTGAAATTATATTACATCGTGCCAAGAACAGCATAATCAGCCGCATTATGGACGAGATGAGCCACTCTTGCGGCATCTCAACCAGGCACTTCCGCAACGTCATGTCTTTATCGACTGGCCACGTTCGGAAGTGTCTGCTTCTACATACAGCTGCTGATGCTAGGATTCATAATTCAGGATTCGATTAAGGCGTTCTTGTTCAGCACTTCTCATGAAGAAAAAGGAGGAACGTGATGTATGAGCATGAACCCTTCCAGTGAGCCTGAAGCTGCAGCCTATCCAGGCGGACAAGCTATGCTACAAAGCAGTGAAGCTCCGCGAACGCTGTGGCGCAACAAGACGTTTCGCAGAATTCTGTACGGTTACGGCATATCTGTTTTTGGCGACTGCTTTAACAGCATTGCGATCAGTCTGTGGGTGTTACAGACAACAGGCAGTGCAAAAAGCATGGCTGCTGTGCAGATTTGTAATATGTTAGTCAGCTTTTTATTTGGATCTGTGGCAGGGACGGTAGCCGATCGATTGGACCGAAGAAAGCTGATGCTTGCTTCCGATGTGTTTCGCGGTGTGATGGCTTTGCTGATTGCGGTTAGCCTATTCAACTGGCAGGCGCCTTTTTCTGTGTTGTTGTTATTGCTTTCTTTATCCATGTTTTCAAGTCTGTTTCAAGCACCCGCATTTCACGCTTCCGTTGCGAGTATGGTCGGCAAACAGCACATCCAGCAAGCAACGGGTACGATACATCTGGTGGACAATCTGGCTCGCATTAGTGGTTTGGCTGCTGCTGGTGTTGCGGTAGCTGCCTTTGGCGGTTTTATCGCCATCCTGATCACGGGGGCCACGTTCCTGTTGTCTGCCATCTGTGTGCTGCTGGCGGGGCGTTTTCCACAGGTCATCCGTGCTAACAGTGAACCGAAAACTTTTGCACAGGAGTGGCGTCATTCATTTACTTACATCTATCGCAGCCCGCTTATTCGTTCGATTGTGTTATTTAATCCGCTGCTTCTTCTCTTTTTTATGTCAGCCATGATGCTTATACAGGTGATGGCCGTTAATGTATGGAGGGCAAACGCCGTTCAATTTGGTTTGATCGAGACGTGTATACCGCTGGGGTACATGATTGGATCAGGGGTGTTGATTGCTTCGGGGAAAAGATTGAAACATCGCGGACGCTGGGTCTTTATTGGACTGCTTGTGTTAGGGCCTGTCTATATGCTGCTGGCTAATGTATCCTCACCTCTTATGGCGTTGCCGCTTATCATTGGCGGTGGTGCTATGTTTGCTTGCTGTACCATGCTCACCCAGATCATGCTGCGCACAGCCGTGCCGGATGAGATGCAGGGCAGCGTTTATGGTGTCGTTGGCACTATTACGAGTACAGCGCCGATTCTGGGGCTGACGGTGGTCTCGATTTTTGCGGATCAATGGGGTGCCGCTACTGTCTTGGAAGGCGTAGGTATGATGTTGCTTGCGACGGGCATCGTTGCTATAACAACCTTAAAATCTATACGTACGTACACATAGATATTCACACAGATTTAAAGTGAAGGCTCAGCATGGATATGGTGATGATCACACACAGCAAAACCCGGAGCTTACGTTGCATTGCTGCATGCGTGTACTCCGGGTTAGCTTGTGGATCAAATATTTGCAGCCCTTACTGCCAGTTCACCGTGACGGTGGCTGTCCCGCTTGCTGGAGCGGTGAAAGTGTGGTTGGAGCCGCCCTCCCATGTAATCGTCGATCCATTTTTCTTGAAGAACTTGAATTCCAGTGGTTTGCCTGCCGGTACGCTGACATCATAGTACCAGGTCGGGTACTGCTGAATGACCTGATTAAATGCAGGTCCAATGGCAGTGGAACCCGTGCTCCAGTTACCCAACTCGGCTACGTTTCCTGTCAGATAGATGTTCTGTCCAAGCGTTGTGGTAGCATTGTTCACAACAAAGCGAACGGTAACCTGATCTCCGGTGAGGATGGTGAAATTGTTATAGGCATTGCTGTTTACTCCGTTCGCAGCTACTTTGACAGCATAGTTTCCTGCAGCTACGGAAGGAATCGTTACTTTAATCTGTGTATCCTCCCAAGATGTAATCGCTGCTCCGGTAACGGCTGTGGTGCCAAAGTACACCGTGCCTTTCGTGGAACCGAATCCGCGGCCGTCAATCGTCACCACATTATCTGGTTTACCCATGACCGGACCAACATGGCCGATGGTTGGTGTCGTTTCGGCTGTTGTGTATTGCCATACTGCCGTTGCGCCCGCAGCGAGAGTGAAGTTGTTAATGCTGCCGTTTGTGGAGGTAATGGTGTTTCCGTTCAGCGCGCCGCCCAGAACATCGGTGTACGAGCCTGTAGGCAGGGAAGTGCTCAGCCCTGTAACGTTCGCTGGTGTGGAGAGGTTACGGTTAACCGCAACAACGGCTACACTCTTGCCGAATTTGCGCTCATAAATGTATACATCATTGTTAATCCAGCGCTGCTGCGTGGAGCCGTAGGCAATGGCCGGATTGGATTTGCGCAGAGGCGCGAGTTTGCTGATGACGTTAAATGCTGTAGTGGATTTGGAGAATGAAGGCATCTTGGCCCGGTTATCCGGATCGCCGTTCCCCGTCAAATACTGTTCTGTACCATAGTAAATGGCAGGCACACCACGTGAAGTTAACGTAAAGGCCAAAGCCTGCTCCAGGCGGCGGTTGTTGACTGCACTTGTTTTGAAACGATCCATGTCATGGTTATCGATGAACGTCACCTGATCGTTCACTTGGTTGTAATCCGTAGCCGTACTGTTAATCATGGAATCCAGAGCGTACATGTTGGATGTGTTATCACGGAACACATTACGCACCGCCGCATTGAAGCGGAAGTCGAGCAGGCTCATGCCAGATTTGTTAGCAAAGTCTGTGTTATCTGCATCAGCTGCAGCTGATCCCAGGAACCATTCACCAAAAGTGAACACCGGTTTATGTGCGTAGATGGAGGACATCCAGCTCTTTTGCCAACCGAGAGGCATATGCTTCACCGCATCCACCCGAATGCCGTCAACGCCCATATCAAGCCACAGTTTGATGGCATCTTTGAAGTATTTGTCGATGGTCGCATTATTGTGGTTAAAATCAGCCAGGTCGTACAGGTTTTTGTAGATGCCGTTCTCCAGGGAAGAGAAGTCGGAGCCGCCGTTGTGATGGAAATAGCCATTGGTATCGTTGGTGTATCCACCTACCAGTGTACCGTTATCATACAGCTTGCCGTTTTCGGCAAAAGATGTGTCCGTTTCCATCGCTGGAGAGGTATGGTTCGGTGCAAAGTCAATGACAATCTTGATGCCTTTGGCATGAGCGGTCGTAATCAGGTTTTGAAAATCGGCCATCGTACCGAAGTACGGATTTGTCTTTTTAAAGTCCCGGGCCCAATAGCCATGGTAGGCTGTATTGGTTACACCGCTATAGTTGATCGTGGCGAAAATATTTTCGACAGGCTGGGAAATCCACAATGCGGTGACACCCAGATCACTGAAATAGTTATCATTGATTTTGTTGATTAACCCTTGCCAGTCTCCGCCGCAGTACAGCTTCAAATTGCTGCATGTCGCATCATAAGCGGCTCCGGTAGGGTTGTTGGAGGGATTGCCGTCCAAAAAGCGATCCGTAAACACTTGGTAAATTACGTCCGTGCTGAAGCTTTGCTTGTTGGTTACAGCGGTGTCCGGATCGGCGTATACAGCAGAAGCTGGCAAGAACGGCAGGGCGCTGCCGGCAAGCAAGCCGAGAGTCAGTGTAGTGCTGAGGAATGCGCGTTTGGCCATTTGAAACATGGTAATCCACCCTTCGTGAATATCGTATTTTTGAATAATAAGGAAGAGGATATGAATTATAGCGCTTACAAAAAGTATCCTAAGTTAGTTAATCAGAGCAAACCTCCTTTTAGAAGCACACGTCAAAAGCCCCGGCATCTCCTTGGGGAGTTACCGGGGTTGTCTTAAACCGCTGAGGTTTAATGAGCATGGCCCTCGAGTTATCATCACATCGCTATCGTAAGAAAATTTGGGTTTTATGTCAATAACTTTTTTCTGAGCATTTTTTTTCTATTTTCATATTTACAAAAGTACCCCACTCGATTTAAACTATTCGCATATTCACCCCAATTAAAGGGCAATGCATCCCGGGTTCAGTTTGCTTGTCCGACTGACATATCCGGGACAACCCCGTCTCTTCTGAGGCGGGGTTGTTTGTTGTCACCTGCACGCTTCAGCAGGATACGGAAAAGAGAGGCGGTTGAAGGCAGTGAAGACACAATCAGTTGTGGAGTGTCTGGAAAGCATACAGGCATCGCAGCTTGGAAACAGGCGTAACATCTACGTGTATCTCCCGCCAGGTTACGAGGAACAGACGGAACGACATTACCCGGTGTTATACGCCCATGCCGGACAACGGGTATTCGGGCCATCCACTCCGGGAAACGAGACGTGGCAATTGGATCGAGTGGCAGATGAACTCATCTCTTCTGGTCGCATGGAGCCCATTATCATCGTTGCCATTGCACACGTTCGTCCGGTTACCCGCAACGAGTTCTACCATTACGTTGACGGTGAGCAAGAATTCCCCGGCTTGGGAGGGTCAGGAAGGGAATACGAGCATTTTATTATTCAAGAGCTTAAACCGATGATTGATCGGCGATACCGGACAAAAAGGGATAGAGATAACACGGGATTGTTGGGTTCTTCGGCCGCCGCTTTATGCAACTTGCATATCGGAATGCATCACCCAGATGTGTTTGGCAAGCTGATTATGATGTCTCCATATTTTGTGGATGCACAACTGGATGAACAAGCGGAGAACGGACTGCGGGAGAAAAACATGTACCGACTGCCGGATACCATTCCAGATGTGAAAATGTGGGTGGATATCGGAGACACCGAAGGATTGTTCCTGCCCGAACAGGTGAGAAGGGTCGTACAGGAGATGCTGGAACGGGGAGCGGTTGAGACAAAGCTGGCTTACTTCGAACAGCCGGATGCTTGCCATCAGGAAGCCGATTGGGGAGCACGTGTGCATGTACCATTGATATACATGTTCGGCCAAGAAGGGCAGCCGATTTCATTAGAGCTGTATGGCAGAACTGTCATCGGGCTGAAAGGCGGGATGCAGGTAAGGGTTCAGGCACGGCTCCAGTATGATAATGGTCTAAGTCAGACGTTGCTAACCGGAAAGTATGTTTCAAGTCATCCCGAAGTTCTTCAGGTTCTTGCAGATGGTACGCTGATTCCTCATGCCACAGGTAGTGCAACCATCACATTGCAAGTTGGAGAGCTGGCGGCAGCACGAGATTACAGTGTTATACCTGAACTAACTCCCGTTGTACAGGTCTGTATGCAGGCTGAGCTCGCATCCGGATTCACAGCATCGGAGCAACAGGAGAAATTCATCTACGGCGGAATGGGCATGAAGCTCATGCATGTAGGTGATGATCACTACGAAGGCTGTTACTGCATTCCAAGAGACAGTGGCTTCTCCTTCCGTTTTACGCGTGGTTTTCGGCAATTTGAGACCGATCTGGATGGCCATCCCATAGCCAATCGAGTATTTCGAGCGACTGAAAATCGATCTCTTCACTATCATATCCAGGCTTGGGGCAGTACGTCTGCCAAAGCAGAAACAGGAGGCTCCCCCAAATGATCATCCATTCATTCGATCCAATACTGGACATCCCCTATTATTATCCATGCAACTTCCCTCTGATTCACGAAGTGCTTCAGCGGCAGGGCTCCATGTCAAGTCTGGCCATGTTGGCTGCCAGCCGCTTATATAGCTTGCCGTCATGCGAAGATAACGGCTTGGTCAAGACGTATTTTCACAAGCTGGGTTACGACGAACCGATCTGGAAGATGAATGACCAGCGGGAGCTGGGCAGCTTTGAGGAAGGAAAAATGCAGATTCAGCGGCAGCTGGAAGCGGGCAGACTTTTTTTGGCGACAGGTACCAGCTATCATCTGCCGTATTGCGACGATTATCACAACCCTGAGTATATTAACAAACATGTTAAACCAGGCTCACGGCATTATCTGGTCGACCATTGGCTTGCGGTGTACGGTATGGATGAAGATCACATGTACGTCTATGATCCGGTTTTTTATAAGTTTAAAGGCAAGGTAGATCATGCGGCTTTTCATGATTTTTGGCGAGGCCATCCGGCGATGCCTGAACTTGCAGGTGTGAAGCAGAGGGAAGTTCTGCGTACCTATGGCGCGACGGACATTCAGGCAAAAGTTCTGCTGGATTTGCAGGGTTACCAAGAGATGCTGGCTCAAGCACTGACTACTCAGGTGCATGAATTTTTGACAGGCAGAACGGTCACGGAGGGCGCGCGGCGTTTTTATTTTGGACATGCCGTATCTACGAGTTTGGTCGATGCGCTGGAAGGAAACACGGGAGGAGATACGGAGAGCGAAGCACGATTTTCGAGTCTGCTTTTTGATATGCGGTGGAGTCGTTATTATTTCAGGGATGTGCTCAAGGAGTCGGCCCAATGGCTGGGTGCATCGCTCGATCAGTATGCCAAAGCGTATGAGAGTATCATTCTCCGGTGGGAAAAGGCGAATAACCTGTTTCAGGTAGGGCGGATGAAGCGGCGCGAAGGGTGGAAAACACAGTTGTCAGACATCGTGCAAGGGCTGGTCGCTGATGAATGGCACTGGTATGAGTCATTAAGACGAGCACTGCCTCAAGCTTCTACATATCCAAGGCAATCCGGAGTGGTTTTAGACAATGAAAATGAACACAAGGCAGCCCTGCTGCGCATTGTACTAGATAGCTGCCGGGAATTAAATGCGTATCATAACACATTCATTGCCTTGGATGAGGGCGGTAATGCTCCCTTATATGGTCGGGATGGACGACTGAATTCATTGGAACTGGTGTCTTTACTAGCTGTGGTGGAGCAGGGCATTGAAGAGCATTGGGGAAAAGGTCTGGGGAACGCTCTCGCCGAGATTGCCGCTGCTTCCTTGCCTGAAAGCCCGTATCAGACGGTAGGCTCGCTAGTGAATTATATTGCACAGCAGTGGATGGGTGGCAGTGATGAGGAGGGTGTGAGGTGATTGATTTTTTGCTAGAGCGATTTGCTGCTCACGGACAACACCCGGCGTTCATTATGGGGGATCAAGAGTACAGCTACGACTGGTTGGTTGACCAGATTTATCTCATGGGAGAATGGATCGGAAGAGAGGGGATATCGGGGCAGGTTGTCACACTGGAAGAGGACTATTCTCCTTATGCAGCATCGGCAATGCTGGCCTTGCTGGGAGCAGGGTGCATTGTGCTTCCGATCGATCGAAATTTGGTCGAAGCGAAACGGGACGAGTATGTAAAGCTGGCACATGTAGCTGTGCGCTTGGGGGTATACGCTGGCAGGCTCGTTGCAAGACAAAGGTGCGAGTCTCATGAAGAAGCGATGCCATCCATTTTGACTGAATTGGGAATGGAGCAGATTGGTGGGTTGGTTCTGTTCTCCTCAGGCTCTACGGGCGTGAGCAAAGCGACGGTTCACCGGGCAGACCGGTTGTTACAGTCCTTTCGACGGCAGGTGCGTCCTTTGCGGACCATACCCTTTATGATGTTTGATCATATCGGCGGGGTGAACACAATGCTGCAATCCCTGTCCAGCGGCGGATGTCTGTGTATTGTGGCGGATCGCACTCCAGAGGAAGTGTGCCGAACGATTGAGAAACATCGCGTACAGGCACTGCCTGTCTCCCCGACATTTATGAATCTGCTGCTTCTGGGAAAACAAGATGAAACGTATGATCTGTCGAGTCTGGAAGTAGTCTCCTATGGTTCGGAAGTGATGCCCGAATCAGTTCTGACAGCCTGGACTCGGCGCTTTCCGTGGATCAGAACCATTCAGGCCTACGGGATGTCGGAATTAGGCATTTTGCCGACACGTTCCAAAGAGCCGGGATCTCTGTTATTTTCCATTCAGGATGATGAGGTGAAGTGCCGGGTAGTGGACGGTGAATTGCAGATCCATACCGCAACGGCAATGATCGGTTACCTGAATGCGGCATCTCCTTTTACAGAAGACGGTTGGCTGCGAACGGGAGACGAGGCTATGGTGGAGGACGGATATATCCGCATTCTGGGCCGTCGTTCCGAGATCATTAATGTAGGTGGCTGGAAGGTATACCCCGCTGAAGTCGAGAGTGTGCTGGAAGAGATGGATTGCATTGAGGCTGCGGTGGTCACTGGCGAGGTGAGCGGCATCACAGGGCAACAGGTGAAAGTTGCCATTCGACTTGCAAAGCCGTGTTCATTAGCCGAACTGCGCCGTGCCGTTTGGGCTTATTGCCGGGATAAGCTGCCTGCATATAAAATTCCACAGAAAATCGTTGTCACCGAGGAAGAACTGGTTAGTACGCGTATGAAAAAGGTCAGAAAGCCAGTATCCTCAGTGGATCAGGGATAAGTAAATTGTACAGGGGAGAGTAGGGAAGAGTCGCTACGGCATCCTGACTAAATCGTCTGATCCATTCTCGATTCAATCAAAACAAGCTTACAAAATCTAAGAATTCAACAAAAATCCATAAATCTAAGGATGAACCCAAGAACGCATAATTCAAATGGATATGCGTTCATTGGGGTTCCTGCAGCGATAGGAGTTAAGAGAAGTAACTCAAATGGACAAAAATAAAATGAAGTAACGTAAAATGAAGTGAAGTGAGTAAAGAAAAACAACGAAAACGAAGTAAAACAAATAAATAATAAATAAAACAAAGTAAAACAAAGGGAAGCGAAGAAATCTAATCAATCACCTGTGTAACTCAACAATTCAATGAATTCAATTAACGTCCTTGTCAAACTAACAACCAAGCACAGTAGACCATCGCAACAAAACCACCGAGACCACTAAACACACTAGAACTACATTGAGCACACAACGACACCACGAAAGGAATACCGTTAAGCCCATAAACAAACCACCAAAGGCAAAATCGGGCTGCACTCAATCACGAAAGGAGCTACATCTCCAATCAAGTAACTTATCTACTAACTTATCAACCAGGAACACCAACCACGGACACCAACTACGAACTACCGACCACGAACTACCAACCACGAACCACGAACCACGAACCACGAACCACCAACCAACCAACCAACTTATCAACCAATCAACCAATCAATTAAAAATCCAATAACCCAATAACCCTAATATCCTCATCAAATCTAGTAACTCCCAATAACCTTCAATAAACGGAATGACTCATTTACACCAGCAAATATGTTCTTTAAATTTTGAATTCAACTCAATTCAGAGTCTAGATCAGAGTCCAGATCTAACTTCCATTTTTTAACGATCCCCAGAAGCCTTATTTGGGGCAAATGAAGGCTTCTAAAATTCTAACGATCCCCAGAAACGTTATTTGGCTGATTTTGCTGGGGGGTATGCCATTATTGAGGTTTTTTGGGTAAATAAGGTTTCTTAGATTCGTTAGAATTCCAGCAACGCTAAATTTGGACAAATAAGGTCATCTGGAATCGTTAGAGTTTGGGAAGCAGGGGAGAGGGGGGGCCACGGCATGATTTACTTGTTTTTAAAAAGAAGGGCTGAACGGGAATCACGTTCAGCCCTTCGAGCAACGCCCTTCGAGATACGTTGCCAAAATGACGGAGGACGATTAGCTGCTGGAGCGCTGGGCTGTTTGGTGAAAAAAATAGAAGCGATGCAAATGGCAAGCATCAAGACCGATTCTGGCTAACAATCAGGCCTCCGCTGGCTGCTTCGCTTCAAGCCGCAATAAAGAGAAGCCGTATGCTTCCAGATCCAGGGTCAACTTGTTCTGTCTGGCTTCAACCGTAGAAGAGGTGTGCAGATCACGCCAGACGTTATGATTTTCCCGCGCCAGTTCCAGTTTACGAGGCTCATCACTGGCATTGAGCACCAGCAGCACATGTTCCCCCGTCTCCGAATCGACACGCTCCATAGCGAGACAAGGGTCGGCTGCTTCGGCATAAACGATGTTCAGTTCTGCACTACGTAAGGCGGGATGCTGTTTACGCAGCTCAATGGTACGAGTGAAAAATTCGAGCAGTTCGCGGTTCTGTTTGCTGGTATCCCACTCCATACATTTGCGGCAGCCCGGATCGTACCCTCCGTCCAGCCCAACCTCATCCCCATAATATACGCAAGGTGCACCCGGATAAGAGAAAAGCAACATTACCGCCAGTTTCATTTTCCGCATATCCCCATCACATAAAGTCAACAGGCGTGGCGTATCGTGGCTGCCCAGCAGGTTAAAGGCCGCTTCCGTAACAGACCTTGAATACGAGGCGAGCAGTTTGCCAATCTCGTTGGCGAATCCAAGCCCATCCAGCTTGCCATGCACGGTATAATCCAGTACAGAGTTGGTAAAAGGGTAATTCATGACCGCATCGAATTGATCTCCTTGCAGCCACATCAAAGAATCATGCCAGATCTCGCCAAGCAGATAGGCATCGGGTTTGATCGCTTTGACCGTCTGCCTGAACTCGCGCCAGAACTGGTGATCCACCTCATTAGCCACATCCAGCCGCCAGCCGTCGATATCCATCTCTTCAATCCAGAAGCGTGCAACCTCCAGCAGATAGGCTTTGACGTCGGGGTTCTCCGTGTTGAGCTTTGGCATAAGCGGCTCGAATGCAAAAGTGTCGTATGTCGGAATGCCATCCTCTACACGTGGCGGCCAATCCTTGATGTAAAACCAATCTGCATAAGGGGAAGCAGGACCATTTTTCATGACATCGACAAAAGGAGGAAACTCTCTTCCCGAATGATTAAACACCGCATCCAGCACAACCCGTATACCACGGGCATGGCAGGCATCCACAAGCATTCTCAGCTGCTCATTCGTACCGAACTGAGGATCGACCTTCAGGTAATCCGCGGTATTGTATTTATGGTTAGTCGTAGCTTCAAACAGCGGGCAGAAATAGATCGCCGTAATCCCGAGTTGACTCAGGTGGTCGAGATGATCCATCACACCCTGCAGGTCTCCACCAAAGAAATTGACTGGTGTTGGCTCACCGCCCCATGGCTCTGCACCTGTTGGAGTCAAGGCAGGATCGCCATTCGCAAAACGTTCGGGGAAAATCTGATAAAAAACAGCATCCTTAACCCATGCAGGTGGCTCAAAAATATCAATTGGATTCATGAATGGAAAATCAAACATTTCCAGCGGATGATCCGGCAGTGCCTGCTCAAATCCGCGCTCTGTCATCCAGACGGATTCTTCTCCTTGAATAAGCTGAAAGGCATAACGCAGTCTGCGATAGGGCGGAGATGTCTCGGCCTCCCAGTAGTCAAACATCTCGTCACGTGCAAAAATCCGCATAGGAATGTGCGTTATGGTACGGTCCCAGGCATATTTGTCACCTGTAATCGCAATAACGGCCTCCAGATCCCCTCGTTTGGATCGCAAGCGAAGATGCATGGTGTTACGGTTGTAGGCATAAGACCAGTTCAGTTTGGGACGGTGATAGATCGCTTCCAACATCATGAAAATCACTCCTTGGCACATGGATATAAAAGCAAATCAGGCTACAAACGCCGCTAAAAATGCTACTGAAAACGCAAAAAAGGCACAGCCTCTAACGTTCACGAGGTTGTACCTTTCGGCAGCATAGCCTTTGAATTATATCGCTATTATACGAATTGTTTTTGCAAAAGAAAACACTTTTTTTCCTTATTTATCAATTAACCGTTATACAGAGGACAGGATTAAAACTCATACCCCAGCTTTTCTGCGTATTTCTGAACTTCTTTAAGATACTGCTCAATGCTCTTCTTACCCACAGCAACCTTGTCATTGCCCTGCTTAAGGAACGTGCTGTTTACCGTTGTTTTGGAAACAGCCTTTTTGAACAATTGATAGGCTTCCAGCTGTGCGTAGCTGCCTCTGATCAATTTGTCATGAATTTTTTTGAGCTCCGCATTTTCCGGCTTGATCTGCTTCAGCATGGAAACATACTTTGTGTAATTTGGAATAGCTGTATTGTTTAATGTGAGAAAGAAAGATTTACGATTCGAGGAGGTGATGTATGTATTCCCGCCTATGGCGTCCAAAGCTTTCTTTTCATAAACACCAGCTGCGTCCAGTGCATCAATATAATCCAGAAGATCCTGCTCTTCTGCCGTCAGCTCCTGTGCTTCCGGGCTGTCATTATCTACGTTGATTTCTTCATCTGAAGTTACTGTTGTGCTGTCCGCTGCTGAAGCATAATGCCCGGCTGGAACAAATACGCCGCCTAACAAGACGATACTCATCAGGATCGATAGAACCCAATTCTTTTTCATGTTAACTGTCCCCTGTCTCTATAAATGTGATTTTATACCAAGGGATAATCTAACATATAAGTAGGCTGAAATACAGTAATTATTTAGAAAATATAGCTTATCCAGTCATTGTATAAATCGATTTTACTCATGTAAAAAAGAGATATGATGCATAATCATAAGTTAATATGAATATCTCATTTTTCACAAAAGAAACGAAAGAAAAGGGAATAATTAGAACAAAAATAATAAAGATAAATTTTACATATATGGTTTTACGAAAATTGAAAGTATGGATTCATATTATATAGGTTGATTCAAAATGCCTTTAATAGAGATGTTTTATAAGATGGAATGACTAAATAACATCATGAATGTTTTACCAAATTAAAGCTTGTCTAAATGAAAGTTCTCCATTACAATACAAATGATAATGAGATTCAATATCATTTAGGAAGAAAAGGGGAGAGACATTCCATGTTTCAATTCAAGAGAAAATTATATATTTATGCAGCGCTTATTCTTATGATTTCGCTGCTGGCTGGTTGTGCTTCCGGAGGGTCAGGCAGCACCAATACAGCAAGCTCTGCAACAAACGGCAACAGCACGGAAGGCAGCACAGACAAAGATACTTCTGCCAAGGCAGCAGATGAGACCCGGGTCATCAAACATGCGATGGGTGAAGCCACAATCAAAGGCACTCCGCAACGGATCGTAACGCTGTTCCAGGGGGCGAACGATGTGGTTGTTGCTCTCGGCGTGAAGCCGGTAGGTGTCGTTGAATCATGGGTTCAGCAGCCGGTGTATGAATATCTGCGTAAAGACCTCGACGGTGTACCTCAAGTCGGTCAGGAATCCCAGCCGAATCTGGAGGAGATCAACAAGCTGAAGCCGGACCTGATTATTGCAACGAAGATCAGAGATGAAGAGATATACGATCAGCTGTCTCAGATTGCACCTACCGTAGTGACTGAAACGTTGTTTGATTGGAAAGAAACGTTGAAGCTGGTCGGGGAGTCCCTGAATAAAACGCAAGAGGCTGACAAGTTGCTCGCAGACTGGGAAACACGTGTTGCTGACTTCAAAGAGAAGATGGGCGACCGGCTCCCGATCGAAGCAACGATTACCAACTTTAGAGCGGATCAGGTTCGCATTTTCTATATGGGCTACGCGGGGAAAATTTTGAAAGAGCTCGGCTTCACAAGACCTGCAGGGCATGATCAGGATACGTGGGGTGTGCAGCTGGCTTCCAAAGAGAACATTCCGGATATGAATGCAGATATGATCTTTAACTTCAACTCGGGTACTGATGCCGCTGCGATTGAGAAGAACTATAAAGATTGGACGAGCAGTCCATTGTGGAAAAACCTCGATGCGGTGAAAAACAATCAGCTCTACCAGGTGGACGAGGTTGCCTGGAATATGGCCGGCGGATACACGTCAGCCAATATGATGCTGGATGATTTATATAAGATTTTCAACCTGAATAAGTAATAACAGCAGCAGGACCTGCCATGCACCAGAACATTCGCAAGCGAAGTAGTGGGCAGGCGGGTCCTTTTTCATTTTACAGATGAGAGAGTGAGTGTATGTTTCCCCTTTTTACCAAAGCGAGTGCCAAAATATACGGGTTGATTGCATTATTTCTGCTCATGTTGCTTGCGGCGTTTGCCAGTATGATGCTGGGTCGCACCCATATTACACTTCATATGCTCTGGCAGGTCTGGCATGCCTACGATGAAACTTCAGTTGAACAGGTGGTGCTTATGACCGAACGTTTACCGCGTACTGTCATTGCCGCTGTTGTAGGTGCAAGCCTTGCAGCTGCCGGGGCACTGATGCAGGCGCTGACACGTAATCCACTGGCATCTCCGAGTGTATTTGGCATTAACTCAGGTGCTATTTTCTTTATTGTGATTGCCGTTGTTGTGTTGTCCGTGTCCTCTCTGACCACGATGATGTGGTTTGGATTCGCAGGAGCAGCCATTTCCGCCGCTATTGTTTATGGTCTTGGCTCCCTCGGACGCGATGGCCTGACACCAATCAAAATTGTGCTGGCGGGGACGGCCATCTCAGCCTTGTTTGCTTCCTTTACCCAAGCGATTCTGGTGCTGAACGGCACAGGGCTGGAGGATGTATTGTTCTGGCTTGCCGGTTCCGTAAGCGGACGAACACTGGAAATGTTATATCCGGTGCTGCCGTACATGGCTGCGGCCGCACTGGTGTCTCTTTTTATGGGACGGGCGATCAATCTGCTCTTGACGGGGGATGACATTGCCAAAGGCATGGGACAGAATGTTTTGCTGGTTAAGGTGCTGATGGGCTTAGCGATTGTCCTGCTTGCAGGTGGATCTGTTGCAGTAGCAGGTTCTATTGGACTGGTTGGGCTGGTTGTTCCTCATATCATGCGTGCCTTGGTTGGCAATGATTATCGCTGGCTTGTGCCATACTGTTTCGCAGGTGGAGCCATTCTGCTCATGTCTGCCGATGTGGTGGCAAGGCTGGTTATCGTGCCGCAGGAGGTACCGCTCGGTGTAATGACGGCTCTGATTGGCGGACCTTTCTTCGTATACATTGCCCGTAAGGGGGTAACGAAGATATGAAAAAGATGCTGACGTATCGTAATAAAAAGGATACTGTGTCGATGCAGGTGGAACGCAAATCCGTACTGGTTATCTCCGTGTGTGTCATTCTGCTTCTGGCTGCCGGCATTGTCGGAACAAGTTTGGGCAGTGACTTTATTGCACCGTGGGATGTGCTGCGAACGATCCTGGGATTAAACGCAGGCGAGCATGATTTTGTCGTGCTTACGCTGCGTTTGCCGCGTGTATTGTTATCGTTGCTTGTAGGTGCTGCACTTGGTATGTCGGGTGCACTGTTACAGGGCATTATTCGTAATCCGCTCGCTTCACCGGATGTGATCGGTATAACGGGAGGGGCTGCCGTAGCTGCGGTAGGGTTCGTATCATTGCTGGGCGGAGCGGTGAGCATTAAGTTGTTGCCGCTATTTGCGGTCATCGGTGCGCTGGTCACGGCTTTCATCATTTATGTGCTGGCCTGGAAAAAGGGAGTTACACCGATCCGTCTGGTGCTGATTGGCATCGGCGTATCGGCCATAACCGGGGCAGGCACAACCTTTATGCTTATTTTGAGCCCGTTCTATACAGCCACTCAGGCTTATATCTGGCTGACGGGCAGCATCTACGGTGCCACCTGGACGGATATCAAGACGATACTGCCTGTTGTTGTCATCGTTGTGCCGCTAGCCATCTGGTTAGCCCGGAGCCTGAATGCACAGGAATTCGGGGATGATCTGGCTACAGGGCTTGGCGTCAAGGTGCAGTGGCACCGGTCTGCGCTGCTGTTATGCAGTGTGCTGCTTGCGGGGATTGCTGTGTCGGTAGCCGGGACAATCGGGTTTGTCGGTCTGATTGCACCGCATATCGCAAGAAAGCTGGTCGGACGTATGTTTGGCAGCCTGCTGCTCGTGTCTGGTTTTGTCGGGGCGTTACTTGTCTGCGCGGCTGATCTGATTGCAAGAACGGCATTTCTGCCGCTTGATGTTCCGGCCGGGGTATTTACCGCAGGCATTGGCGCACCGTTTTTCCTGTATCTGCTGTTCAAAAATCGAAATCAATATTAAGGAGGAGAAGCCGTGAGTATTCTGAAGGCCAAGGAGCTTACCATCTCCTATGGAGCAGAGCCTGTTATTGAGAATTTGAACCTGACCATTCCCAAGGGAGAAATCACGGTGCTGATCGGCAGCAATGGCTGCGGCAAGTCTACACTGCTGCGAACAATGGCAAGATTGCTGAAAGCCAGTTCGGGTACCGTGCTGCTTGATGGCGAAGAGATCGCGAAGCTTCCGACCAAAGAAATTTCAAGACGTATGTCTATTTTGCCGCAGGGGCCCACGGCGCCAGAAGGGCTTACAGTGAGTCAATTGGTTCGCCAGGGGCGATATCCACACCAGACATGGCTGAAGCAGTGGTCGCGTGAGGATGAGCGCATGGTGGAGCTGGCTCTGGAATCCACGCATCTGACGGCTCTGGCTGATCGGCCGGTAGATGCCCTGTCGGGTGGCCAGCGTCAGCGTGCATGGATTGCCATGACGCTTGCCCAGGGGACAGAAACACTTTTACTGGACGAGCCTACAACGTATCTGGATATGACCCATCAGATTGATATTCTGGATCTGTTATTCGAGTTGAACGAGAAGGAAGGGCGTACCATCGTGATGGTGCTGCACGACCTGAATCTGGCCTGCCGCTATGCACACCATATTGTGGCGGTGCACAACAAGTCAATCTATGCAGAAGGTAAACCGGAGGATATTATTACACGCGAGCTTGTGCGCAACGTTTTTCAGATGGAATGTGACATCGCTGTAGATCCGTTATTCGGTACGCCGACCTGTATTCCGCACGGAAGAGGAAGGAAGCTGAATGCAGAGCAGCGTCATTATACACAGCTTGCTAGATGAGCGGCAGGTTTATGCATCATTAACTGTTAGAGCAGCTGCGACGAGCATATCCCCCCACGCAGTTACAAAACTTCGTCATCACGGCGATAACAGAACAGGCGAGTAGAAGAACATTCAAGTTATAACTCGCCCGTTTTGTTATGCCTTTTTTGATCCCTACAAACAGCTCAGTGTGAGAGAGTCCCCTCTTAAAAGAACTATTTTTACCTTTAAAGTTTTATATTGACAATATATCGAGAATTGCCATAAAATAGATTTTGCATGATATTGATAATCATTATCAATAAATTCAACCGATGGGAAGGTCGGATATGAACTTCATGAGCACAAGTGACTCCGTATTTCCGAAAGGCATGAAAAACCTGCAGAATCGTCTGATTTTGCATAAAGCGAGAGAAATGGGTATTCGCTGTGAACCGCTTGTGGATGGATGCGAGGATTTCCTGAAGCTGTCACTGGAACACAAGCAGGTCATCATTAACAAAACAAGAACACATCGTCTGCCGCTGATCGCCGGACTGCTTGCCAAGAACAAACAGGCGTGTAATCTGCTGCTGCAGGAGCAAGGGATGCCAGTCCCTCCACATGTCGTTGTAACAGCGATGGGACAAGAAGCGGAGGCTTTTCTGGGACAACATGGCTCCATCGTGGTCAAACCGCTGGATGCCAGCAGCAGTCAGGGGGTCACACTGGATGTGCGTACCGATGCAGAGCTGAACCAGGCCATTCAACTCGCCGCCGGGTTCGGCAGCGGAATACTGCTGCAGCAGTATGTCATTGGAACGGATTACCGGGTGCTAATCATTAATGAGCAGGTTGCGGCAGTCAACCAATACCGACCTGTGTATGTTACCGGTAATGGCAACTCTTCTGTAAGGGAACTTATCGAGATGCTGAACAACAGCCGGATTATGGAGACGGAGATCGGGAGGGTTGAAGCTTTTCCCGAGATTGAACTGCATCATGAGTTGACAAACGTACGTTTGTTGAACGTTCTTCACAAGCAAGGTGTAAGTCTTGATGACGTGCCTTCTGGGGGGAAGGAAATTGAACTGTATGATCTGCGGAATTCGGCAGCCGGGAAGATCAGTGAATATTACTGTGATTGTACGCATGATATCCATCCTGATAATGCCCGCATGATGGTTCAGGCTGCAAGGGCGCTCCAGATCGATGTTGCCGGTATAGACGTGCGTTGTAAGGACATCCGTGTTCCTCTGACATCCGCACAAGGAGGTATTCTGGAGGTGAACGCTTTGCCGGATCTGACACATCATGTTTATCCGCATGGCGGGACAACAAGAGACGTTGTACGTCAATATCTGGAATATGTATGTCACAGTTAACGGAGAGGACAGTCATCGGAGTGGATTGTGTAAATTCTTTAGTTCAATTTATATAGCAAAGAACCAGTACAAAGCAAATGAACAGGCATTCTCTAGCCTGAATTGATGATAAGGGGCGTTTAACAGTTATGTCAGTAGAGGTACAGACGGATTACCTGAAGCTGCTGCATGAGAAGGAGTCAAGTGCGCGAGCATATTCCCGGCATTTTCCGCTCGTCATCCGTAAGGCACAAGGCATCCGCATTACAGACATCGAAGGCCGTGAGTTCTATGATTGTCTGGCCGGTGCGGGAACGCTGGCGCTCGGGCACAACCATGAGACGGTTGTAAACGCCATTCGGGAAATGCTGGATCAGCAGATTCCGTTACATACGCTGGATCTGGCTACACCGCTAAAAGTTTCGTTCATGCAGGAGCTGTTTTCCATGCTGCCTGAAGAGATGCGGGATACGTCCAAAATCCAGTTTTGCGGTCCAACCGGGGCAGATGCTGTGGAAGCAGCGATCAAGCTGGTGAAACATGCGACAGGTGGAAAGTCCATTCTGGCGTTTAGCGGCGGGTACCATGGTTCAACTCAGGCAACGATGTCAATGAGCGGTAATCTGAGCAAAAAAGAACAGCTGCAAAGCCTGCTGCCAGACGTACATTTCCTGCCATTTCCGTATGAGTATCGCTGTCCCTTTGGCATAGGTGAAGGCATGACCGCCCGGTTAAGCGCACAGTACATTGAGAACCTGCTTCATGATTGCGAGAGCGGGATTGCAGCGCCATGCGGTGTGATTGTGGAGACGGTACAGGGCGAGGGCGGGGCGATTCCGGCAGATCTGGAATGGCTGAGAGAGCTGCGCCGGATCACGGCAGAACGTCGTATCCCGCTCATTATTGATGAGGTGCAGACGGGCATTGGTCGAACAGGTCGTATGTTTTCGTTTGAGCATGCAGGTATTGTACCGGATGTCATTATTTGCTCCAAAGCGGTAGGGGGAAGCCTGCCGATGTCTGTTGTGATCTATAAGGAAGAGCTGGATCAATGGAAGCCAGGGGCCCATACAGGTACATTTCGTGGCAATCAACTCGGCATGGCAGCGGGGCTGGCTACGCTGCGATACATCCGTGAGCATAACGTGCTGCATAATGTGAAGCTGCGCAGCGAGCAGTTTATGACCAGGCTGCAAGCGCTGAAGGCACGTTTTGCAGAGATCGGTGATGTTCGCGGCCGGGGACTGATGATCGGTGTAGAGATTGTTAATCCGCAGGGCGGTAAAGACCGTCTTGGACATTACCTACAGTATGGGGAGCTGGCCTCTGTCATTCAGCAGCAGTGCTTCCGCAATGGACTTATTGTGGAGCTTGGCGGACGTCATTCGGCAGTTGTGCGTTTCCTGCCACCGCTGAATATTACAGAGAAGGAAGCGGACGAGGTGCTGGCGATTTTTGAACAATCAGTATCAGAAGCCGTGGCTATCACTTCCACGGTGCACTGAACATGCTAAAAATATCATTGCTTCAACGGCATACGGTATTACTGGCTATTCTGCTCGGAGCGTTTACCCTGGTGCTTACCAACAGTGCCTTTAACCTGCTGCTGCCTTATTTTATCGAGCATTATCACATCTCCACCACCGTAGGCGGCTGGATCATTGCGCTGTATATGCTCGCCATGACATTAACGATGCCACTGGCCTCCCTGATCGTAGATCGGCTGGGACGCAAGCGGACGTACATGCTGGGGATTGCCATCTATGGAGGCTTCTCCGTACTGGGGGCACTGCTTCATACTTCAATCGAGGTGTTGCTGGTCGTTCGGTTCATGCATGGTGCAGCTGCCGGCCTGATGATTCCGCTATCCCTTGTGCTGCTGTTTGACGTTTATGGGCCTGAAGTGCGGGGACGCATAACGGGCGCGTGGGGTCTGCTGCTTATGCTTGCTCCGGCAGCCGGACCAACCTTGGGTGGCGTCATCATTCAGTATGGACGGCTTGAAATGCTGTTTTGGCTTAACGTGCCTCTTGCCGTTTTCTCGCTGATCGGATGTGCACGCGTTATTCAAACCTATATCCCGGCTCGCAGAAAAAAGTGGCATGTCTCCAGCATGCTGCGCCTTGTTATGGCGATTGGTGCATTCAGTCTGGGTGTGCAGGTATATGCCAGTCCAGGGATATACCTCTGGGTACCGTGGTCCGTAATTGCACTTGGCTTGCTCTTGCTGATTCGCTTTATCCAGGTAGAGAATCGACGTGAGGAACCGCTGATTCGTTACAAGCTGCTGCGAAGACAAGGAATATATCCGCTCACGGTTATCATCTCCACGATTCAGGATTGTGTGATGTTTGGGGTCATTTTTGCTGTGCCGCTGCTTCTGCAGGAGGTATTTCAATTATCCCCGGCACTTTCCGGGGCATTGTTCATTCCACTGTCCATCTGCACCAGTCTGTTCATGTGGATTGGCGGTAATCTGCTGGATCGTGGCCGTTCGTTGCGATTTATCGCGTGGGGAACGCTGCTCGTATCGTTGTCGATCCTGACGTTTGCCTTTTTGCCCATGGGACCTCCAATCTGGATCATCGGTGTGCTGATGGCATTTCGCGGGATCGGTGTAGGACTGTCAGGCATGAGCATCACTTCGCTTGGACTACAGGCGTTGCAGGAGGAAGATATGCATGAAGGATCGGTGTTAAGCACGACCATTGAACGACTGGCTTCATCCTTTGCAGTCATGGGTATGACGCTGTATTACGATATGCGCTGGAAGTCATTAGCCGGGAATGGCAGAGCTGTGGATTTGGCTAAATGGGGCGCTCTTCAGGAAATCTGCATCGGTCTGGGGTGCGCCATCCTGCTGACGCTGCCTCTTGTATTACTTATAACCCGAAAGAAGGTAGGCATCCTTGTTCAAAATGGAAATCAAACGCAAGTCCAGGGCGGCGCAGCAGGCCGATGAACATACATGCAAACTGCTGCTGAACTGTTATATCCGCGAGCTTGGGCCGGAAAGGGCCGAGCAGATACAGCTCAACCCGGACATGCTGACTTATTCAATTACTTTTCCATGCAGCGGTGTAGAGGTGACAGGGAAGCTATCCTACTATTCGGCCATGGGGGAGCATGAGTACGTCACCATGAACTGTAACGGCGAGTCGGTCCATTATCATAATCTGGTACGCTGGATTTCCGCTGAGGTTGTCGATCAAACAGAACACGTTACGGATCGGGTCAACGATTTTGCTCATAAGGTGGAGAACAGTGTATCCAATCTGACCTTGTATATGGAGCAGGGGGCTGGCGGCGACTTCCATAATTACATGACGTCCGAGCAGTCTTTGCTGTACGGGCATCCATTTCACCCTTTTCCCAAAAATTCCAGCGGCTTCACCACACAGGATGTGCACCAGTACAGCCCGGAGCTTCGGACCTCGTTCCAGCTCTGTTATATCGCCGTAAGGCAGGATGTGTATACAGACGAATGGGTGGAGCACGCGGATAAAATAAATCTTCATCACTTGCTGGCAAGCTATGACCTGCCTGTGTCCAACGAAAAAATGAGCATGTACAGGCTGCTGCCCGTCCATCCATGGCAGTATGAGCACGTCTCGCATCTGGACGAGGTTCAGTCTTATATTCGTGAAGAGAAGCTGCTGCTGCTCGGCAGGACAGGACCGCTTGTCTATCCGACGTCATCGGTCCGTACGGTGTACGTGCCAGACTGGAGCTGCAACATCAAGCTTTCACTGAATATGCAGATTACCAATATGATTCGAACGAATAACGCCGAGCAGATGCGGCGAACCTTGGATGCGTCCAGATATGTATGGCAGCAGGAGTGTTTTGCTGCTGAACCGCAGACACATATCGCGTATGAGACAGGCGTGGCGACATGCAGGTTCGAGGATGAACAACTGACAAGCCTGTTCACCATCGCTTATCGACCGATTGAGTTTGATCCTGCGAATACGTATGTGTTGTCCAGTCTGGTGGAGTCGCCGTTTCCCGGAGCACCATCCCGGCTGATCACTATACTTGAGGACCGTGCTGGTAGCCAGGTGGAGCAATGGTTTGAGCTTTATCTGAACTGTTCTTTACTACCACTGGTGAGGGCGGCTGAAGAAAAAGGCATTCATTTTGAAGCCCATCTACAGAATACATTGGTGACGCTGAAGCAGGGCATGCCGGTTGCTTTTATCGTGCGTGATCTTGAAGGGGTAAGTGTTGACCGGGAATCCGTCAGTGAACGACCTCATCATGAGCTGTTATTTTATTCGCGTGAACAGGCGTGGGCGCGGACCTCGTATTATTTTATCGTCAATCATCTCGGCTCATTGATTCATGTTCTGGCCCGGGATATGGGAGTGCCGGAAGAGCATTTCTGGATGCAGGTGCGTGATGCGCTGAAGGCAGAGCTGGCTCGAACAGGCAATATCTATGTACGGCATCTGTTGAATGCAGACGCTTTTCTGGCGAAGCAAAATCTGGTCAGCTGTCTCACGGGCATTAGTCAGACCCCGGCTTATGTGCGGGTACGTAACGTCATGAAATGTTTAGGGAGTGAAGCGCGTGAGATTCATGGATATCGGAACTGAGACAAAAGGAACAGAAAAATGTACAGGCACAACAGGAGCAGAGGAAACAGTGAGAACAAATATCTTGTGGCATCACGCGCGGAATAACTCAAGTGACGGTTCAGCCCCCGTATACGTGGAGGTTCAGGAGCGAATCATGCGGCAGACGCTGGAGGCGATGTGGTTTGAGGGCATTCTGGATTGCCAGGTAAACGGCAAAGAGTGGCGTACCAGCGGAACTGCGGCATCAGGCGAATCCGTGGTGTACACCTGTGAAGCGGAGCAAAAGTTTTCGTTTGGCCGGGTGAAGGTGAAGAAGGGCTCCATCCAACGTGAAGGCGTTCATTGTACCGATCTGGATCGGTTTCTGGAGGAGCTGGTGCTGAACCACCTCAAGGGTGCGCATGTATCGGCCTTTATTCACGAGTTGCAGGAAACGCTCGCTAAGGATAGTCAGTGTCGTGCGGCACTGCCCCTGAGCATTCCAGCCGAGGATCGGCACTATGATGCACTGGAAAGTCACATGACCGACGGTCATCTGTATCATCCAAGCTACAAGTCACGGCTGGGCTTCTCGTTGCGGGACAATCTGGCCTACGGCCCTGAGTTTAATGCAGACGTTGCGCTCAACTGGATCGCGGTGAGAAAGGAACTGGCCCAAACAGCTGTATCCGGCGGTTACACTTGTGAGGCTCTGCTGGAGCAGCACCTGACCGGGGAGGACAGGCAGCAGTTCTGTCAGACTCTTTTGGCCAAAACAGGTTCGCACGATATCGGTTCCTATATCTTGATCCCGGTTCATCCCTGGCAGTGGGAGCATGCGCTTGAGTCCATATTTGCCCGGCAGCTGATGGATGGAGACATGGTGTATCTGGGGGCAGCTTCCTGCTCCTATCGTGCGCAGCAGTCCATTCGTTCCCTTTCCAGCCGGATGAATGCTAAGGCACCTTATATCAAGCTGGCTCTGAGCATAACGAACACGTCGAGCACTCGCATTCTTGCCCAGCATACTACGCAAAATGCCCCTTTAATCAGCGATTGGCTGGATCAATTGGTGCGCGAGGATGAGCTGTTGCAGCAGGAGCAGTTTGCCATTTTAAAAGAAATCATGGGCCTTTCGTTCCGCTACGAACAACTGCCTGCCATTCAATATGGACGTGCTTACGGCACGCTCGGTGCGATCTGGCGTGAAAATGTATCCGTTCACCTGAACGCAGGTGAGACGGCCTGGCCGCTGAATGCCCTGATGCTGGTGCAGCGGAACGGAGTTCCTTTTGTACAGGAGGCCATCCAGCGGTATGGTGTGCAGGAGTGGGGAGAGGCGCTGGTTCGCACACTCACCTTGCCGATTGTTCATCTGCTGTATGCGCACGGGATTGCGCTTGAATCTCATGCCCAGAATATCATTCTGGTGCTTGAAAATGAACTGCCCAAACGTATCATCATCAAGGATTTGCATGATGGCGTCCGGTACGTGCCGGATCAGCTATTGCACCCGGAACGTGCGCCCAAGCTGCATCCCGAACCGGAAACACACCGTAAGTTCAACCGTTATTCGTTTATCTATGCTGATGATGTGTCGGAGGTACGCGACTATACGTATGATGCATTCTTTTTTATCTGCATGACGGATATCGCTCTGACACTGGAGCCGTTTGGCCTGTCCGAAGAAAGCTTCTGGCAGCTGTGTGCGGGTGTCATTCTCGATTATCAGCGGCAGCATCCCGAGTATGCGGAGAGGTATAACATGTTTGATCTTTTTGCAGCGGATGCTCTGATTGAAGAGATGACCAAACGTCGTCTGTATGGAGATGGTGAGCTGTATTTCCGCAAAGCAAGCAACCCGCTCAAACGGGCCAAGGATATGCTGGAGCAGAAGGCAGCAGAAAGCTTATGAGAGCGAATACACTCAAGCAGAAGATCGCTCGCAAACAGGAGGTATTTGGCCTCTTCGTCTCTATTCCGCATCCCATCATCATAGAGATGATCGGTCAGGCCGCATATGACTTTGTCATTATTGATCTGGAGCATACAACGACGTCTATGGAATCCGTAGAAGAGTTAATTCGGGCGGCCGAGCTGGCTGAGCTTACACCCTTGGTACGCATCTCGAAGGTGGAGCGGACCGAAATTCTGAAAGTGCTGGACTGCGGGGCACAGGGCATCGTCATTCCACATGTGGAAACGCTTGCTCAAGTGAAGGAGGCTGTGCATCATGCTTATTACCATCCGTTAGGCATGCGCAGTCTGAACAGCGGACGCCCGGGCGTATTCGGTAAATTCCCGCTTACAGATTACATTGTGGAAGCCAATGAGCAGGTCATGATTGTGCCCATGATTGAAAGTGTGAAGGGTGTGCGGCAAAGCCCGGAAATTTTGTCTCATCCACAGGTGAGCTTTGTGCTGGAAGGGGCGGCAGACTTATCGCAGTCGCTGGGGGTGCCTTGGCAGACGGATCACCCTGAAGTGCAGGATGCACTGCGTACCCTCCGTGATACTGCACAGCAGTGTGACGTACCTTATGCCACGGTGACAAGGGGAATCAAGGACATGCAGGTATGGTGTGAACGGGATGTGCACATCTATGTGCTGGGGGATGACCGTAATACAGCATTTCGGGCATATGCCCAGAAACGGAACGACTACAGAAATGCAGGTGGATTGACATGAAACCAAGGGTACAGCAAGCGTTGCATGAAATAAGACAGGCAAACATGGACGACCCGGTCTGTGCCTACATCTATGATCTGGCCGGAATACGGGCACAGGTGCGAAGCATGCTGGAAAAGATGCCTATGAACACAAGGTTGTTCTATGCGATCAAGGCGAACCCCGATCCGCGGATTATTGAGGCACTGCTTCCATACGTGAAGGGCTTTGAGGTAGCGTCCATTGGTGAGCTGCTGAAGGTGAGGGCGGTTAGCCGCGAGGTTCCGATTCTGTTCGGAGGTCCGGGCAAGAAGGAAAGCGAGCTTCGACAGGCACTGGAGCAGGATGTGAGCTATATCCATGTGGAGAGCCTGCTGGAGCTGCGGCGTATTATTGCCATTGCAAAGGAGCGCAGCGTAACACGTGATGAACATGCGCAGCAGTCGGAGCATGGATTGGACACAAGTCGCAGGGGAGAAGTGCCTGAAGTTCGTGTGCTGCTGCGGATCAACCTGCGAAGCAGTGCGCTGCCGCAAACAAAGATTGTGATGGGTGGAAGTCCGAGTCCATTCGGTATGGATGAGGAGGATCTGGAGGAAGCCATCGAACTGCTTCGTGTGGAAGGCGAGGGTATGGTTCGGTTGTGCGGCTTCCATTTCCATTCATTGTCCAACAACATGGACGCAGGGCTGCATGCCGAGATGATCGAGCTCTATTTGCAAAAGGTGGAACAATGGCAGCAGCGGTATCACTTGCAGGTTGAAGTTGTGAACGCGGGTGGTGGCTTCGGGGTGACGTATGATGGCAGTCCTGGCTTTGACTGGTCTTTATTTATGGAGCTTTTGCAGCAGAGCGAGGCCAGAAAGCGTCTTGCTAGCCGCGGAGGAGAGCTCTTCTTCGAATCAGGCCGACTGTTGGTTGCCGATCACGGTTATTATGCAGCAGAGGTCACGGATATGAAGCGCTCGCATGGACAGTGGTTTGCCATTGTACGGGGAGGTACACATCATCAGCGTCTGCCTGCGTCATGGGGACACAACCATCCATTCCGGATTGTATATATGGATCAATGGAAGCATACGTTCAGCAGACCCGAAGTAAAGGAAGAACGAGTCCACATTGCAGGTGAGTTGTGTACACCGAAGGATCGTCTGCATTCAGACGCAGAAGTGCACAGGTTAAGGGTAGGCGATATTGTCGTTTTTGTTAAATCCGGTGCGTACTCCTGGACGATCTCCCATCACGATTTCCTGGGGCATCCGCACCCGCTGTTCTACTATTTGACGGAGGAGGATGAACATGTCAACGCTAATACAGTGTTCCAGTCGGCAAGCTGCTGAGCTGCGGGTATTGTCTGATCTTATGAATTGCCTGCTGGCGGAGCAGCTGCTTCCGCTTGAAGGCCAATCCTTTGTAGAGCTTGCCCATGCTCCTGCCCAGCTTCAAAATCTGTATAAGGGATATGAAGCTCAAGCGAAAAAGAGCACGGAGAAGCATCAAACACACCATCACATGGTCGATGAGCAGAACCAGAATGAGTATAGCTCCAATGAGGATTGGTATACTGCTGGGGCGGATTTCAGTTTGGGTTTGCATACGGAGGGTGTACTGTGCCTGGTGGAAAAAGGGGTAAGGCAGGCCATTCAGTGGGTTCCGGGTTCACCTGTTTTTGTCATGAAGGCGGATGGAAGCTGGAGTGAGATTTCCACGCCTGTCGAAGTGGCCCGAGCGGTGCTGCAACGGGCATTGTCCCCCGAGGCTTATATACAGCCTGGTGTAGCTGATTTTCTGGCAAGCGTGAATATGGCTGTGGAGCAGTATGCACTGGGCTGGGATCAGGTGCAGTCGTTGTCTGCATCTACTCCAAAATCTGCGTATGAGTGGTTTGTGAAGGGAGAGCGGATTGCTGCACTGCGGGACCGTCCGTTCCATCCCTCCTCCAAAGCAAAGGTCGGGTTCAGTGCTGAAGATGTTACCGCGTATGCAGCCGAGTTCGGGAAGGCGATCCGTCTGCGGTGGGTAGCAATCAAGCGGGATGCGGTGCAGCAGGGATGTGAAGACGGCATGTCCATTCTGGATGTACTGTATGATTCCCAGCGTGAAGAGATGCAGTCGGAATACCTCCGCAGAGGTCTGAGCATGGAATCGTATTTGCCGATGCCAGTCCATCCGTGGCAGCTGGAGCATGTTATTTTGCCACGCTTCACCAAAGAGATCGTAGAGGGCACGATTGTTGTGCTGGATACACAGATTGGCGACGTGTTGGCTACCTCTTCCCTGCGCTCCATGGCTCAAACTGCCGAGTCTGCGCTTATGCTCAAGCTGCCGGTTAGCGTTCTGTCGCTGGGTGCAGCGCGTTATCTTCCGGTAGTTAAGCTGCTGAACGGGCTCGCCGGGGAGCGAATGCTGAGACAGGCGGTGGCTTGTGACGAGACATTGCGAGACAAGGTATACATGTGTGAGGAGCAGAACTGGTGGGGATACATGCCGGAGTCAATGGGGCTGTTCGATGATCATCCGCGGCATTTGGCGGCACAGATTCGTATTTATCCCGCTGAGCTTCTGGACGATGCCTACCATATTGTTCCCATGGCTGCACTTGGCGTAAATCTGGACGGGCACCATCTGCTGAGCGAAATTGTGGGCAGAGAGCTGAGCGCGGAGCATGTGCTGGGTTTCTATTCCGATATAGCCACCATGTTCTATGATATCGTCATGCGGCTGTTCAAGGTGGGCGTTGTGCCGGAGATTCATGGTCAGAATTGCTGTCTCGTGCTGCGGAATAACCAGGTGAAGGGGCTGCTGTTCCGGGATCATGACTCTGTGCGTCTGCATCAGCCGTATCTGGACAAGCATGGGATAGCCGATCCGGCATATCATATTCGCCCCGGATATTCCAACAGCCTGTACAATGAAACGATCGAAAAGCTGATCTTCTATGTGCAGTCTCTTGGGACGCAGGTGAATCTGGCTGCGATCATGGAGGCTTTGAGCGAAGTGTATAACATCCCGGAAACGGAGTTGTGGGATATCACGGAGCAGGCCTGGCGGGAAGCGCTGCACGATGTGCAGCTTCCCGAAGCGGATCGGGCCGCGCTTGCTCGCGTTATTTTCGAGAGCGAGACGTGGCCGGTGAAGTTAGTTGTCCGTCCGCTGCTTGAGGCGGATGGGGTGCCAGGCGCGATGCCATCGGGCAAAGGCCAGGGGTGGAACCCCTTTTACAAGGGATAGAGGAAGGATAAGAAAGAAGAGGTGGGGAGGGATGAGAGAAAATAAGAGAAAAGAAGAGAAGAGAAGTGAAGTGAAGTGAAGTGAGGGGATGATATAAGGGAAGGTAGGAGACAAAGTGATAGTAAGGGTAAGGAATGTAAATAAATAGTCAGGAGTAGTTAGGGATGATAGTTGGGGATGGATGGAGGCGGTTGGGAATAGAATAGATAGGATTGGTAGAATGGTAGAGTACGGCGGTATTGATTTAAAGGTTAAGAATTAAGCGTGCCCCGATACCCAGTTTGTTCTAACGATTCCAGATGAGCTTATTTGAGCGATTTGGGGCGTGTTGAAATTGTAACGATTCCCACAAGCCTTATTTTGCTGAAAACACGAGTTTGGCGCTGATTTTCGTATGTTTTTCCCCGGATAAGGTTTCCTGGGAGCGTTAGAAAATAAAAGCGGGGAATATGGCCTGAATAGCGTTTCTGGGATTCGTTAGAAAAGTGACAAGGTTGGTCCGGGTAGTTGGGCTTGTAGATTTGTAGAGAAATAGGCACAAATTCCGCAGTGGAAGCAGTAGTAGTGCAGTAGGAGTACAGCAGGTGGTGATCCGTGATCGGGTTGCCTTTTTGCTGTTGGCGTAATGGTGGGGGATGCAGGTTACCAGGTAGGAGGATTTAAGTTGGGTAAAAATGAAAACGTTCACTATTTATTCTGAATAATGGCATGAATTTACGTTACAAAACGGAGACAGATGGTATAATCGGTATATTGTTGAAGACAACTATACATTTTATCGAAAAGGTTTTCGGATTGAAGTTGTAAATGTAATTTTCGATGCACTGACGATTGGGTTTATGTAACTATTATTCAACCAGAAGAGAGTGAGCAGAGCAGATGAACAAGAAAGTACTTTTTAATGATGGCTGGCAGTTTGCAAAAAGCGATTTGAGCGTTACGTGGCCAACTGGCCGTATGGAATTTACTAAACTGGCGGATTCTCCGAACCCTACTAACTCTAGTGACCATACTGACCTTGCTAAACTTACTGGTGCTACTGAACTTACTAGGGCTACTGATCCAACTGGTGCTACTGAACTTACTAATGCTATCGATCCAACTGGTGCTACTGAACTTACTAATGCTATCGATCCAACTAGTGCTACTGAACTTACTAATGCTACCGATCCAACTGGTGCCACTGAACTTACTAATGCTATCGCTCCAACTGGTGCTACTGAACTTACTAATGCTATCGATCCAACTAGTGCTACTGAACTTACTAATGCTACCGATCCAACTGGTGCCATTGAACTTACTAACGCTACTGATCTTGGTATCCTTACAGATTTTGTTGATCTTGCTTTTGAGTCGATTGAGCTTCCTCATGACTGGCTGATCTATAATACGCTGGACTTATATGAGAACAGTATTGGGTGGTATCGCAAGACGTTCAAGTATACGAAGGATGAGCAGCAGTATATTTTGTGCTTTGACGGGGTGTACATGGATTCGTCCGTGTATGTAAATGGACAGCTGGTTGGCGAGTGGAAGTACGGTTATTCTGCATTTGAGCATGACATTACGGAGGCTTTGGTGGAAGGTGATAATGAGATTGTAGTCAGAGTTGTACACCAAAGTCCGAATAGCAGATGGTACTCCGGGGCGGGCATCTATCGGAATGTGTGGTTGAAAACAAGGTCAAGCAACCACATCGTCACGGATGGTATCTATGTATCGATTCAACAGCAGCCGGATGGCTGGCAGGTAGAGGTGGATACGGAGCTGCAATTGGAGCCGGAGCAGAACCAGCGAGCAGCATTGGTGCATACCATTCTGTTCAACGGCGAGGTTGTTGCGTCATCGCAGGCAGAGGTTCCGGCATACGTCACGAAGGATAAAGGGACGGATACAAATGCAGGTACGGCTAAAGATGTAAATACAGGTATAGATTTGGACACATATGCAGGCGGAGATACAAACATTCATACAGATACAGATACAGATACAGGTACAGATGCCAATGCAGTTGGAGATGTAGCCGCAGAGATAAATGCGAAGACGTGCACTAATCATTTCACTAATACCCAGCAGCTGATTGTTCACCATCCGAACCTTTGGAGCCCGGACACACCACATTTATATGATCTTGTCACGGAGCTGCGGCTGATCTCGGAGGATCAACAGGAGCGGCACGAACAGATTGTGGAAACGGTACAGCAGCGGATCGGATTCAAACATGTCAGGCTGGACGCCAACGTGGGCTTCGTTCTGAACGGAACCAAAATGAAGCTGAATGGTGTGTGCGAACACCATGATCTCGGGGCACTCGGGGCTGCTTTTAACGTTACAGCGCTGAGAAGAAGGTTTGTTTTGCTTAAAAAGATGGGGGTTAACGCCATTCGGACCGCGCATAACATGCCAGCGAAGGAGTTTATGGAGCTTGCCGATGAGATGGGAATGCTGGTGGTGTCAGAAGCGTTTGATATGTGGGAACGGGCGAAGACACCGTATGACTATGCACGGTTTTTCCAGGAGTGGGCATACAGGGATGTGCGAAGTTGGGTGAGGCGTGATCGGAATCACGTCAGCTTGATCATGTGGAGTATCGGCAATGAAATCTATGATACCCATGCGGACGAGCGAGGGCAGGAAGTGACGCGTATGCTGATGGAGTACGTGCAGGAATTTGATCCGAAAGGCAATGCACGTGTGACGATTGGTTCCAACTACATGCCTTGGGAAAATGCTCAGAAATGCGCGGATATCGTGAAGCTGGCCGGATACAACTATGCGGAAAAATATTATGACCAGCACCATGCAGCGCACCCGGACTGGATTATTTATGGCAGTGAGACCTCTTCGGTCGTACAGAGCCGGGGAATTTACCACTTCCCGTATGAACAGCCCGTGCTGGATGATGATGACGAGCAGTGCTCGGCGCTGGGGAACAGTACGACGAGCTGGGGAGCGAAATCGCCAGAGTATTGCATTTTGGCTGAACGGGATCATCCGTATTCCTTGGGGCAATTCCTCTGGACGGGGTTCGATTATATCGGGGAGCCGACACCGTATCATACGAAAAACTCATATTTTGGCCAGCTGGATACAGCTACGTTTCCGAAAGACTCCTATTATATCTATCAGGCAGCATGGACGGATTACAAAACAAGTCCGATGGTGCATCTGTTCCCGTACTGGGATTTCAGCCCGGGTCAGATCATTGATGTACGTGTGTGCAGCAATGCGCCACGGATTGAACTGCAGTTCAACGGCAAAACCGTTGGAACGTATGATATTGATCATGCCCATGGTACACAGCTGTCAGGCTGGTGGAAAGTGCCGTATGAAGCAGGGGAGCTGAAGGCGATCGCTTATGATGAGCATGGTACTGTCATTGCTACCGATGTACAGCGTTCATTTGGCGATGCGAGTAAGCTTTGTCTACAGCATGATCGACAGCAGCTGCGGGCAGATGGGCAAGATCTTGTTTTTGTAGAGATTACAGCAGAGGATGAAGCAGGCAATCCGGTGCACAATGCGAATAACCGTGTGGAGGTGAAGGTTACCGGGGCAGGGCGTTTGCTCGGTCTGGATAACGGGGACAGCACGGACTATGATCCATATAAAGGGCTTAGCAGAAGGCTGTTCAGCGGCAAGCTGATGGCGATTATCGGAGCAACAGACGAGTCAGGAGAGGTTCGGATCGAGGTATCTTCCGAGGGATTGGAAGGCGCGATATCTACGTTTGAATCGATCCCGGCAGATACGGTACAGGAAGTTAGCGGGGATAAGCCAACCAGGACAGGAGCTCCATCGGGAAGTAAACAGAGCAGAAGTGAAAAGAACAGAAGTGAACAGAGCAGAGTGGTGAATGTGATTGGACTAAGCGAGACTGCCCCTGCTTCCGCAAGAAGTCTGCAAGAGCCTGTTTTTATGAAAAATGAAGAGCGTCCGGTGCAGACGGGCAGCGCCCGGGAGATTCCTTTGCGGAAAATCGAGATTATCAGTGATTCCGGCCAGCGGCTTGATCCGTCCACCCCGGAACTTATCGTTACAGCCAAGCTGTATCCTGAGCCTACCTCCTACCGGGACATTGAATGGTCTGCAGTAAATGATGCGGGTATTCAATCCAATATTGCCAAGGTGGAAGTATTAAATGCCGGAACGGTAGACGGGGGAAGTACACGCAGTGCCAGCGAAAATCAGCATGTGGTGAAAGTATCAGCGTTGGGTGACGGAGTGTTCCGCCTTCGTGCCAGCAGCCGTAACGGTACGGACAAAACCAAGCTGATCTCCCAGCTTGAATTCAAAGCAGAAGGTCTGGGTACAGCCTATAAAAATCCGTATGAATTCATTACGGGCGGATTATACGATTACACCAAAGGTGAAGTCGGTAACGGCAATGAGCGCGGAGTCGCGACAAGCCGGGATGGCGAGACGCATGTGGGCTTCCGTAACATCGACTTCGGACCGTATGGGTCCGATACGATTACAATTCCTATTTTCACCCTGTCCAGTGAAGAATATTTCATTCAGATTTGGGAAGGCATGCCGGATGAAGAGGGCAGTATGATGATTGCCGATGTTGTGTATGACAAGGAATCCATATGGAATGTGTATCAGGAGCAGACGTACCGTCTATCCAAACGCCTGAGCGGCATAACGTCAATCTGCTTTGTGGTGAAACAGAAGCTTCATATCAAGGGCTTCTCGTTTGAACGCCAGAGCCGTGCTTTTGAACAGAATGCGGCGGCAGCATGTGACCATCTGTATGGGGATTCCTTCACGGTGAAGCAAGATCGTGTGGAAGGCATCGGCAATAACGTATCGCTGGAGTTCGAGCAGATGGATTTTACGAGCGAAGGCACATCAAAGCTGGTGATCTATGGTGCTTCTCCGATCGACAAAAACACGATTCATATCCGCTTTGCGGGTGCGAACGGACAAATCAATCAACTGGTGGAGTTCACTCATTCCGAGGGGTACGAGGAACGGACATTTGAACTGGAGCGGGTGAGCGGAGAACAGAAGGTAACCTTTATTTTCCTGCCGGGCAGTCAGTTTGACTTTGGCTGGTTCCGCTTCGAGAAGTAAATAAATAAGATAAAAATCCTCCTCAAATCGTAGATGCTGGTTTAAACGCCACCGATTTCAGGAGGATTTTTTCAGTTCACTTCATCAATCGTTACTTTGGCCGCGCTGCGGTCCCAGGTAACTGTTAATCCAAGCCCTTGCAGCAACTCATATGGCACTGTAGTCGCTCCCGAATAATTGCCAATGGGAGCTTGCAGCTGCACAACCTGTTTTTCCTGCGGCTCAAGCGAATTTACGCTGGTTACCGTGTATCGGGATTCATTCGGTTTAATGGTAATGATCCGATCCTTATATTTTAATGTGTAGTGAGTTATTAGTCCTCCTGCTTCCGCAGTATGCACCTGAAATTGTGCTCCAAGGGCTGAGGCAACATCCTTGATCGGGATCTGTATGGTGTCGGATGTTTCGACGGCTGAATAGATCGACTGAAGTAGCTTGCCTTTCACAACAATATCTGTACCGAGCTTGGCCTGAACGGGTCTATACACCATCCCTCCGTCAGACGTAGCAGGTGCACCTGCCTCCTCATACTTATCTCCGCCCCATCCCCAGACGGTTCCATCGGATGAAAGAGCGAGACTGTGGTAATAACCTGCAGATACATCAGCGATATTGGATAAAGCTGTTACTTTCCCTTGTTTGCCCGTTACGGTTCTGCCATAACTGTATACCTCGCCTCTCGTAGTTACCAACAATACATAATTCGAGTTGGCATCGATCTTTTTTACTTTGAGTTCATGATGGTAGGCAGTTCGTTTACCTTGTGCATCCCGTCTCCAGACGCTGCCTTTGGAATCAATGGTTAGTAATTCCCCGCCTTGAGTTGTAATGAAGGAGATGCCGCTTAGACCTTTAATCATTTTGGCTTTGGAAGGTTGGCTGCCTGGTTCACTTGTTTCCTTCCACGTCCATACCGTACCGTCTTTCTTCAATGCATACCCGTCCAGTCCAGCAAGAGTGGTTTGAACGACGTTATTCAATCCGGCAATTGGATGCAAAGCAGGCTTCGATTCAGCCTCTGTACTTGAACGCCCGGGCAGCTTCGGATCGGGATTTTGCCAGGATTGAACGGTTCCGTTTTGAAGAAGAACCAAGGTTGTGGCAGAGCCCACAGTAACACGAGCTGCACTGGTGATTCCAGGAACCTGGCTGGGGGTTCTGCCCGCTCCCCAATGCCAAGCTGTTCCATCTGCTTGAACCGCTGCACTGTACCCTCCACCTCCGGTAGAGATGGCTGTGACATCGGATAACTGCGGAATGCGTACGGGACCGGATGTATGGCGATACCTTATGGTGTCACTGATCCCAAGTTCCCCTAGCAGATTTCGTCCCCAAGTCCATACTGAACCGTCACTTCTTAAAGCGACCGTGTAGTAGTATCCGCCTTCTACCTCTGTGTAGTGCAATTTCTGAACTGTATTTGAATTTGCAGCGGGTAGGGTGGCAGTGGAGGTTTCGGAGGGAGCGGCTGCAGAAGACATCGAGACTGTACGATCTGAAATACTCCCTGGGGAAGCTTGCCCGTCATTGGCTGCATACGTTGGAGATACCGAAGACAGCGTGCTTAGGATCATCCCGGTAACGATACCAGCAGACAAGCCTACTTTGGTACAGCGACGGAAGAGCTTGCCCGTTGGTCTGCTCAATGGCTTGAGATGTGAGTAGAGATGGGTTTGTTCTGTTGTTACATGATTGGCTGAATGATTCAAAAACATGAAATCACCTCTTTTTTTGAAGGGAATGGGGAACTGGATATGCTGTTAAATAAACGCAGGGTAATGAACTAAGGTTACGGACTCAGTAATATTTTTACAAAAAAATTCAGAAGAATCATTCGTATTGCCGGGCCAACTCTTCCAAAAACGTAACCTATCTCCTGCAAGGCACGTTGTACATATGAGGTGATTTTCAATGGGGAAATATGTGCTCATGCTGTTTATCGCTGCCGCACTTGTTACAGGCTGTAGTTCGAATGACAAGCCGCAGACACTCGAAGTGAAGGAGAACAGGGCACCCTTTCCTACGATCATTGAACCGCATAACCCGGAGCAGGCAGAAGAAAGTGGGGATGTTGTTGTGCTTATGGGGGAGATGAGGAATCGGGATAAGTGGAAGACATTTGTGCAAAACGTTAAAAAGCATCAGCCCGATCAAGTTCGGGTAACCATGTACACGATTGAAGGTGGCCCGATCATTCATGAGCTGGTCTATGACGGAGAGCTGATTCAAACCACGTATGATGACACGAGAGATATGTATGGCTCCAGACAGAATAAAACCCCGAACACCTGCACAGGGATCGGTACGATGAAAAGCGGAGGATGGCGCACATTTTATATCCTTACCGGTTGTGAGCAGGAAAGTAGTTTCTCTATCCCTAGCACGTAGTAGAGGGGGGAAGATGAGAGATAAGCCTGCAATGCTGTAAGACGTGAATATGATGGATTCTTTTAACCTATGAACAGGTTTATATAGAGTAGATGTCATCGCAGTTTTATTCTGTTCTCTTAGAAAGGGGTCATCTTATGGAAAATAGCTTCACCAACGGGCATATGCCATCTCAGATTGTTTACTCGTTCCTTGTCCAGAGACAGCAGGCCCCAATCTTGCAGGAGGTATGGCTGAAGCAGGTGCAGGAATGGATGATGTGGGTGCTTCTGGGTATCATTGTGGTTCAGCTGCTGTTATGGGTGAGGGGGCGCTTCAGCAGAGGGCCTTTCACAGACGAAGAGGTGGAGCAAGCAGACCCACTGTTACTGGCATATCTGCGTAGTAAAGGGCAGTTGAAGCTGAAGGATACGCAGGCATCGCTGTTCCAGCTAACCCGTAAAGGCATCTTGTGCATGCGAATTGTGAAAAGCAAAGGGCGCTACCGCAAGGATCAAGGGGTATCCAATGCTTCGCTGACACCAAAAACAACACTGGAATACAGCATGCAATCTGCTGCCGTTTCCGCGTCGGCGGATGAGCAAGAGCTGGTACAGTGGCTTTTCTCGCACTACGGTTTCGGTAAACAACGGCTCAGGCTGGACGCTTTGGCTGGACCAAGCTCTGAAGAGACTAAGCGGAGAGAAGATATGAAGCACTATCGAACCAAGGAAAAAATGCACATGGACTTCATACGGTCGTGGAAGGAACGAGTAGTAGAGACAAGAGACTGGGGGCAGTTCATTCGTACGCCGCTGCTTTTGCGGCTGCTCGTCTATGTGATGTTCCCTGTTCAGATGCTGCAGACAGGCATCGTATGTTTTGCAGAGCGTGTCTCTGTGCCTGGGGTAATCGGTTTGACTGTTACAGCTGTGATCTGGATATTGGTTATTCGCAAAATTCATGTACGCCTGTTGTATCAACTCGCTTGTGTTGGACTCATTATTAGCCTCAGCCTTGCAATCTCGGGTAACTCGGAATTTACTTCATGGCTGTACGCTATTCTTTTCATGTCGTTGTTCGTTCGTCTGTTTTTGCCTGCCAGGGAAGTTGCTCCGTCCGCGAAAGATTGGGAAGCTTCTATGCGTCGCTGGCGCAGGCGGTACAAAAAAGGCGTTCCAGCCGAAAGAATGGGCGAATCGGCAGAGACACTCGAACAGATTATCCAGACCGCGCTGGTGCTGGGCATTGGCTCACGCTGCGTGCGTAAGACCAATTGGTCCATGCTTCAGCAGCACCCTGACTCTGAGCTTAGACGTTTGATAGAACGTGAACCTGCGCAGGAAGACAGTTTGCCGGGAGCAACAATGTTGGAGCAAGCACCTCTGTTGGTGTTGGCCCTACATCTGCGAGGTGTGTACCGGGCTATGTCTGCTGCGGAGTTTCCATATGATCGCTCTAATTATATCTTTGGAACGGTGTTCCCTGAGTCGGGCGGGAGTGGAGGCAGTTCACCAGTGTACACGGATAGCTATAGCGGAAAGAATCATAAGCATACACACGATCATCATGACGGTTCTGGCGGTCATCATCACGGATCAGACAGCGGAGATTCCGGCGGAGGCGGGGACTCGGGTGGGGGTGGGGATTAATGTATCATAGATTGACATGATGTCCCCGTGAAACATCTGATTTTTATTGGGAAGAGACAGAATAAAACAACAAATTAGATATGATATGCGTACATGTGCAAGCTTGGCTGCATAGAGCGGTTACCAAATTACTGAATCGTTGAGAGAGAAAATGCTCCTTCTGTTCAATTCCAATGCGCTGCTACACTTGTTAAAATTTAGGGATAACGACTATGATCAGGTTTGGTGGTGAGATGGCATGCTGCGTATTCAGGTGCACCCGGATGAACTGGAAGCCAAGGCAAGTTTGGTTCAGCAATGTAAATTGGAATTGGATCGGATTGTACGTGAACTGGATAAATCCATTTATTTTTTGCAATCCGAATGGTCTGGTGCGACACGTGAACAATTCTTCTGGGACTTTATGGAGGTTAAGGACGTTTTCCCGGCGACCCTCGGGAAGCTGGATGAGATCCAGAAGGAGTTTACCTTCATTGCAAATCATTTCAGAACAACAGACAGCACAGGCGAGGTAGCCTTGTACATACCTGACGAGTTGAAACCAAGCTTTTTCACTGGAGCCGTGGACAAAGCCATTGGCGACACCGTTACAGGGTTGGGTGAGATGGCAGAGGCGTTCCTCTATCATCCGTTCAGTACGTTAGGCAATCTGGCCTATGATATGACGTTGGGGAAAGTGGTTGATGCTCGACGAGGAATTGCATTTGCTTGGGATGCGGCTTGGGGCACAGGAACAGCGAGGTCCGACATCGAGCAGTTTGTAGATGAGCAGAAAAAGCAGCTTAATGAAGATGAGTCGGGGTACTATAAAGGTGCGATAGTAGGTCAGGCCTTGTCTTATTTGATCTTTGGCAGAGCCTTGCGCTCGAAAGATCATCACGCGTCGGGTGGAGGAGGGAAAGAGAAAAATAGTGAGGGGAAAACGGAGTCAGAACGAACGAATAGATATCATGTTTTAGAGTCTGTGAACAAGTTTGAAGATAAAATTCGAAATAAACCGGTTGAACACGGTCAGTTTTTTGATAAAGATGGTAAGTCAGTAGGAGAAACAGTTGTGGGAACTGAGAAATCAATAAATATAACGAATCAGAAAGATGTTGCTAAAGATACAATATTCACACATAATCATCCAACGAATGGACCTTTTAGCCTTGAGGATATAGCTACTGCAGTGGATTTTGATATGGCTGAAATAAGGGCCGTATCACCGAATGGTACCAATTTGAGCATGAAGCGAGGAGTGGAAGGTTGGAAAGAAAACTCAGATAATATAGGTAATATTTTTGCAAATGTTCAAAAAGAATTAAGAAGTGATCCCAAAGCTCAAGAATTCTTTAAAACGGGGAATAAGGATGCAGTTTGGGATATGCTATTCACTAGAGTTGCTGAAAAAATAGGTGGAGAGTATACCAAAAATTAAAAGGCAGGTAATAAAATGAATAGAGAGTTTCTTTATACAAGACCATATACTCCAGGTGAAATTGATGATACTCCAGTTGATCTGGATTCTTGGTTTCTAGATGATTCCAGAGAGAAAATGGAGGAGAAATTAAGAGGAAGTTCATTAAGTGATGTACTTATTGAATTGATTGATATATTCCAAGAAAATGAGCCCAACTATCAAGTTCTTTTAGGTTTATTTGGAGATAAAATCATTAAAGAAACTCGAGAAGGTAAAGTACTGTACGGTTTAGAAGAAATTCTGCGCCCTGATATGAATAAAATTGAGATTGAAATTGAGGATCAGACTCTACACATAGAAAAGATGAATATTTTTGTATCGGCACTCTCGCTTTTGACGGTAAAAGATAAGATTATTGGCTTGTATTGTCATGAAAGTATTGAAGACAGAGAAGATTCTTTGTCTATTTTAATTCGAGATAAATATATTGTTTTATATGCAGTCAAGTAATTGATTCTAAAAAGCAAGCACTTCTACCCCGCAAGCGTAGAGGTGTTTCTTACTGTTTAAAACAAATGCATACATACGATCATCACAAGTAGTTCCCTAATTTTTGAAATAGTTAGGTGAGCAAGTCCTACGTGAAGAGCTGAAACCAGGCTAAGTAATGAACTATACGAAAAAGAATGTTTAAAAAAATCCAATTCAGCCGGAGACGATATTGACTTGAAATTTTGTTGTTAAATTGACATCATTCCTTCTATACTAATTGGGCCAATGAGCTAATAACCTTTACAGGTGAAATACTAAAAGAAATAGAGGGAGACTGCATTCTAGAATTAAATGATAAACGAATTTTGTTATGAAAAAATGGTGTAATTACTGTCGACGATAAAAAACTTAGTGGAACTTTAGAGTTCCCATTTATGAAAATAGGATTAGATTTTCGATACGGAGATATAGATTTTAACAATACAAAAATAGAAAACTGGAATTAGAGGAGATTATGAAAAAGTGAATTCAATTATTATTTTAAAAAAGATAGAGCATTATGTTCCTGAGAAGGCGATCGAAGATTTTAAGAAGGCAGCCGACAAAGCACACATATATTGTATTTTAGTGAAACTTAAATATGATGGCGATATGTTTTTAACTGGGGAAGGCACACTTTCAGAGGTAGATGAATTCACTTTTAAAAGTGTAGAAAATAAAAGTGATTTGAAGTATTTCACTTTTAACGTCAATCGGATCGAAGAAGATTCACTCGACAGTTTTACATGGCTTACTCAGGATGAGAATTTCTTTTGGGCATTAGACATTGAAAATATAAAAAATGACGAGCATGAATTCATTTACAGGTTTGTCGTAGAGTATTTTAAAGATAATCCAGAAGATTACTTATGGTTTGATGATGCCGAATGGTATTACACAGCTGATGATATCTTGCAACTAAGTCAGATACCGTATAATCCTAAGTGGTGTAGAGAAAAGGTTATTTGAGTTAAAAGGGTACTATACTGATTCTGGAACGATATAGATGGATTTTAATAATTGAAATGATGAATGACTTAGAGGCACTTCTACCATACAAACGTAGAGGTGTTTCTTACTATATAAAATGAGGAGGAGGGAACCATACCTTGATTTTAAAAAAGCGACTTTTTATGATTGGAAGCATCTTTGCCTTTGTAATCTTACTTGTACTAACCTACAGTTTTTACAAAGAAAAAAGGATGTACGAACAGTACCTGACCATGAATATCCGTCAAGATATCGTTGATATCAAAAGTGCGATCATCACTAATGATCGTATTTTTAAACGCATATTGGAGAATGGCAAAATCATAAACGAGATGGTTGAGGACGGAGAGCAGGCAAGGCAGCTTCATTATAACCTCAGAGATATGTTACAGATTATTGATAAGTATAATTTGATGAATCTCAGTTTCAGTCAGGAAACAAGTTGGCTCGTAAAACCCGCACCACGATTCATCAACCGTTTGGGGCTGGAGGACATATGGCCACGTACAATTCACCGAATGCAAATGACGTTCGATCCGTTGGATCAAATTAATCGTACGGTATCCCCTAAACTGAAGACCAGAATACAGGAGTACCAGCAGTTAAATCAGCGGTGGTTCAATATTGTAGGTGATTTTGAATCCAAAGAAATTAACGAGAAAGATTGGCCACAACTCTTGAGTGATCTGGAGCAAGAAACGCGAGCTTATTTTGAAGAGAAAAAGATTGATTTCGTGGAGGAAGACATCTGGAGAGAGGCCTTGAATCCAAGATATCAATGAAGGAAAAAGGGCATTTGCAAAGGCAGAGTGCTGTATTTCATGGGGTCATAGTCATTAGCACACTCTCCACATGTGCTCATTACATAGTATAAGGCATATATACCGCGTTTTTTTGCCTAAGGAGAGTGACCATCTTGAAGCTTTCAAAGAAAAGCAGAAGGAGCCGTAACGTATTAGGAGCGACACGTTCCAGGGCGGGATGGAGTAAAAGAATCGCTAAAAGACGCAGCAAACGATACATGATACGTTGTAAAGATTCCAGAAAAAAACGATGTGCCAAGTCAATAAAGCCAACACGAAGACACAGAAGCATCACTTCTCGTCGAAAAGTTACTGTACGACCTGTAAAAATTCCGACTATTCCAGCATGCCCTGATCGCATAGATCATATCGCCCTGCCAAGACATCAGGAATCCATAGTTGGTGGTCTGCTTGAAATGCAGGGACCAGCAGGCCAGCAAGATGCCCAAGGTATGATAGGGCCTCAAGGTGCTGCAGGCAGACAGGGAATGCCGGGAGTTCAGGGGCCTGTTGGTGCTCAGGGAGAGCGTGGAGAAGCGGGAAGTCCAGGAGCGCAAGGTCCCATGGGTCCTCAGGGTGTTCCGGGTGAGCAGGGAGTAGCGGGTGCACAAGGTCCAGCAGGCCCTCAGGGAGAGCGTGGGGAAGCCGGAAGTCCAGGAGCGCAAGGTCCCATAGGCCCTCAGGGTGTTCCGGGTGAGCAGGGAGCACCGGGTGCACAAGGTCCAGCAGGCCCTCAGGGAGAGCGTGGGGAAGCCGGAAGTCCAGGAGCGCAAGGCCCCATGGGCCCTCAGGGTGTTCCGGGTGAGCAGGGTGCAGTCGGGGCACAGGGGCCCGCAGGCCCTCAGGGAGAGCCGGGGCCAACGGGCCCTCAAGGTGAGCAAGGGCCACCGGGAACGGTAGCAGGAGTTCAGGTCGTTCCTGCAACGGGACGGTATTTTTATTTTCCAGAGGTTAATCTGGATTTAACAAGTTCGGTTACAATACCTGCTGGGGACTTTGTGGATGATGAGGATGGGAGTGTAACCGAATTTGCAGGAATCAGTACGACAAGTTATTATAATCTCTACATTAATGGAATATTGCAGCCAGGCGGGTCCTATACGTTAACTGCCACTAGTTTGTTTCTTCCTCCTCAGAGTGGTGTATTGCTTGCAGGCACACCGATTATTGTAGAAATTGTTCAGCTAACAGCAATAATTATCAATAGTTAAAATGGTTAAACCTCCTACTGAATTGGCCTTCACGAGTCTCAAATCTACCACATATACTATGTCAGGTAGGAGGTGAGAAATATGCCACTGGTTACACCATTTCAGAACAGTTTACGATTTGCTGCGACAATTGGTGATGGAACAGGTACAGGGGCAACGTTTGCGATCGCTGCTACGGCCTTTACAGACGATGCGGGTACTGCTGCTACAGCCTTCCCGGCTACATTTAATTACTACAACCTGTATATTAATGGTCTGATGCAAACAGCAGACACATCCTCGGTTACCGCCACTACAATTACCATCCCCGGCGGTGATGCATTAAACGATGGCACTCCGATTGTTGTACAATTTGTAGTGTCCTGATGATTGGCTAAAGTTTATAAGAAAGGCATTGTGCGGCTTCTATCGTGGGATAGGAGCCGTTTTTTTACTCTGATGATCTGGAGAGATGCTTTGAATCCAAGGTTCGAATGATAAAGATGGCTCTATTGATGAATGCGGGAATCAGTCTGTTTGGAATAGAAACAACTTCTGTATTGGGTTTTGGTAAACGATTTTTCATTAATTACCTTAACTTTACTGATGTGGACAAGAGAGAGAGCGTAACAAACGAGCCGAATACATATTACGAGTGTTGAAATGCCGAGAGTGAGGTAGGATGGAAATCGATCATAACAGCAGATTCGGCTTCACGAAGATTGGCTACGTTGTTGCCAAATATAGTTATATACCCAGAGTGGAGTACTTCTGTCGTCCGGAGACGATGGGGGCTCTTTTTTTTATACCCAAACAACTAATGAAATTTCTCACGTGCTGGACGATAATAGAGTAGAGACCATATTTACCAATACCAAGCAATATCAATGGAGCACAACTACATATCCACAACCATTCTAACTCTCGCGAGGTACATTTATGAAACAAGGCATATATGAACAGCTTATCAACACTATCACCAGGCAGGAGATTTCGGCGCTGGACCCGGATGTGTATCACATTGGGACCGAGAAGCTGGATGCAGAGGAAGCACGCAAGCTGTTGTCCACGTATTTGGCCGCGGTGACACGGCGAGCTCTCAAGATTGTACGGGAACAGACGGAAGACAAGATGGCCGTATTAGAGCAGATTCGAACCTGTAATGAGATTATAGCAACCTTAAAGGACACGTTGGGGGAAGAGGAGTATAACGATTTGCAACTGGACGAGCAGGGAGAGGTGCTGACCCATGTGTATTCCAAGCTGAACAGCATCCGTGCGGTTCGCGATACCAAAATCATTCGCCCGGATACGCCAATTGCCCAAAGCTCATTATTTACAGGTGCGAAGTCTGAACCAAGCATGCTGCTGGAGCTGCAAAAAGAGATCGTGACCGCCGACCGGATCGACTGGCTGGTGTCTTTTATCAAATTCAGCGGGCTTCGCCTGCTGCTGGAACAACTCCAGCAATTCACATCAGGTGGGGGAAAGCTGCGGATTATCACAACCACATATATGGAGGCTACCGATCTCAAAGCGATTACCGAGCTCGGCAAACTACCGAACACCGAAATCCAGATTTCGTATGATACCAAGGTCACCCGGCTGCACGCCAAAACGTACATTTTCCACCGCGATACCGGATTCACCACCGCCTATGTCGGCTCTTCCAACCTGTCCAACCCGGCCCTGACCAGTGGCATGGAGTGGAATCTCAAGGTGACGGAGAAGGATTCACTCGATGTGCTGCGCAAGATTGAAGCAACCTTCGAGAGTTACTGGAATGACCGTGAATTTACGAGATATATTCCAGAGGATCAGGAGCATGAGGCACAATTGAGAGCGGCGCTGAACCGCAAAAAAGACCAAACCGGACATTTCCACCTCGACATCCAGCCTTATGATTATCAAAAAGAAGTGCTGGAACAGCTTAAAGCCGAGCGTACGCTGTATGGTCGAACCCGCAACCTGATCGTCGCCGCCACAGGCGTGGGCAAAACGGTCATCTCAGCCTTCGATTACAAGCGATTCCGGGCAAGCCATGGGGGCACCAAGCTTCTTTTTGTCGCCCATCGGGAAGAGATTCTGAAGCAAAGCCGGGACACCTTTCGGTATATTTTGAAGGATATGAACTTTGGCGAGCTGCATGTCGGGAGTCATCGGGCAGAGGCGCTGGAGCATCTGTTTGTCAGCATACAGAGCCTCAATTCCATGAAGCTGACAGAGATAACTAGTCTAGACTACTACGACTACATCATTGTGGATGAATTCCACCATGCCGCTGCACCCTCCTACCAGAAACTGCTGTCTCACTACGAGCCACAGATTCTGCTAGGACTTACTGCGACGCCTGAACGGATGGATGGCAAAGACATAACCGCTTACTTCGATCATACGATTGCCGCCGAGATTCGTCTGACGGATGCCATCGACCGGAAGCTGCTGAGTCCGTTTCAATACTTTGGTGTCACCGATACCGTTGATCTGTCCCAAGTGAAATGGTCACGAAAAGGCTACGATCTGAACGAACTGGAGAAGCTGTACACCCATAACAAAATCCGTGCCAATCAGATCATGCAAAGTCTGAACCGTTACGTCACCGACCTGGGTGATGTTAAAGGATTAGGATTTTGCGTAGGGGTGGATCATGCGCTGTATATGGCTAAAGTTTTCAACGAAGCCGGCATTCCATCTATCGCTTTGCATGGCGGGTCGAGCGAACAGGAGCGCCATTCTGCAAAAGGACAGCTGGTGAACGGGGAACTGCGCATGATCTTTGTTGTTGATCTGTACAATGAGGGCGTGGATATTCCTGAGGTGAACACGATTTTGTTCCTGCGTCCGACTGAAAGTTTAACCGTATTCCTGCAACAGCTCGGTCGTGGGCTGCGGATCGCAGAGGGCAAAGAGTGCCTGACCGTGCTCGACTTCATCGGGCAAGCGCATCAGGAGTACAGATACCAGGATAAATTCCGGGCCCTGATCGGTGCGACCAAACATTCCATCTCGTACTACGTCGAGAACGGCTTTTCGAACCTGCCTCGCGGCACGTTTATTCAGTTGGAAAAGCAAGCCAAGGATTACGTCATGCGTAATCTGAAGCAGATGAGCCGCAATCGCAGAGCCTTGATTCAGAAGCTGCAAACGTTCCAGAAGGACACTGGGCTGCCGCTGACTCTGGCCCATTTTGTAGAGCATCACGGGATGACTCTATATGAATTCTATGGCGGGCGTTCGGGCAAAAGGTATTTCCACGGCCTGTTGGCCGAAGCCGGACTAACCGAGCCAGTGGAGGACGAGCAGGAGGAGTACATTCGCAGACTGCCGTCCGTGCTGACGATCAACTCTCGCAGCTGGCTGACTTTTCTGATCGACTATGTTGAAAAAAGTAAAGAGCCTACCACCGCCGATGAACAGCGTATGCTCATCATGTTCTATTACACGTTCCACCGGGCTGCACCGGAGAAGCTGGGGCTAAGCAGTATTGAAGAAGGCGTGGCACGAGTGCTGTCCTGTGAAGCATTCCGGGCCGAGCTTGTGGATATTTTCAAATATAATCTGGCGCATCTGCGATTTGTGGATAAAAGCAATTCATTCCCGTACACTTGTCCACTGGATATCCACTGTATGTACTCCATCGACCAAGTGCTCGCCGCCTTCGGCTACTGGAATGCCGAGCAATCGCCAACGTTCCGGGAAGGCGTGAAATATTTTGCAGATGAACAGACCGATATCTTCTTCATTACACTGAACAAATCGGACAAAGATTTCTCTCCATCCACCCTATATGAGGACTATGCGATTAATGAGCTCTTGTTCCACTGGCAAACTCAGAGCCGGGTATCGGAGCACACTGCTACCGCACAGCGGTATATTCATCATCGGGAGACGGGGAATCGTATCGCACTGTTCGTGCGGGAGTATAAGGAGGAGCATGGTTACACATCTCCATTTGTCTTTCTGGGTGAAGCGGATTATGTGAGTCATGAGGGGAACAAACCGATGAGCTTTGTATGGCGATTAAGAGAAGTGATGCCTGCGAAGATGGTGGTGGTGGCGAATAAGTGTATTGTTTGATGGATATTTTGAAGGGAGATGTTAATTTATATGAGAATTATCGACCATATTGTTGAAATATATAAAACAAACGAAAACATTTGGCTAAATTATAATGAAATTTATGATCTTATTAATAAAGATGTGTTTGGACCTAATAAACATGGGGAACGTGGGAAACGCAATATTGTCTACAGACTCTTGTTAAACTATGCTGATTTATTTGAAGTAGATGATAACTATAGACCAAAAAAATTCAGACTCGCATTAAATGATAATGAGAAAGAAAATGTAGATTTAAAGAAAAAGTATACAGTAGGAGAGTCTGTTCTATATTTTAACAATAAAATGTTTAATGAAGTTACTTTTTCACTTGAGAGAGATTATGAGAAAGAAGTGGAGAAAAATCATAAATTCATATTTGGAGAAGGGGCAAATTATTATAGCGTTAAAAAGAAAATTGGTAATAGAATTTGTGATGGATTCGTTTATGATCAAGATTTAGGAAAATTACTGGTGATTGAAAACGAGCTAGGAATACATGATTTATGGGGGCACATAATTCCTCAAATTATTGAGTTTTTTAATGGTATGAACGATGAAGATACTAAAATGAAGCTTAAATATAATGTTGAATGGAAAGATGATCATAAGTTATCAGTTATCGAAGCTATAGATAAAGCAGCATATGAAATAATAGTGGTAATTGACCAAATTAATTTCGATATAAAGAAAGCAAGAAAAGATATTAATGAGCTTCTTAAGTATTTTACACGTAACAAGGAAGTAAGGATATATTTTAAAGAATTTAAAGTTTTCAGCTCAGTTGATGGAGAGTTTATCTATCAAGTGAAATAATTATTATGGAGATTCTAATAAAGAAGTATTAGCTTTTTTTGTAAAATAGGGGGATTGAGTGAATAAATGAATGAGTTTATATGGATCATTATTGGTGTTGTTATATTATTAGTTATTGCTGGAATAGTACAACCTTCTAAAAAGAAAAAACGAAGAAACTCTAACACGCGTAAGAAACAAGCTATCAAAAAGCCAGCAAGTAATAGCTTTAATCGTTCCTCCTCTACTTGCAGATCAGACGATGTGATTCTAGCTTTACCATTAGATAAGATGACAGGAGCAGAGTTTGAACGATTACTGACCCTGTATTTTAGAGACAACGGTTATACTGTAAGAGAAGTTGGTGTTGGGGGCAGAGATGGTGGAGTAGATTTGGTTATTACTGATAAGCGTGGCGAAAAAACAGCTGTTCAGGCAAAATGCTATGCTGATCATAATAAGGTGCAGGTGATGACTGTTCGGGAACTGGTAGGCGCGAAAAGGAATCATGATTGTATCCTATCTTTAATCGTAACCACTTCTGATCTTACGGGTCCAGCAAGAAAAGAAGCTGATCAATTTAAAGTAGATTATTGGCACGGCGGTTTAGTGGACAGCAAACTGCGCAGTTGGGGAAAGTGGGTGCCATCTAATAAAAAGATAAAAACAGCTACTACTAAGAAAGAGCAAACTTTATCTAATGCAGTATCTAATGTTAAATGTAGTTGCGGGGCTGCAATGGTAAAGCGTAAAAATAAAGCTGAATCGGAATTTTGGGGTTGCAGCAATTTCCCAAATTGCCGCAAAACAAAGGCTGTTTGAGTAGATTTAATAGAAATGAAGAACCAAAAAAGGCAGAACGGCTTATATCGTTCTGCCTTTTGTCGCTGTATACCTCGGGGTTCACTTTAGAATCTCGCGTATCACATTTTTGACCAAATGAATACTATCTGGAGAAGCTTCTCTTAGCATAGCTACAATCTCTTGGATAATTATTTCTGACTCTGTAAAATGAAATTGTTCCTCCACATACGCAAATAATTGAATCAAATTTACATCAAGGGACTCAGCGATCTTCGCCAAGTTCACCAAAGAAACGTTTTTTTCACCGCGTTCAATCTGACCTATGTATGAAAAATGAAAACCGCCTTTTTCTCCGAGGGATTCTTGTGAATACCCTCTTTCTTTGCGTAGTGCACGAATTCTGGCTCCGACCAATTTTAAAACTTCTCTGTCCTCGTTCATGGTATTTCACCTCTATGTTCAAAAGTGTAGACAAGTTTCCTAAAGGTAAACACCAAATAAAGAATACAAAATAAATATTTGATTACTATGAGTATCATTTTATTGTATAATATTGGTATTAACTCATTGGAGGGATGACAATGGCAAGAAATCGGTCCATTACCGAAGCGCATTGTAATCACCAAGTAAATTTTACCCCACCTTTTCAAGAACGTTATTACTCTATGCAATCTGTGTTCAGACATAATCTAGATGACTATAGACTCCGTAATACAATCATGGGCTATCACGAGCATTCGAAATATCACATCAAACTTGGCAGCATTATGCATAGTCACAATCAGTTCCAAGCCTGCCTCATACTCTGCGATTGGGCACTTGCTTCAATGATTAAGGCATTATATATACAAAAGTATCGTGCAGTATATCCACCGAAGGAGCTTACTATGAATGAGATTTTACCTTTGGTGCATACGGATACTGTACCTGGATTGGATATTGCTTTGTTCATCGGTACGATTCAACATATGTCCTCCATGGGGGAGTTTAAACAGGATCAGACTCTAAAGGCAAACAACATCAAGAAGCTTCTTCAACGAACAGAAGAAATATTGAAGGAGTTAGAGGATCGGTTGAAGCATAACTATCAGAGCTGAAATAATCTATTGATTCAATGTGTGAATAAATTGCTCAGTTTTTTTGAACATAGGTCTCTAAGAGTATAGGTGTTTAAAGAACGTTTTTATAATAAGGGAAAATCAGGATATTGGACGGATGTATATATCACATACTTCTGCTAACATAGTGAAATCTTATTTACTTCGGAGAGAACCCTATGAGTACAATAAAAGTAACACCAGAGCAACTACTTCATGTATCTAAACAGATTGAGCAAGGAAGACAGCAACTCGAATCGATACGGAATGACCTGACTGCAAGAATCGGCTTCATCGAGTCTCAGTGGGCAGGAGCCACACAGGAGCGGTTCTTCTATGATTTTCAGCAATCTCGTCCTGTACTGAATCGTGCACTGGAGAGCATGGTGAAGTCCTCTCAGGAACTAGTGGCTATTGCCGAGAGGTTTCAACAAGCGGATCAGGAACAGGTGAGCTTGGGGACCGTTGCTGGTTTGATCCCAATAAAGAAAATGGAGTCTAATTCGAACCATAATCCGGACACACCAGAGTACACGATGGTATATAATACGCAATTCCGTAAAATGATGCCAACGGATAAAGACGGTAATGTAACACCAGAGACACTTCGCGCGTATGAGAGAGATACCGGGTCGCTGGACATGAAATCTGCACCTGATGTTGAGCCTGAGGGTGAGGATATCATGCAGTATCAGGTCAATGAATTGAAGAACGGGGTATACCCATTCTCAGGAGAACCCGTTTCCGAGAATAGGGCCAGGGTGCTTATAACCAGTCTGCAAGCCAGTAATATGTTGATGGCTTTTACAGGAATGTTTAATAGGGGCTACAAGGTTCCGAAAAATGGATTAAAGTTTTCGAATCAAAATTTAGGAATTAAGCAAAAGCAAGCACCTCCTGTACAGCCTAGCAGTGCAGGTGAAGGGGCTAGTGTAAGTAGTAGTCATGCTTCTGAGAAATTAGTATTATCAGATAAGGCAAGGATGCTGAAAGAAAAAGGTCATCACAGTCAGGCTCTGGATGTTCATTACGAGGATACGATTAGAAGGAAAACGGGTGGTAAAGAAGTTATATATGGTGAGAAGGGGAAAGAACGAGAGTTAGATAGTGTCACATCAGATGCTGTAATTGAAGCAAAGCGTTCGACATCAGCTATTCATAAACCAGATAATTTTCTCAATAAAAAAATGAAAAAACAGCTACAAGCCACAATGCAGTATGCTGAAGAGAATGGTTTGAGAGTGGAGTATTGGTTCAAGTATGGTGTTCATCCCAAAATACAAAAGTATTTAGAAGACAAGGGAATTGTAGTGAAAACAGGACTGGGGGATTGAGATGGGGAAGTATGTATCTGTTAGAGGTTGGTTAGAGTGTGATGAGAGCACAATTAATGAAGTGAAAAAGATACGGGATTACTTCACAGCGAATTACAATGAAGGCTTACTGGGAGAAGATAAATTGGAACTGTATCAGTCTGGCTGGACATTTCCGGAGAAGCAAATTAATTGGACGGCATATGTTTTTTATGGAGCAGATATCAGAGAGTACCATCTTGATTTTATGAAAAAGCAGCTTTCTGAGATGGCTAACATTGAGGATATAACAGGATATTTTTTGATAGATGATCATGATGGAGATTATCATTTGTGCTGGCAGATATACGAGAATAAGATTATTGAAAGTGAACAGGAGAATATCGTGTTCAACAAATAAATATGAATATAATCATAAGCCCATTTTACTTGTAACAGAGGAGTTATGGGCTGTTTTCGTTGGAGGTACTGAAATAATGGCATCGGCTTTTGTATTGGTAGAAGAAAACAGTAATATACCCATAGATCGTTTGGTGAGAGATATACAGCAAGCCTGTATGGAGGCAAAATTACATTTATATATGGAATTCAAGATTTAGATTCGGAACAGAACATGAAACATTGTGCCTTAGGCATTTCACTTTCAAACCAACAAGAGTCAGACCTTAGCGAGGTAAATAATACGATCAGAGTCGATGTGTACGATGAACCTGCACTACATCAATACAGAGAATTGGAATGGATAGATGATGGGAGAATATATTTTAACACGCTTATTATAGATGAAGTTCATCAAAATGAAGAGGTTACCCTAACCTTTCTGTATTATTTTCTTGCGAGACACCCACAGATGATAATTTGGATAGAGGAAGATTGGGTGTATACATTTTCTGATCTGGATAAAGCTTTGAAAACTTCTAATCTCTCTGATTGGTGTTACGTGAACCCGAACACCTTATAGGTAACACGAATTTCGAAGTAGGCCCATTTCGACTCCTAAACGAGTAGCTATGGGTCTTTTTTATTTCTCATCGCTCCCACCACTTTACAAAATCCACCTCTCCCCATCCATAGCAAATGGTATAATGACAAAAAGGGAGATTCTGGCGTGAAGCTGGAGAGCTTCCAGAGCAGAGAGGATGATAAACCACATGCCTACATACAACAAATTGGTGCGGGACAAGATTCCGCATATTATCACATCCAGCGGCAAGGAGTGCCGGACGCGCATTCTGGACCCGGAGGAATATAAGCAAGAGTTAAGAACAAAGCTCAGTGAAGAGTCAGAAGAATACATGAGTGCTGGAAGTGATCAGGAAGCGCTGGAAGAACTGGCGGATATGCTCGAAGTGATCCGGGCGTTGGCAGAGGTGCATGGAGCTAATGCGGCGCAACTGGATAAGCTGCGTGCAGATAAAGCCGAGGCGCGCGGAGGATTTCAGGAGAGAGTGTATCTGATCAATGTCGACGAAGCTTAATGTAAAACTGATTACCGACAATCTGGCCGATGAACTCATTACCCGGATGCAGCATGCGTCCGGGATTTATAGTGCGCCCGGCACGGGCGATAACTTGGCGGTGAAAGTCCGCTACAGGCTTGGCAGTAGGAACTGTTAGCCAAGGGCAAGGGTGTCCGT
>NZ_JACHKG010000017.1:0-146056 GCF_014203995.1 Paenibacillus sp. JGP012 | reverse complement strand
ATGGAACCGCCACCTTTCGGAGTTTGTAGGGGTACAAACATTTTACCGAGGTTGCGGTTCTTTTTCTACCTTTTATTGGTTATTCAACACGCGTGATAAAAGATATATCTTTAAAAAATTAGAAAAATATGATTCACCTGATGTAAGTATGAAATTGTTAGTTGGAGTGGCCTCCGCATTAATAAATATAGGTAACCCTCAAATAGAAGAGTTTAAATTAAATGAATTACTTAATTTAGAAATTAATCAGATTATTCCATCTATTTTTTTTGCAGATAGTTTACTTTATAAATATACAGATTTAAATGGCCGATCAATGATTGGGTTTTACTTCAGTGGTATTCGTGATTATATTATATCCGTTTTATGCTTAAAACTTGATTTATTCAGTAATGAAGAACGTGAAAATATTATAAAACAACAAGCGTTAGTAAACTATGTAGGAGAATCTTCTACTAAATGGTTTTTTTAAAACTGGAGATATAAATGAAAAAAAGGATACTTTACAGGCTGTGATTAAACATGACATTGAATCCCGCACATGTTTTTTACCAAAATTATTAAGTTTTCCGATAGTTGATTTAGATGTCCTCTTTTTGGAACAAAATCAAGCAAGCTTTCTGGAGCATTTTAAATTTTTATTTATAAATAACAGATCAAATTTAAATAGATTAAATGAGATAATTGATATTGTTTCGTATTTTAAAAAAAATGAAGAAATAGAAAGCTTTTTAGTTGAATTATTTGAAATTATTGCTGATGGTCATGATGGTTCAACATGCGCACATAAGCTTGCAAACTTATTATCAGCTTATAATGGAGAAAAAAACACTGCTCGATTATTGGCTCTTTTGTTGGATAAGCAAAAGGATGATTATGTTCGACGTTACGTAGTCGAAAGTCTACAAAACAGAAGCGGTATTGATCAAAAGTATGTTTTTAAAAAACTTCTATATTACAAAAATCCGAATGTGAGTTTATGGATTAGTTCTTGGTATTTTGAAATTGAAGATGTTGAATTACGAAATGAACTCATAGATATTGTTAACGGACGCAATATCAGCTTAGCTTTAAATGAAATTCGATACCTCAACTATTCTTCTTTGCCTGATACCCCTGATTTACTTATTGCTGGATTGAAAAAAAATAGGTATGACGAAGAACTGGAAGGCTGGATATATAGATGTTTAGCTAAGCATAATACTGAAAAATCTATCCCTTTAATGTTAGAACAAGTTACTAAAAAGACAGGGAGAATTACAGAGCAAATCATCATCTCTCTTGGGGATTTACAGGCAGTTGATGCTTTGCCAGTACTTTTTAAAATGGTTGAAAGTACAGATATCAATCCGAGATTGTTACACTGGATTCCTACCAGTGTAGCTAAAATTTGTAAAGGTGATTCTTCAATATTATTGAAATCAAATGATAATAAGAGTATCTTTTACACTGAATTTTTGATTCTGACTTTCATGGAGATGAAAGAAAATATTCCAATTAATCTCATTAAAAGTTTCATTAATAGTAAAGAAGTGAGTATGAATTCAAAAGTTAATATCATCGCTAGATGGGATGGAGGTAAAACAGAGCAAGAGTTGGAATTATTGTATAAATGTTTTGAATTAGATGATATTTTTACTTCTATAATTATTTCTCAATTAATTAATTTGGAAAATAATATTAAACGATTAGCAACTTTCATGAAAAAAATTATCCCATCTATTAATCAATCATTTACTACTAATAAAGTCCTGATTTATAATATGAGGAATTTAGAAGAGTTATCAAATTATCTCAAGCCATGGTTGCATAGTCATCTTTTGCTGAGTAGCAATTCTGATGCAAGTTTAAAAACAATCTTAGTTTTATTGGCTTTATTGGGGGACCACTCTTCAATAGAAGTAATGAAAACTAGAGAGGCACAGATAATAAAAAGAGTAGGTAAAGAGTTATTTGAAGAAGTAGAATATGCCCTTTATTCCAACGAAAAAAGGCCGCTACTAATTGATTGAATTATATTAAGGTCTAATTATGAATGGTTATTATTGATGGGGAGTTAGATTTGGTCTTGGAAGAGATAATAATAGGTGTGCCCAAACAGTATTCAAGAGAAAAGAGTCTTAAATAATGAGTAGAAGAAAGTCTGACATGTTCGGGAACGGCCGACTGTGTCATATCAAATAACCATATTTTTATGAGACCGTCTCTTTCTTAAATCGTTTTTCTATCATATTTAGGTTATTTAACATGTGTGAAATCGAGTAGATAATTCTAAGTTATTAGGGTCAAGCAGAAGCTATCCGCAAGGCTAAGGTGGGTTTTATTAAATTTAGACTTTTATTTATCGACGGTCCCAAAGTATGCCCTCAGTTTATATGAACTTAGCTTCGGATATTTTTGAAAAACTTAAGTGAATCACAACTTGAAGGATATGGTCTTCTTGAATTTGTCCGATTCAAAATAATAATCTTTGTTGTTCTGATGGTAATCAACCAATTTGATCAATTCAGTAATTCAAATGTCCAATTAGCTAGATTTCTATAAAAACGTAGGTTACAGCTAAGATAGCGGCCATTTACCTTTGTGACATGACTTGTCTTAAAAATTTTTAATTCTTGTTTCTTAAAGCTAGTGACTCTCAGCAATTTTAGCGCATTTCCCGCTAAATTCCCATTTCACCTCATCCCTTGATGTACAATCTACCTAAGGTGACCTACCATGAAAGATAACATGTCAAACCTGATCGAAGAATTGAAGTTTTAGCCAAACCGTGAGAACCTATCTACCTTATGAGCCAGCAGAAAATACACAGCAATACAAAAATCCCCTTCTCCATTACCACCGATCAGGCTGGCATGGGGGAGGGGACTTTGGTTTATAAATTATTGTTTTATCTTACCAACCCATACCTACCGCGCACCAATATTTTTCCCCGCTGGCGTTCCCGTCCCAATCAGATCACTGCCAACTGCAAGCTTCAGGAAATTACCCAATACAGGGGTGCCGTCTGCGGCACGGGTTACCGAAGGTACGAGGGAGACAAAATCGGCTGCGCTGGCGAGCAGGCCTTTGTCGTTGACGCTTTTTTTGTTTTTCCACCAGACGTTGGTGCTGCTGACATCGGTTCCGCTGGTTTTGTCGCTGGCGCCGCCTTGGAAGGACAGGTTGTTGGTGAAGATGTGGGTGCCTACATCAAAGGCGAAGTTGCTCTGCCCATTGTTATAGGAGGTATTGTTTTTCATCTGAATCGAACCCGGGTTGCTGTTATAGGTAAAGCCATGTTTTTTGTTATTAAATGCAATATTGTTCTCGACAATATGATTCACGGCAATTTTCTCGCCGCCCAGCTTGAAGCCGTTACCATCACTGTTCGAAGTGGACGTTCCGTCGGCTGTGGCGCCGTTGCCGTATGCGATGCTGTTACGGATCGTCACTGCGCCGATGGCGCCTGTGTCTGTTTTGCTATAGAGATCCCAGCCATCGTCTACGTTATAGGCAGCAATGCAGCCATCAAAGACGTTCCCAGGACCGACCGTCAACTTGGCGGCAAAACCGTCCGCATCCTCGCCGTCATCCGGGTCATAGTTGTTGTGGGAGTAGGAACGGATGACTTCGTTATACGAAGGCCATTCACTTTTGGCAGCAGTAGAAGCATAACGTCCCATCTGAATGCCCGTATCGCGGTTATGGTGGGCTTCGATCTGCTCCAGACGGTTGTAGCTGCCCCCGATGAAGATGCCGTTATCGCCCGCACCTTTGACTTCAAGTCCTTTCACAAACCAGTAGTCTCCGAACATTTGCAATCCCCGATTCGTGGAAGCGAAGGCTTGAGCCGAGAAATCGAAGACGGGTTTTTCCGATCCGTAGGCAACCAGATTTTTGCGTTGCGAGGCGGTGCCGCTGTTACCGCGTTCAATGGTAATCGTTTGCGAGAAGCTGTAGGTTCCGCCGCGCAGATAGATCGTTTTGCCTGGAGCGATCTGGGTCAGAGCGTTAGCGAGTGACGTCGGACTATTTATCGTTCCCGGATTGCTGGCAGAGCCGTTAGGGGACACGTACAAATCACCCGCAGCGAGCGTAAGATTGGAACTGTTCACCATGGACTCTGACGCTGAGATATCAGGTAATCCGCCTTCCAGCAGTTCTGCGGCACCCACCGAACCACCGCTTAACAGTAAAAGAGGGAATGCGGCACTAAGACAGATGCTGGTCATTTTGGATTTCAGGGAACGCTGGGATCGTGCAGATGCATGAGTAGATGTGGAAGGGAATAATTTCATGGTGCAAGCCTCCTTGGTTAATTGGAATAAAAGATCGAGCTAGCGGGTAACCGGTATGGACTGAACAAAGCAGAACAGAACAAAGCAGAACAGAACAAAGCAGAACAGAGTAGAGTAGAGTAGAGCGTACCTTTAATGAGAGCATCACGTGCTTCGTCCTACCGTCCAGCTAGCTAAAGGTATCCACCCGGACACAGCTTCATGGTAAATGTTGTAAACGTTATCATCAATAATCATTTGATCAGGTTGCGTTCAAGACTGGCAGGGCAGGCATCACTGCTCCGAATCCCATCCCTTCCAAAAGAAAAATGTAATCCGATCATTGGCTGATCGCCTTTTTTTAACGAACCATCATCCGAATTGAACGTGAATATGCCTATTTTTCCCGAGTTGATTACATGAGACTTATCTCTAATCCACCGCTTTGAACTTCATTTTTTTTCCAAATCAACAGCTGTCACCACACAAAAAGCCCCATAAGCGGCTACCAACATTGGCATTCAGACTCATGGGGCGATACTCTCATCTAACTTTTTATACGACAATACTCATTCAATTACGGACAATACTCGTCCGGCTCATCTAACGCCAATTAATACCCATCCGTTTCCCGACTGTGCTTTTCGGCCTCTTCAACGCTCGGATCATGCTTCGGCTGTACTGTTGTACTATCGTCTGTGGATACAGTAGCCAGTCCTTCTGCCACACGTCTTCCGTAATCTGCATCCGCCTGGGTAAAATGAGAGATCATGCGCTCCCGGATATCCGGTTTGCATTGGGCCAGTGCGCCGACCATGTTGCTGATTAACTCATCTCGCTCCCAGTCCTCGAACGCCCGGTACGTATCCCCGGCTTGTCCAAAATCATTGGTACGCTCAATTTTCTCCCGCACCAGATGGCCTTCCACCAGCGGTTCATGCTCTTTACCACGCGGCTGAGCCTCAGTTAAACCTCCGAGCGAAGAAGGCTCGTAGTTGACGTGTGGATTCTGACCCGGTGCCCGATCGACTTTATACTGCATTTGCCCACCGCTTTGATTGGTGGCTACTCGGTTCTTCGGCGCATTCACAGGCAGCTGTAGATAGTTTGCACCTACACGGTGACGCTGGGTATCCGAATAGGAGAAGGTACGTCCTTGCAGCAGCTTGCGAATGCCTTGTTTCAACGGTTCCCAGTGGTATTTAATGAGCACACCTTTGCCGTCCTGGTTCACCCATTTGTATGTATTAACGCCTGAGCCCTGCATCTGACGATAATTCGCCGGAATGCCCCACGGAGAGAAAAGAAAGGTCACCATATGTGTCGCTTCTGGACTTAGAGAGACGAAGTCGAAAAACCGCTCCATATCCTGTGCGTTAGTCAGCGGGTCGGGCTTGAAGGCGTGTACCATATCCGGGAATTTGAGCGGGTCGCGGATGAAAAAGATTTTCAGATTGTTGCCGACCAAATCCCAGTTGCCGTCTTCGGTATAAAATTTAACGGCAAATCCGCGCGGGTCCCGCAGCGTCTCCGGGGAATGCCCGCCATGAATGACGGTCGAGAAGCGTACGAACACGGGCGTTTGTTTGCCTTTTTCCTGAAAAAGACGTGCTCTCGTATACTTCGATACGGGTTCATTTCCCGCCGTTCCATATGCTTCAAATACACCATGAGCGCCAGCCCCGCGGGCATGCACGACCCGTTCCGGGATACGCTCGCGGTCGAAGTGTGTAATTTTTTCGAGAAAATGATAGTTCTCCAACGTAGTTGGGCCACGGCTGCCCACGGTTCGTACGTTCTGATTGTCGGTAATGGGATGGCCCTGCCGATCCGTCAACGTCTCGTTTGAGGGGTCTGAGGAGTGCCCGGATGGTGAAGAATGTTTATCCATGGAGCGGTATACCACCTTTCCTGAAGTTGGATTCCTGTATATATTTTCCCTGTGGTCAACATCTATACATAGCCCTATCCAGGCTTCTCCGTAAACCAAGTGAAAAAAAGCTTGTCTCCTGATCTATCACGTGAGATAATTAACTTTTGCCCAGCGGCCTTTTTTGAAACGAAAAATAGAAATTGGACCGCTTTGTCTAAGAATGGAGGCTGACCCAGGATTGTCTACACAACGTTACCCTTTTGCATATGATCCGGCTGAACCTTTTGTATCCCGTCTGGGAGAGTGGGTTGCCGATGTGTTTTATGATATTTTGCCAGAGTCCGGCTTCGAGGTACGGGACGAACAGATTTTTATGGCGTACCAGCTCGAACGGGCCTATGGAGATAAAAAGACGATTATGGCCGAGGCTGGCGTAGGAACAGGTAAAACACTCGTTTATCTGCTCTACGCGGTTTGTTATGCACGTTATACGGGCAAACCGGCGGTGATCGCCTGTGCCGATGAGTCCTTGATTGAACAGCTGGTGAAGCCGGGCGGAGATATTGCGAAGCTCGCTGAACATCTGGATTTGCAAGTGGACGCACGCCTTGGCAAGTCGCCGGACCAATACGTCTGTCTGAACAAGCTAAGTGCCGTCCGATTCGCCGATGAGGATGCGCCAGTGATTGAAGAGGTGTACGAGAGCCTGCCGGAATTCGTGAACACGCCGGGAACACTTCAGGCTTTCCATCCGTATGGTGACCGCAAGCAGTATCCGCATCTGAACGACCGCCAGTGGAACAAGATTAACTGGGACCCGTTTCAGGATTGTTTCGTGTGTCCGAAAAGACAACGCTGCGGCCTGACGCTGTCGCGTGATCATTACCGTCGTTCCAAAGATATCATCATCTGTTCCCATGATTATTACATGGAGCATGTGTGGACCTATGAAGCGCGCAAACGCGAAGGACAACTGCCTTTATTGCCTGACCACAGTTCCGTTGTATTCGATGAAGGGCATCTGCTGGAAGAAGCCGCGCTGAACGCACTGAGTTACAAGCTGAAACATCGAATTTTCGAGGAACTGGTTACACGTCTGCTCGAAGGCGAGATTCGTGAATCCCTTGCAGAGCGTGTGGATGAGGCAATTGAAAGCAGTGAGCGTTTGTTCCGCTTGCTGGATACGTATACGGTGGCTATTCCTGGCTCGGAACGGAAAGAAGTTCGGGTAGAAGCACCGCTGCTGCGTGAGATTGAACGGTTGAACAGTGTGCTGGATGCAATCGGCGAAGAGCTGGTATTCGAGAGTGGATTATTTTCGCTGGATGGGTATCAGATGCGTGTCGTGGAAGAGCATTTGGATATGATCCAGACGGCTTTGTCCCTGTTCCGCAAGGAGGATGGATACATCTGCTGGGCGGAAGAGAGCGAGGACGAGACGACATTGTCGATCATGCCGCGTACCGTAAAAGAAATTCTGAACGAGCGTGTATTCAACACGGGTATTCCGATTGTCTTTTCATCGGCTACGCTGTCTGTGGACAATTCTTTCCGTTATGTGGCAGATAGTCTGGGAATCGACGATTTTGTATCGTTCTCGGTGGCGTCTCCGTACGATTACGCAGATAAAATGAAGATGAAAATTGCCGAACAAGCTGTACCCGGTCATGCAGAGAATGAAAACCGATTGCGTGATGCGGCGGATTTGCTCCAGGAGAGCGGCGGTCGTGCACTAATTCTGTTCCGTACGATGGAGGAGCTGCTTGCCTTCAAGCAGGATATCGTGCAAGTGCCAGAGGCGCAGGGGCTGCGCTTTATGTATGAAGGGGATCGGGAGATCAGTGATCTGATCGCGGCATTCCAGCAGGATGAGGAGAGCGTGCTCTGCTCCGTCAATCTGTGGGAAGGACTCGACGTTCCGGGACCTTCATTGTCCAACGTCATGATCTGGTCGCTTCCGTATCCACCGCAGGACCCGGTATTTAATGCCAAACGAAATGCGTCAGCTTCGCCATATGAAGAGATCGATCTTCCATATATGCTGCTGCGGGTGAAGCAAGGGCTGGGACGTCTCATTCGCACAAGCAGTGACTCCGGTTCGGCGGCGATTCTGGATGAGTCGATCTATACCCAAAAGGAAGCCAAAGACCGCATTGCAGCGCTGCTCCCAGAAGGTGTAGAATGGACAACCTTGGCACATTAATCGGTAACAACCGTTTCTAAGCGTTAAACAAACATGTAGTCGCAGTATGGATGTAGCACGGGGCGAGGGATTTCATGTTTTGTGATTGATGCTTGTCATTTATGTATGTAACTTATGTTGTTATTTCATGTTTCCGCTGCATGTCTCTTGTCTTATGTCTCATACCTGCGCTCTGCGTGATTACTTTTGTGTTGCGAAAATAAAAATAAGCTCCTGTTCCCTTGGATACATGATCCGAGTTGAGCAGGGGCTTATTTATTTTGATTATCTATTCGGTTATTCATTTGGTTCTCGATTTTGTTATGCGGTATGAACGTAGAGCTTGTTGTGTAGATATTGTCGGGTTAGGGATCTTTGCCGTTGGCCTTGTTAAAAAATACCCATGCTCAAATACCGTTCCCCGGTATCCGGCGCAATGCAGAGCACCCGGTGCCCCGGCCCCAGTTCCTTCGCGATGCGAAGGGCGGCCCACACCGAAGCGCCAGAGGAAGGGCCGAGCAGCAGCCCTTCCCGGGCAGCAAGCTGCCGCATCGTATCCAGTGCGTCCTCATCGGACACCTGGATGATGGCGTCCCATACGTCGGTATTCAAGATGTCCGGGATGAAGCCCGGACTTGTACCGACGAGCTTGTGCGGTCCGGGCTCGCCGCCGGACAGCACCGGGGAACCTTGCGGCTCCACCGCATAGATGCGGAGGGCGGGAAGCTGCTTACGCAGCTCTTCGCCCGTTCCGGTGATCGTGCCGCCGGTTCCGGCTGTAGCGATGAAGGCGTCCAGCCTGCCATCCATCTGCTCTATAATTTCGGGCGCCGTCGTGATCCGGTGGATATCCGGATTCGCCTGATTCTCAAACTGCTGCGGAATGAAGCTGCCCGGCAGTTCAGCCTGAAGCTCCTTCGCCTTGCGAATGGCTCCAGGCATCCGCTCCGCAGCAGGCGTGAGCACAACTTCTGCACCGTAAGCCTTCAAAATGTTGATACGCTCCCTGGACATGTTGTCCGGCATGATGAGGATCGCTTTGTATCCTTTGGCCGCGGCATTCATCGCAAGACCGATCCCGGTATTGCCGCTCGTCGGTTCAATAATGGTTGCCCCAGGCTGCAGCAGACCATCTCGTTCAGCCTGGGCGATTAAGTTGTAGGCGGCACGATCCTTGACGCTGCCGCTTGGATTGAAATACTCGAGCTTAACGAATACGTCAGCGGAGTCACTGCCTGTGAGCCGACTGAGCCGAACCGCAGGCGTCTGGCCGATCAGTTCGGTCACATCCGCGGCAACGAGTGGGTGTAATGCTGTATTATTTTTTGAACTATAAAGAGAATTCGAATTCGATTCCATGATGTGCAGCTCCTTGATTAGACTGACATTGTGTGCATATCCTTTCCCGCATCGGGAAGGTTGGATATGTCTTCTCCATCTTAATGACAGAGCACGCAATGGTCAACCTGTTCAGCATCACTAGCCTGGAATGTTGAGGCTCGGCAGAGCCTTGTTTCTTTCACCTGCCGTGTTGGAAACAGATTGTACCAAATTAAAAGAATGGCAAAATACCAATCATACTCAGGTTTGTGTCAGATCCATTTGCAGATGTCGGCTTAGCTCTTTTTTAACCTCATTACGTGCAAAGGTCCAGAGCATATAGAAACGCTGCATGTATCCCCTGCACAAATAAACGGTTTCAATGCCATCCTTACCCCGCGTTTCCTCCAGAACTTTCACTCCACGGGTTCTCATCTGTTTGCGCAGTCCCAGCATCTCCTTAAGTACGTCATTCTGAATACGGGTGAGCGACAGAATATAGACCTCGGGCATTTTTAAAAGCAGTGTATCGAGTGTTCGAATATCCCGTTCCAGTACATCCAGCAAAAGCGTGCGCACAACGATGCCTTTGATCAGACGATGATCTTCATCCGCAGGGGATGGGGCGGAAGTATGGGATGTCATACATTCACTTCCTTAACCTATAATTGGAATTTATAGTTTACAGAACAGGTGTTCTTATATTATAATCAATATATGCAATAGGCATACGTTATACAACCGATAAATAATGGAAATGGATTTCAGCATGAGGTCTGTATATCAACGGAAATAAAGTTATAAGTGGCAATAAAATGAGGAAATAACAGCTGTTAATCACTTCAAATTGGTTCAGCATAAACGGACAAGCCAGCTCCAAAATTTAGGTATAATTTATGGGTTTTGCAGGAAACCTAAGGTCAGATACAACAGATGAGTTGGTCAAAATACATCTTTTAACTCTAACGTTTTATGTATGTCATATGAAATTGATCAGCTTACGTGCAAGCAATTTTTAGAATGAATCAAACAACAGGAGCGCAATATACAGGCTTTATCATGAATCAAGCAAAGTAGTAAAAAAACAAAAAAAGCCCAGCCATGGGAGGCGGGGCCTGGTAAACATGTTGCCGTTGCAGCGGCAATATAAATGGAATGTGTGAACATCAACTTTAGAAATCAAGTAAAAAGTCTGATGCAACGATAGTCTTCTGATAAAGCTATATCTCAGTGAAGTTGTTGCCAAACTTAAGCGAGATATTGAGGTTTCTCATAATACGCCTCTTTTTCTAAAATGACCTTGTATGGCCGCTCCTTGCCCTTCAGTGATGGGCCGATGGTGACGAGCGGTACGGCCGGTTTGTGGAAACGATCCTCTTCCTTGGGTTCCGGAACCGGTCGTGATGAATCAGGCGCAGAACTAAGGCGAACTTTCTTCTCGCTGCCCCAGCGCTTGCTTATTTTTTTCATTTCCGGTCTCATTCCGGTTCGCCTCCTAACAGATCGTTGATGGCGTTAAACAGTTGACGATTTTGCAAGTCAATGTGCTGAAATACCGCCTCATCCGCTTCAATATGACCAATAATATGAACGGTAATGACATACCTCTTGGCTACAGGATAGCATAGCAGATACTCTTTCTCAAGGTAATCGTCGTACAGATTCACTTTGATTTTGTTTTCCCGATAAGAATCGACAACAAGAATGCGTTTAGGATCATCCGGTAATTTATCATCATTAGCGGTCAAGTCGTATTTTCTACCCGGCTCTCCAACATTACCACATAATTGCTCGATATGACCATTACCATCTGTACGATAGATCGCCGTACCGCGCACAGTAAATGGAGGGTGCGAGACAAAGGCACTTCGCAGGGCATCGCTCATGCGTTCAAGCAACTGGGCATCTGCTTTGCGTGTGCGCAGCAATTCTCTAAAGAAACGCAGCAGTTTGAATAATTGCAGACGTGCCTGATCTTCGGAGCGTTTGTGTTTCTCGATGATACGCTCGGCTTCGGGATCACTCCAGCGTCCTTGCTCTTCAATGCTGTCTGCAATTTTAGAGCAGGCAACAGATACGGCCGGTGCCCATTTTCCGTCAGAACGAATCTCATATACAAGCGGATTCAATCCGAGCAGATCGGTGGGCATCCGCAGTCCTTCGACTTTGGTGGCATCTTTAATATCCGTAATATCCTCAGGAAGAATGAAAAAAATACGCTTCCGTCCCAGACGGCCCATAAATAGACCCATTTCAAGCATTGTATTATCCCGAACCGATGCGTAGTACTTCCCGCGAATTTTGGATATGTCATCCGGATGGAAGATAAAAATGGCAAAGTCCGTTGTGCGTACCTCGGCTTCCAGATCGTCCATAGTATAACTGCTTGGATTAAATACCCCCGAGTACCAAGGGGTGACTTCGGCTGAAAAACGCAAGTTTTCGTGTACAGCGGCTGCAATCGGCTTCGCTTCCAGCGAGCAGCCAATAAAGACTCTTGGCTTTAACGTTTTCATTCATCCGCCTCGCTTAAACGGTATTGGGATTCAATTGTTATATTATACCATAAACAGCAGAGTAAGTCTGGAAACGTTTGAATTCGATTTATCAATACCGTTTGCTATAGTGTATGTGCATCAGGGAAAGGATTCCTTTGCAAACGACTAGAAAATAAAAAAAGGCCCGTAATTGTCACAGTTGGGTGACTGCACTGTTATATTTGAAGACTTCGGTCATAGAATAAAGGAGCAGGTAGCACCATTAGCAAGCATTGCTTATCCTGGTGTGCCTGTATGACGGCTGGAGCAGTCCAGAGACTGCTTTATGCGTGTTTTTGCTGGGTTGCTTGTTTAGACCCGGTCACATTGGTGTTATATAATAGAAGTACAAGCAAGTTAGCTTTGGTATTTAAATTGAATTAAATTTCAGTGCTGTAAGTTGGATCTCCCTTTTACACGTTAACGAAGAGTGCAGAACCCATCTGTAGAAGCGAAGCGTTCGCGTTTATCACAGGATTTTTCCTTTTGAAAAAAGGAATCAAAAAAATCCGCGGATAACAGCGATCGAAAGAGGGTACTGCAATCGAAGTGGCAAGTGTAAAGTGACCTGTTCAACTATATGCATCATTTTATTTTTCAATTTAACCAAGCACAGCTAACCACAACACACAGAAAGGATCAGGATACCATGAGTCCCCGAAGGACAATCTCCCCAAGGACAATCTGGAAACGTTACGATCTCTCATACACATAGCGCCCCTTGTAGAGTAAACCAACCGTATTTCAACAACGGCTGACTCTGCGAAAGAGGGGATTGGGATGAATATTCGAAGGACGTACACGATGATTTCTTCCAGGCTTACCTTTTGCAGGGTACGGTCGGTTTAAAACCAACCTACAAACTGCGAGGGAACCTGTATGAAGAGAACATCGTTAACCGTACAACACGTGAAGACAGAAGCGATCAAGTTTGCAATTATGCTGCTTGGTACATTTATTTTGGCATTTGCTTATTATCACATTAACTTTCAGAATCATTTATCGGAGGGCGGATTTGTTGGTCTGGCCCTGCTCGGAAAATATGCAACAGGTTTATCGCCGGCGATCGGCATGTTGCTGCTCGACATTCCTGTCATGATTCTGGCCTGGTTCATTAAGGGCTGGAAATTTATGATCCAAGCGCTGCTTGGTGTGGGTGCATTTTCTCTGTTCTACGACGGCTTTGAGCGTTACTCCACACTGGTGATGAATTTTAACGGAAACCTCTGGATTCCGGCAGTGCTGTCCGGTGTGTTGACCGGGATTGGCGCGGGAATCGTGCTGCGCTTCGGTGGAGCTACAGGCGGAGATGATATTCTCGCTTTGCTCGTCAGTCGCTGGAAGGGCTGGAAGCTGGGAACGGTTTTCTTTGTCAGTGATGCGTTCGTTTTGGGATTGTCACTTTTCTTTCTTCCGGTAAAAGAAACTTTATATACAATTCTGGCGGTATGGATTGCCAGCAAAATGATTACGTTTGTGGTCAGTGTACCGGCTCGTGGTGCAGTGGTGACAACATCGGCTGTAAAATTGCCGATTCCGTCGGTTGCGGCCAAAGCGGTTAATGCTGCGGCATCGCGAACTTCCGTGGCACGAGGCGTAACACATTGAGCACGCGGTTCATCGTGATCCATAGCTCAGATGGCATGAAAAGTATTCGGTTGTTATCAAGCTTTAATCAGCTTGACATAAGCTTTGATTTAGAGAGGAATCCCTTTTGTCTGCAAACTTCGCAGCAAGAGGGATTTTTTGTTATGCTGAATGCGCCTTAACATAAGAGTGATATGTGCAACGAAAGAGTCGATAAATTATGATTTGATAGAACGAGTGATCTGCCCATCCTGATTATGAATGATGGCTCGAATATGCTGCTTGCTGCTCAGTTCTCTTGCGGCATTCACAGCCTCCGCTTTGGTGTCATAGGTGGAATGGTAATCGGATGTGCCCTCTTGTTTAATGGCCCAGCACGATTCTGTCGGTACAACATGAATGTTGTGATGACTCTTGGACGAGGAGACCGGTTCGGAGTGACGCCGATCCCGAGAGTAAGATTCCGAAGAGGGCGACTGTTTATGTTTATCTGAAGATGATTTATGAGAGGACGAGTCAGAGCCTGACGCCTTATGATCAGGGTGATTCTCATCCCATTCCTCCGCCTTGGCTGTGGCAATAGCAATCGCGCGACCTTCCTCATATCCATCATCCAGCAGAGCATTGGCAATTTCAATGGCTTTGTGCCGGATACGTGGCTTTAGATTTTTCATCGATACGGGGTAATCCTGTTTGTTCCATGGCATATGTTATCCCTCCAACATCGTATGGGTTACTAGTATATTACCCTCTGCATGAACAGATAAACGAAACGTTTTCTCAGGAGCATTGCAATGATCACAGAGTTTAGAAGTAATCAAACCAAGTTCAACACATGTCCAATCACAGTCATACTAGTTGAAACTAGCATTAATTCTTCCGTAGTAGATAAGACATGAAAGATGAAAACAAACCCGTCACGGCTAGGGATGATCCTCCTACAAATCCTCATTTTCAGCATGGAAAAATTCTAACGATTCGTAGAAACCTTATATGGAGTGTTTTCTCTACTTTAAATTTTTAACGATCTCAGGAAACCTTATTTCAATGAATTCGCATGAAAACAGGGCAGTTTCTTTGATTTTAGGTGGAATAAGCCCTCTGGGAATCGTTAGAATTCCAGAACGTTCAAAACCTGACAAATAAGATCATCTGAGATCGTTAAACTTGCACTCACACTATACCTGGGGCTCACCAGCATATGCATGACTGTGGCTGTGTCAACGAATATGTTCTCACCAAACCTGCATAACTGTCACATCATGCCTGCAATATGTGTGTATCATTCTTACGGTGTGATTGGTTCTACTAAGCGGCCATAGAGCCATCTGTCCGTCTTTATGTACCTCCGCAACTTGGAATACAAACGCCGCAGCAGCAGAAAGACAAAGGCAGCTGGGCTTGATTCGTGAATAGTCAACGGGACCGGGACAAAGGTTAGATGGTTACAGTCTTGTTCTATACTTTTAAGAGTGCAAGGGGTATAATACGTCAAGTCAAAGATTCATGGGATATATCTATCAAAAGAACCAAAATAAAGGAGTACATACATGATGTTGAGTATAAGTCTTGCTCTCCCCATGCTGTTTACGATGCTGATTCATGCTGCTGACAGTTTGTCATATGCGCTCCGACTTGGGGGCCTGCGTACTCGCAGAATTGCTCTGGCGATATCACTCGCAGGCATTTTGCTTCTCGTATCTCGCACTTCGAATATGGCGCAGGGTCCTATGATTGGCAGTCTGGTGGATACGGCGGCTCGTGGAGCCAATCCGCACTTTGCAACGCAGCTTCATTGGTTAATGGGGGCGGCGACTATCGGAACAGCAATCGCCATATTTTGTTTTCCAACCATGGTCAAGCTCTCATCCAGAATGGTTGTGCATTTCGAAGCCGCTGGTTCGATTCCTGGCATGGTACGAAATCTGCTGAAGCGCAGCAAGCTTCGCAATGCCGCATATTATATCACGCCACCCTCCTTGCAGATGGCTAAACGTCTGGTACAGCACGGGATGCCAAGACGTTTAATGCTGCTCAATGTAGCGGTGACCGCCATCTACACCACGGGTGTGTTATCCAGCCTGTATGCTGCGTATCTGTATCCAGCGCAGGCTGTAGCTGCCTCCCAATCGACCGGACTGATTAATGGCATGGCCACTATATTGCTCACCATCCTTATTGATCCGAGAATATCGCTGCTCAGTGACAGATCACTTCGCGGGGAGATTCGGCTGGATCGCATGAACCAGATTTATGGCTGTATGCTGATTTCACGCCTTTTTGGCACAATGGTGGCTCAGGTTCTTCTGATTCCTCTGGCTTACTGGATTGGCTGGATTGTCAGTATGATGTGAAGCTCATATCATCACAGTTAGTCGTCAGGACAAAATCAAAAAAGAGCAGCGGAATCATTCCGCTGCTCTTTTAGCATTACTGCGTAGATTTATTCAAACAGAACACGATACTCGCCGTAGCCTTCTTTTTGCAAATCCTCTTTCGGTACAAAACGAAGTGCCGCGGAATTAATGCAATAACGCAACCCGCCTGCTTCCGTAGGGCCATCCGGAAAAACGTGTCCGAGGTGGGAATCACCTTCACGGCTGCGGACTTCGGTACGGATCATAAAGTGGCTGAGATCCGTTTTTTCCTTCACATTATAATCCCGGAGCGGACGTGTGAAACTTGGCCAGCCGCATCCTGAATCGTATTTATCCGTGGAACTGAACAGCGGCTCTCCTGATACGATATCGACATAGATACCATCCCCGTGGTGATCCCAGAATTCGTTATGGAACGCGGGTTCAGTCGCGTTGTTCTGAGTCACTTCATATTGCAGCGGTGTCAGACGCTCCTTCAGACCGCTTTTATCCACTTTGCCCGACCAGTTACGCTCGATAAAGTCCTGACGGCCTGAGCCTTTGCTGTAACGTTTGTAATGGGCTGGATTTTTACGGTGATAGTTCTGGTGATGCTCCTCTGCTTCGTAGAACGTTTTGGCGGGCAGAATCGGTGTGAAGATGGGCTTGTCAAAACGTCCGCTCTGCTCCAGTGCAGCTTTGGAAGCTTCAGCGATCTTGCGCTGTTCCTCACTGTGATAGAAGATGGCCGTCTGATAGGATGATCCGCGGTCATGGAACTGGCCGCCTGCGTCTGTCGGATCAATCTGCTGCCAGAACAGCTCAACCAGTTTTTCATATGGGAAAATGGCAGGATCAAACGTAATCTGTACCGCCTCCACATGACCTGTCGTCTCCGAGCATACCTCTTCATAAGTCGGGTTCTCGGTATGTCCACCTGTATAGCCCGAAACGATCTTATGAATACCGGGCAGTTCCTCAAAAGGGGATACCATACACCAGAAGCATCCACCTGCAAATGTTGCTTTTTCTAATGATTGTTGTTCCACGCTATACTCACTCCATTTCTGACGAAGATGCGGTGCTCGTCACCTGAACTGAACTGCTAAGCTGCTCGATAAAGGTTGATCACCTGGCGATCAGTCATACGCACTCTGTTCAGGTGCTGCCACCAGCCATCCCGTTTTATTTTAAATTTTTAAATATAATATTGGGCCTACACTTCTATTATATCCCGAATGGTCAAGTCAACCAAGCAGGACGAGAGGCAAGTAGGAATCAGACTTGTTGATTCCATCCCATGATCAGGCCTTCTTACGTGATCTGTAGCGAAACAGCAATAGAACCATGGCCATAAGCACCATATATCCAGCCAGAATGGCGAGACTGAGCCAGATCGAGGAGCCAGCTTGTGCACCTGCGTAGGCGAAAACGAAAATAGCAGGCATTTTGCCAATCGCGGTCGCCGCCATGAACACCCAGAAGGGCGTAAAGGTGATGCCTGCATAGATGTTAACAGCCATTTGCGGTACGACAGGCAGCAGTCGCATCGACATCACGCCCATGAAGGGGTGCGCCTCCATCCAGACTGTAAAACGATTCAAGCCGCGAATGCGCTCCAGATAACCCCGGGCCTGCTGCCTGAACACAGTTCTTGCGCCTGCGTAGACCAGCATTGCTGCCAATGTTGTGCCAAGCCAGCAAATCCATGCTGCCATGGTCATGCCGTAGCTGTATCCAAATGCAATAATAATGACTTTGTACGGAATCACAGGCACGAGAGCAAACAAGGTTGCCAAGGCTAATAAAAGCGGAATGGACTGATGAACCTCTGTCCACGCCAGCAGTTCATATCTGTAAATAAACGTGACTCCGGCAAGTAAAACATACAGGAGGAGCCATAACCATTTTCGCAAAAGCCAAACGCTCCTTTCTGTTCAGACTGATCGGTGAGATAAAGCAGCGTCCAGTCTGCTGTATAACTTAGTTTACCATGCCGAGACGTTTCATGAACAATGCTGCAATCACTGAAAAGCGACTAGGCGGCTTGTTGGCAAGAGGTGTACAGAAAGGTTACACTATAGAACATGGATCGTTACTGGCTGGACTTGTGACTGAGGAAGGCTGACAAGCGAATTAAGCTGAAGGTGGAATGCTCATCATGGAAACAATCAAGCGTACCCGAATTGCCATCATCGGACTCGGAGGAATCGCACGTAAAGTATATTTGCCGTTACTCACCGCTCATCCGGGTGTTGAGGTTGTTGGCATCATGAATCGCTCATCGGAGCCGGTAAAGGAACTGCAGCGAACGTACCGGATTGAGCAGGGAACAACCGATCTGAAAGAGCTGTTATCCTGGGATCTGGATGCGGTGTTTGTACATACAGCAACGGAAGCGCATTTCGAAATTGTGATGTCGTGTCTGGAACGGGGGCTGGCGGTATACGTAGACAAGCCGTTATCCTATACCATTAGAGAATCGGAAGAGATGACTGCATTTGCGGAGGCACAGGGATTGCTGCTCGCCGTTGGATTCAACCGCAGATTTGCACCCATGTATCAGAAGGCAAAAGAGTGGATGCAAGGGGGAGCCGGTGTTGAAACACTAACCCTGACAAAACATCGCACGGGCGTGCAGGATCTTCCTGCGGCAAAGACCATCTATGATGATCTCATTCATCTGCTGGATTTGATGTTATGGTACACCGATAATAATGCGGAGCTTTTGCACAAGTGGCTTCGTGTGGATGAGCAGGGCAGACTGCTGCACGCGGCTGGAACAGCCAAGCAAGGGAAGACTGCGCTCGCACACTTTGATATGATTCGCGCAGCAGGTGCTGATCTGGAGAAGATAGAGCTGCATGGCGGCGGAAGATCGGTGGAAGTGATTAATATGGATTCAGCTCATTATGCCGAGCAGGGTGGACTGGAATCCAGAGAAACGTTTGGCAGCTGGGATTCGGTGCTGGTGCGCAGAGGTTTTGCAGGTGCAGTTGATCATTTTCTTGCTTGTCTGGACACACCGGATGATTGTCTGATCAGTGCAAGCTATGTGATGGACAGCCATGAGCTGGCTGAGCGGCTAATCAAGGAATAACATAAATCGGATTCGGACTACGAATAAGATGCTCAAGAATTTATTTTTTCGATAAAGTAAATGGAGTTTAAGCGAAGGAGTGCAATACAGCATGGATGAATATCAAAAGGAACGCAGTAAACAGATCGAGGAAGCTGTGATCGAGAGCTACAAACAGGAAGAAGAGATGATGATTCTGGTCTTTGCCCAGTGGTGTGTGAATAACGGACTGGACCCGGAAGAGATGTATCGCCAGGCCTACCCGGAGCAACAGAGCAACGAGCGTTTGCAGCAGGTGCAGAAACTGATTGTATCCAAAGAAGAGGCTGGAGATATTCCAGATGATACCGTGCTGGGTGTGCTGTCCATGTTTGGCAATGATGACCTCGCCATGGTGGTGTCCGAGGCCATCGCCGCGCGAAAATAAGCTGCATTACCCCATAGATCGCTACATCTGTTCCCGGTGAATCAGCCGGAACTCCTTCGGTGCCATGCCGAACCGGGAACGGAATACGCGGTGGAAGTATGTATAGTTGTTGAAACCGGAGGATTCAGCGACCTGTTCGAGGGTCATAGGGCTGAAAATAATTCGTTCTCTTGCCATATTCAGCCGCACATCCAGCGTATACTGCATAATGCTTTTGCCAAACGTCTCTTTGAAAATGTGCACACCTCGCGACACGCTGATTCCCAGATGGGTTGCTACATCGCTCAGCTTGAACAACGAAGAGGCGTTCTCCTCGATATAATTTTTTATTTCATAGGCTACATGATTGGTCTTGGTATTGGTCGGATGCTCCGAGAGCAAGCGGTCCACCTCAAGACACAAAATCCGCATATAATAGCTCGAAATCTCGGGATAAGGATTGGACAGGCGGCGCTGCTCCAGAATTAGCTGTCTGAACAGGGTTAACAGGCTCTCGGACAATTCAACCTTGATCCGGGTTGGCCGTTTATGGCGTTTCCACCACTCATCCACCCAGGAACCATTGAAGAAGATATGATAGTCCCCACTCTCCACAAGTCGCTCCCCCATCGGGTTATACTCGTTATCTATTCGCAGCTCATAAGGCTCATCCGGGTCAAAAAGAAGCAGGTCTCCCGCGTCCACCATGGACATGGAGCCGTCAATACGAGCACGGCAGCGTCCATCCGTTTGCAGACGCATCAAATAATTTTTCACTCCGTCCAGCTGTACCATGCTGTAGGGCTTGCGATGAAATGAAAAGCCAGCTGTAAGAACCTGGCAGGAAAAGTCTGTTGGCATAAGTCTACTCCTTGTGTGATTGCAAAAATTATGACCAGATAGTTCATGTTTCAATCATATTATTCATTTTAATTGAAGCGCAAACAGAATACCATAGATATAGAGTTGAGCAGCAATAATGATCCACAGTGCCAACAAGCATTTCAAACAGCTGAACATGCATTCTCACATGTGCGTAAGGAGATGAACATCGTTGTGGAGAAAATGAAAGCAGGCATCATCGGGTGTGGTAACATTAGTGCCATCTACCTGGAGAATCTCAAAACAAACCCATATATCGAGGTTGTGGCGGTCGCTGACCTGATTCGTGAGCGTGCTCAGGAGCGGGCAGATGAATTTAATATCGCAAACGTTTACAATGTAGATGAGTTGTTACAAAATAATGAGATTGAACTTGTGCTGAACCTTACGGTTCCTGGCAGTCATGCCATCACGGATCTGGCTGCACTTGAAGCAGGCAAACATGTCTATGCCGAGAAACCACTGGCCATTTCGCTGGAGGATGGACGCAAAGTGATTGAGCTTGCCGAGGAAAAGGGATTATATGTTGGCTCAGCGCCGGATACGTTCCTAGGCTCTGGCATTCAAACCGCTCGTAAAGCGATAGAAGAAGGTCTGATTGGCAAGCCGATTGCCGCAACTTCCTTCTTTATGGGCGGAGGGCCGGAGGCCTGGCATCCTGATCCCGAGTTTTTCTATGTGGCAGGAGGCGGGCCGATGTTTGACATGGGACCGTATTATTTGACGGCTCTCATCACTTTGCTAGGTCCGATTCGCCGGATCAGTGCATCTGCAGGCATTCAGATTGCGGATCGCAAAATCGGTTCAGGTCCGAAGGAAGGAACGGCGCTTCGCGTAGAAACACCGACCCATCTGGCTGGAACGATTGATTTTGCCGATGGAGCCATCGTGACGATGATTACGAGCTTTGATATCCGCGGGGCTTCTGATCTGCCGCGTATCGAAATTTACGGTACCGAAGGCACGCTTAGTGTGCCGGACCCTAACTTCTTTAATGGCGAAGTGAAGATTCGCCGTTATGGTCAAGACGTCTGGGAAACGGTGAAACCGGCATTCGAAAGCGGGCATAACGAGCGCGGCATCGGCGTGACCGAGATGGTACAGTCGATCTGGGCGGGACGCGAGCACAAGGCAAGCGGCAAGCTGGCGTATCATGTGCTTGAGGCCATGCATGCCTTCCAGCGTTCTTCTCTTGAAGGCAAGCACATTCATCTGGAGAGCACCTATGACAGCGTTGTAACAACCGACCCTTCCGAAAATAAAACGGTAGAATCGCATTAAATTTTCGGATAGAATTCTGCTTGTTTTTCCACAATAACTAAACAAGCAGAAGAACGGAACGAGCTAAACACAGCAATCATACGTAACAAGCAAAACACAGTAAACATAAAACATCTAAATTCTGGGAGGAATCGCACTTGAAACTCGGCGTATTTTTGGTACTTTTCGGTGGACGTAAATTAGAGGATGCACTTGATTTTGTAGCTTCAAAAGGACTCAAAGCAGTAGAGATCGGAACAGGCGGACATCCGGGGAATGCTCACTGTAAGCCTGATGAATTGCTGAGCAACCCCCAAGCTCTGAAAAACTTCAAAAATGCAGTGGAATCCCGCGGCCTAACCATCAGCGCGCTCAGCTGCCATGGTAACCCGCTGCATCCGCAGAAGGACATTGCCAAAGGTTTTCACGATGACTTTGTAAAATCGGTCGAGCTGGCTGAGAAGCTGGAAGTGCCTGTTGTCAATACATTCTCCGGCTGCCCTGGTGACCATGAAGATGCGAAATATCCGAACTGGCCTGTTGCGCCTTGGCCGAATGATTTCCAGGAAGTGCTGAAATGGCAGTGGGAAAACAAAGTCATTCCTTACTGGACCGAGTGGGGGAAATTCGCTGCGGATCGCAACGTAAAAGTAGGTCTGGAGCTGCATGGAGGCTTCTCGGTGCATACACCAGCAACGTTGTTAAGATTGCGTGAAGCAGCAGGTGAAGTCATTGGTGCCAACCTTGACCCAAGCCATATGTGGTGGCAAGGCATTGATCCGGTGCAGGCGATTCACATTCTGGGTCGTGAAAATGCAATCCATCACTTCCATGCCAAGGATACAACGATTGATCCGGTGAACGTGAACAAACACGGCGTAACGGACATGCAGGACTACACCAACATGCTGGATCGTGCGTGGCAGTTCCGCTCCGTGGGTTACGGACATGATAACAAAACGTGGGCTGATATTATGAGTGCCCTGCGTCTGGTTGGTTATGATTATGTTGTAAGTATTGAACATGAAGACGGTCTGATGTCAGTAGAAGAAGGCTTCTCTAAAGCCGTACAAAATCTCCAGCAAGTATTGATCGAAGAGCCGCTGGGCGATATGTGGTGGGTTTAGAGCTACACTAGGGGGAAATTAAATATGATCAACGTCACCATTTGGAATGAATTTGTCCATGAGAAAATCCATGATGAAGTAAAAGAAGTTTATCCGGACGGTCTGCACCGTGCACTTGCTGACGGACTTGGCGGTGAAGGATTTGCGATACGTACAGCTACTCTGGATCAGCCCGAACACGGTCTGAGTGATGAAGTGCTGGATTCCACAGATGTGTTGATATGGTGGGGACATATGGCACATGATCGCGTGAGTGATGAGATTGTACAGAAGGTTACACAGCGTGTATTGAGCGGTATGGGTATGATCGTGCTGCATTCCGGGCATTTTTCCAAACCCTTCAAGGCGCTGATGGGAACAAGCTGTGATCTCAAGTGGCGTGTAGCAGATGAGCAGGAGATTGTATGGTGTGTCAATCCGTCGCACCCGATTGCTGAAGGCATCGAGGGCAAGATTGTTTTGGAAAAAGAAGAAATGTACGGTGAGTTCTTCGATATTCCCGTGCCGGATGAGCTGATATTTGTCAGCAACTTTCAAGGTGGAGAGGTGTTCCGAAGCGGATGCACATTCCGCCGCGGTGAAGGTAAAATCTTTTATTTCCGTCCAGGCCACGAGACATACCCGACCTATTACCATCCGGAGATTTTAAAAGTGATCAGCAACGCTGTAAAGTGGGCTTATCCGGCCCGCAGCTTCAAACCGCAATATGGCAAGAGTGAACCTGCAAGACCAATTGGTGGCGTGCTGGTCTAAGCCGCAGCAGTTTTATCCATGGACGATTTTCATAAAATGACTGAAATAGCTCAAGAGCCCTTCTCCCGGTTGCAGAACTGTGGCAGAAGGGCTTTTTTTGGGTATTATAATTATAATGGTTGTTAAACGATTTTTTCCATGGTTACCTGACGCTACGTGTTGTATACTGTAGGTGTTAGTTCGAAGTCTCGCTTCTAAAATTTGAAGTTTTTTGAGGCAGGCGTTTTCTTTACAGTTTAAATATGTTATTATGAAATATACTAACAAAATGTAAGCAGATTGATCTCTAAAGAGGTGATGAAAGTGGAAGATCAAGATTTGCGGATGTGTCCGCGTTTTGAAACGGCGTTTTCTTTTTTGGGCAAACGCTGGAACGGTTTGATTATCCAGACATTAATGAGTGGTTCAAAGCGATTTAAGGACATCTCCAATCTGATTCCGTCCATGAGTGACAAGATGTTGTCTGAACGGATGAAAGACCTGGAGAGCGAAGGTATTCTGGTACGCCATGTGTATCCTGAAACACCTGTGAGAATTGAATATGAGCTGACCGAGAAGGGCAAAGCCTTACAGCCTGTAATGAATCAGATTCAAGACTGGGCAGAGCATTGGGTTGAGTAAACCCGAGGTGTGCGGCCTGAAGCAAACAAAAACAAAAACTCCTTGATTTCCTTGGAATCAGGAGTTTTTTGTCTTCTGAAACCGGTTGGAACGTGCTTTTTCTTGCGCCCTGTGCACATGTTGTCATGAGATGTAGTATAATCTATAGAAAATGGCCGCAGGCGGCCGGAGCGAAGGAGGCCACTTGTCATGAGAGAAGAAAGCTTATCCCGTGAAATACGCTACGGCAAACAAGATATTGCGGAACTTGAGAGCGCATCCATTCAGGTTCATCTCATTTATCAGAAAACGGCGGAACTGTTCAGGCGCACAGCCAATTCACATGAGGACCAGGATAACCCCCCTCAAGCCGAAGATCATATGATCGACTTTACTGGCTTGGTGTCGTCTCCGGCAGTGCTGCAAAAGTGGATTCAGGCGCCTGGCGGCTGGAAATGTATCGGTTGTGAGCTGAGGGTACCGGATGAGAAGAGCGCTCATGAAAAACAACAACTTCTTAGCGATCGGCTCTATATGAAGGCAGCGAATGGTAAACGGGTGCAGATCGAGATGCTGATTCAGGCAGTCGTCTGGTCACAATATGAAAAAATTCGAATGCTGGCCCCATGGCTGGGTGACGAGCCATTCTATACAACGGAGGAACTGGATGTTATCGCACGTTATATCGTGCCCACCTACTTCTCGGATCGCCCGTTTAATGAGCAGGGGAAGCTGTTCAAAATTCATCAGCCCTACGGATATATTCCGCTTTATCAGGAATACGTGGATGCTCCTTCCTGCTGTGTGCAGGTTGATGGTGAGCTTCTGGAAGGCCGTTTGTTAACAGGTGTATTTGTATCCGAGACTCAAACTTTTGGACTCAATCCTTATCTGAAGGATGGGGACGGAGGCCGAACATATATGCAAGCTTTTGTACAATAGTCAGTCTTGTCCAAAGCCGGACAAACGCTGGTATAGAGGGCCCTTATCGCAGGGGCCTTTTTTGATTTGTCTGTTACAGGAGAAGGCTGCCTGATAAAAGTAACGGCTTTGATACTGTTTTTTATGAAGGAATGTGCCATAATAGAGGTTATGGACAACAGGGTGAATGATTTTACGCAGGGTGGTGTTACCTACATGATGAAGACAATTCCCGGTTACATAGGTCTATGTTTGCTTATACTCGCCGTTCTAACGGGCTGTACCCGAGAGCCGCAGCCAGCAGAGCAGCCGGTTGTCTCGGAAAAGGATTCGGCCAATACAATTACAGTTTCGATTGATGGCAGTACGTTTTTACCTGATGCGACCAAGTCCATCAAACGTGATTTCAGTCAAGGTCTGACGCTCAAAAAAGCACTGCTGAACAGCGGGCTGGTTGATTTTACGGCAGACGGCAAACGGATCCAATCCGTTGGTGAGGTTTCGCTGGATTCTTCCTTGACCTGGGCAGTGAAGCTGAATGGCAAGGACATTGAACAGGAAAACTGGGATATCGAGCTTCATGCCAAAGATGAGGTTACTATATATGTCAAAGCTGCTGATCGTGGTGGGGATGGAGTCGCATATCAGACAACCCTGCTGAAAGTGAGTGGCGGCAGCATCAAGCCAAGTCTGAAACGGCAATATGCCGGCATTTATGTACAGGAGTGCACGGTTCGTGACGTATTAAAATCGAGTGGTGTTGTGCGTATGTCGGAAAATAACAAATTTGTTGTTGCCGTAGAAAATGTTATCCCTGGTATGAATGAGCGCTGGGTTATTATGGTGAATGACAAGGAGCTAATGGAGAACGGTCTGGATATGAAATTAAGTCCGCGGGATGCGATAAAGCTCGAACTGGCCAAAGTTTCCTGAATGAGCCTGACATATAGAATGAAGCAGGAAAAGCCCAACGGTTTTAACCAGGTTGGGCTTTTTCTTGTGTAATTAAGCATTAAGCATTAAGCATTGAGTATGACAACCAATTTTGCCGAAACGCTTCGGTGAATTGCTTGATTACTTGATTTTTCGCATCAGATGCGGCAAATTTCATTCGGACACAGTTCGCAATGACAGATGCCCTGCAGCATTTTCAAGTCTTTAATGACAATCATGCCGTTGTCATATTCGAGCGCGTCTTTTTTACGAAGATCGCTGAGCATGCGGTTTACACTTTCACGGGTAGCACCAATCATATTGGACAGGTCCGTGTGCGTAATTTTTTTATGAATAATCACATGATCCCCATGCGCTTCCCCATAGGAATTCGACAGCCGGATCAGCGTAGAGCAGAGGGCCCCGGGTTTTCCGTATAACATCAGATCACGGAATTTGGTTTGCGTCAGACGGTGGTGAATGCCCATCCATTTCATAAAATCAATGGCAAAGTCACAATGCTGGCAGATCAGCATTTCCAGGTCCTTGTGCTCCAGCACACCAATCTCGCTGTCCTCCAGCACTTCTGCCGAAAAGCTGTGTCTGGAACCAAAGAAGGGATCGGCCTGCCCGATCATATCACCAGTCTGATACATATACATGATCAGTTCCTTGCCTTCGTCGGTGGATTTGGTAATCTGGGCACGCCCCCGTTTCATATAATAAAGCTTGTCGGAGACGTCACCTTCCCAGTAGAGGTGTGTTCCTTCCGGGTAAGTACGGTCCTTCATTGTGACGAGCAGATGATTAAAATTGACTTCCGAGAAACAGCTGGTGTTACCGCGTTTTTCCAGTACGTTTGTTAAATCTCCCATACGTTGCTCTCCCCTTTGTATCCATCGACGGCTATCCTTTAATAAAAACAGCCCCGTGGTTTGCCGCAAGCTGTGCCATCCTGATCTGGTCATCTCGGCCGTGTGGAGGTACGGTACAAATTGCGGTGGTTCAATTTTTAAGTTCAGTATATACCTAATCCTGGGGTTTGAGGGGCATGGAAAGCCTGTAAAAATGGCGAAATTTCAAACATTGTGATTAAATTCACTTTCAAAAGGGAAGTATGAGTCTGACAGCACTATATTTAAAATAGGAAGCAAAATAACAGGGGAAGAGGGCTTGCCGAAGGCTGTTAAAAACTTAAATAAAATTTGTTATACTTTGTGAAAAAAATCACATATTTATTCTTTTACGCATGGTACGATGTGCATGTAAAGAAGAGAGACAAACAATACGAACCTTTAGGAGGATGAGGGAGATGGCTGTGAAGAATGAGGTCGCCCCAGTAAAAGAACCGACAGCAGGTCAGTATATTCAAACGTTAATCGACAAAGCAAACAAAGCACATGCAGCATTCATGTCCATGGATCAGGAACAAATTGACCGGATTGTGCAGGCGATGGCGCTTGCGGGACTGGATAAACATATGCTGCTCGCCAAAATGGCCGTTGAGGAAACAGGCCGCGGTGTTTATGAAGATAAAATCACTAAAAATATTTTTGCAACTGAATACATCTATAATAGCATTAAATACGAAAAAACAGTAGGTGTCATTGAGGATAACGAGTACGACAGCTTTCAGAAAATTGCGGAGCCCGTTGGCATCATTATGGGGATTACGCCAGTAACCAATCCGACGTCAACCACGATGTTCAAAGCATTGATTGCGATCAAAACACGTAACCCGATCATCTTTGGTTTCCACCCATCTGCACAGAACTGCAGCCGCGAGGCGGCAAAAATCTTGCTAGAAGCTGCTGTGAAGCACGGTGCTCCGGCTGGCTGTATCCAGTGGATCGACGATCCATCCATGGATCGCACCAACGCACTCATGAATCACAATGATGTAGCGCTCATCCTGGCAACAGGTGGATCAGGAATGGTTCGAGCAGCGTACAGCTGTGGTAAACCTGCACTCGGCGTAGGACCTGGTAACGTACCATGCTTTATTGAGAAAAGTGCAGATATCAATCAGGCGGTAACGGATTTGATTTTGTCGAAATCTTTCGATAACGGTATGATCTGTGCATCTGAACAAGCGGTAATCATTGAAGAGCCGATCTTTGATCAAGTGAAAAAGAAAATGATTGCGAACGGCTGTTACTTCGTCAACAAGGATGAAGCGGCCAAATTGACAGCAGGTGCAATCAACGCAGAGAAATGTGCGGTTAATCCGGCAATTGTAGGTCAGTCCGCTGTGAACATTGCAAAAATGTGCGGAATTGAAGTACCGGCAGGTACTAAAATTCTGGTAGCCGAGATTGAAGGCGTGGGTACAAAATTCCCGTTATCTGCAGAGAAATTGAGTCCGGTGCTCGCTTGTTACAAAGTAAAAACAGCAAAAGACGGGATCGAGCGTGCAGCAGAAGTGGTAGCGTTTGGTGGTATGGGTCACTCCTCCGTTATTCACTCGAACAATGAAGAAGTAATCAACCAATTTGCAGATCGCCTGCAAACAGGACGGATTATCGTGAACTCCCCATCCACACACGGCGCGATCGGTGATATCTACAATACCAATATGCCATCATTGACTCTTGGATGCGGCTCGTATGGACGTAACTCAACTTCTTCGAACGTTACAGCTGTGAACTTAATCAACGTGAAAAGGGTGGCTCGCCGTACCGTGAATATGCAATGGTTCAAAGTACCGAACAAAGTCTACTTCGAAAAAGGCGCAACACAATATCTTGCCAAAATGCCGGATATTACTCGCGTAGCAATCATTACCGATGCCATGATGGTCAAACTTGGTTATGTGGAAAAAGTAGAGCACTATCTGCGTCAGCGTCAAACACCGGTTGCCATCGAAGTATTCTCTGAAGTTGAGCCAGATCCATCCACAACAACAGTAGATCGTGGTAAAGCGATGATGGATCGCTTCCAGCCTGACTGCATTATTGCACTCGGCGGCGGATCACCAATGGATGCTGCCAAAGCGATGTGGCTGTTCTATGAATATCCGGATACAGACTTCAACAACCTGAAACAAAAATTTATGGATATCCGCAAACGGATCTACAAATATCCTAAACTCGGCATCAAAGCAAAATTTGTTGCGATCCCGACCACATCAGGTACAGGTTCTGAAGTTACATCGTTCGCAGTAATCACAGATAAAGAGCAAGGCAATACCAAATATCCGCTGGCTGACTATGAGCTGACACCGGACGTAGCGATTGTGGACCCGGAATTCGTATACAGCTTGCCAAAAACAGCAGTAGCTGATACAGGGATGGACGTCCTGACTCACGCCATCGAAGCTTATGTATCCGTAATGGCGAATGATTACACAGACGGCCTGGCCATCAAAGCAATTCAACTGGTGTTCCAATATCTGGAGCAATCGGCACTGCAAGGGGATAAACTGGCTCGCGAAAAAATGCATAATGCTTCGACCATTGCCGGTATGGCCTTTGCCAACGCATTCTTGGGAATTAACCACAGCTTGGCGCACAAATGGGGCGGTCAGTACCACACTGCACACGGTCGTACAAATGCAATTCTGATGCCACACGTGATTCGCTACAATGCAAAAAAACCGACGAAATTTGCATCGTTCCCGAAATATTCGCACTTTGTAGCTGACGAGCGTTACGCTGAAATCGCACGTATTCTCGGATTGCCGGCTCGCACAACTGAAGAGGGCGTAAACAGCCTGATCAAAGCGATTCGTGATCTGAACAAAAAACTGGGCATTGAGGAATCATTCCAGGAAATCGGATTTGACGCCAAAGACTTCGAAGCACATGTTGACTATCTGGCAGATCGTGCATTCGAAGACCAGTGTACAACAGCGAATCCAAAACTGCCGCTGGTGACTGAGCTGGCTGATGTATACCGCAACGCATTCTATGGCAAGTTTGAATAACAAGCAGCATAAATAACATCAACCACGAAGGTTGAGGCAATTGCACAGGGTTCCCCAGGCTGGGGAGCCCCGATTGCCGTATCGTCGCCAAAGGATTAGAGAAGCAGGAAAGGAGGTGGGAAAGGGGAGATAACCCCACAAGAGATGGGCAGAAAAACGGAGAGGCGAGCGTCCGTTTTTCAGGAACGTTCAGTCGAGGCCCGCACGAAGACAGCACGCGCAGCGTACCAGGCAAGCAAATCAAAAGAGATGGGCAGAAAAATGGAGAAGCAGAGCGCCCGTTTTTCAGGAGCGTCCAGTCGCGGGCCCGCACGAAGACAGCACGCGCAGCGCACCAACGAAAGCAGACCAAAAGAGATGGGCAGAAAAACGGAGAGGCAGAGCGCCCGTTTTTCAGGAACCTCCGAAAAGTCCTTGGTTGCTCTGAGCGTAGCGGAGCAACCACTCCCCAAAGGGAAGAGGAACGACGAGGGGAGGTGGCTGTTTGCACAATAGAGGTTCGCACGTTAACGGAGCGGGCAGGACAAACTGGAGAAGCGGAGCGTTCGCCTTTATCCCCGGATTTTCACTTTGGAAAAAGTGAATCGAAAAAATCCGGGGATAACAGCGATCGGAAGTTGTGCTGCCCGCGGAGTGGCCTAGTGTGAACTCAACTCCAACCTATGTGCAATGAAGACAACGCCCAGCCAGAGTGACGTATATTGCTGGCTTTGTGACAAAAATCACAGATGGTGAAAGCACCAAGACGTATACTGAAAATGTAAGAAAAACATTCATTCCGCGGTTCCGGTTCCCAACTAGAGAGAACGTGTTCCGGCTCATGTGAAACAATTCACATCAATCGCGGATCTGGACATCTGATGATACGTGTACTGCAGCAATGTGATGTGTCCAGAAATCCAAAAAAGCGGAGGGATTAAGATGTCGGTGATCGAAAAAGATGTCAAACAACAAACAGGCTGGAGAAACTTTACTAAAGGAACTTGGACCAAGACCGTAGATGTGAATGATTTTCTGGTGCACAACCTGTCTCCTTATTACGGGGATGAGTCTTTCCTCGCAGGCGCTACCCAGAATACCAAAGAATTGTGGGATATCGTATCCGATTTAACCAAAAAAGAACGGGACAATGGCGGAGTGCTTGATGTGGATGTGAATACCCCTTCAACCATCACTTCTCATCAACCGGGTTATCTGGATCAGTCCAAAGAGCAGATTGTCGGTGTGCAAACAGATGCACCATTCAAACGTTCCATTCAGCCATTCGGCGGAATTCGTATGATGATTGACGCATGTGAAGCATATGGTTTTGAAATGCCTCAAGCTGTCATTGATATATTTACAAACATTCGCAAAACGCATAACCAGGGTGTATTCGACGCTTACACTTCAGAGATGCGTGCAGCACGTAAAGCAGGGATCATTACAGGTCTGCCGGATGCATACGGCCGCGGCCGGATTATCGGTGACTATCGCCGGGTTGCTTTGTACGGGGTAGATTTCCTGATTCGTCACAAAAAAGGCGAGCTCAACGCACTTGAAGTAGATGTTATTGATGAAGATGTGATTCGCCTTCGCGAAGAATTGTCCGAACAGATTCGTGCATTGCAAGAACTGAAGCAACTGGGCGAAATGCACGGCTTCGATATTTCCTTGCCAGCGACAACAGCAAAAGAAGCATTCCAATGGTTGTATTTCGGTTACCTCGCAGCCATCAAAGAACAGAACGGTGCGGCGATGTCCCTTGGACGTGTGTCTTCTTTCCTGGATATCTACATTGAACGTGACCTGCAAGAAGGTGTGCTGACAGAAGAACAGGCTCAAGAGCTGGTTGACCACTTTGTTATGAAATTGCGGATTGTGAAATTCCTGCGCACACCGGATTACAACGAATTGTTCAGTGGTGACCCAACATGGGTAACCGAGTCCATCGGGGGAATGTCCGTTAATGGTGAAACACGCGTAACCAAAAACAGCTTCCGCTTCCTGCACACACTGCACAATCTGGGTCCAGCACCAGAGCCGAACCTGACCGTACTGTGGTCTACCAAACTGCCTGAAGCCTTCAAAGATTACTGCAGTAAAGTATCCATTGAAACCAGCTCCATTCAGTATGAGAATGATGATCTGATGCGTCCGATCTACGGTGACGATTATGGTATTGCATGCTGTGTATCCGCGATGAAGATCGGTAAACAAATGCAGTTCTTCGGTGCACGTGCCAACTTGGCCAAAGCTTTGCTGTACGCAATCAACGGTGGACGTGATGAAAAATCAGGAGCACAGGTTGGTCCAGAGTACCCTGCCATTACAAGTGAAGTGCTGGATTACAACGAAGTGATGAAACGCTTCAAACCGATGATGGAGTGGCTGGCTAAACTGTACATGAACACACTGAATGTGATCCACTACATGCATGATAAATACAGCTACGAACGGATCGAAATGGCACTCCATGACCGTGACATTTTGCGCACGATGGCTTGCGGTATTGCCGGACTCTCGGTTGCGGCCGACTCACTCAGTGCAATCAAATATGCCAAAGTTAAACCGATCCGCAACGAACAAGGCATCGCAATTGACTTTGAAATTGAAGGTGAATTCCCTTGCTACGGTAACAACGATGACAGTGTAGACAGCATTGCTGTTGAGTTGGTGGAAACCTTCATGGGTATGATTCGCAAACACAAAGCATATCGTAATGCAATGCCAACACAATCCGTACTGACCATTACTTCCAATGTGGTGTACGGTAAGAAAACAGGAACAACACCAGATGGACGTAAAGCAGGCGAACCGTTTGCACCAGGGGCAAACCCGATGCATGGTCGGGATAAAAAAGGTGCGCTGGCATCTCTTGGTTCTGTAGCGAAACTGCCTTATGAACACAGCCTGGACGGTATTTCCAACACCTTCTCCATCGTGCCAAAAGCACTGGGTAAAGAAGATGCAGCACGTAAATCCAATCTGACAGCAATGATGGATGGATACTTTGGTCAAAATGCGCATCACCTTAACGTAAACGTATTTGATCGTCAGCAGTTGATCGATGCAATGGATCATCCGGAAAATTATCCGCAACTGACCGTACGGGTATCCGGTTACGCAGTTAACTTCATTAAACTGACACGCGAGCAACAGCTCGATGTCATTAACCGTACATTCCACGGTTCGATGTAAGCCGACACTGTATACAGAGGTATTTTATCTTTAAAATAAAAACGCATGGCGGATGCGGGTACAGAAAGGAAGAGGCAGCATGGTTAAAGGACATATTCATTCACTCGAAACTTTCGGGACGGTTGACGGCCCTGGCATCCGCTTTGTGCTTTTTATGCAAGGATGCCTGCTCAAATGCCAATATTGTCATAATCCTGACACATGGGCACTGGATGGCGGGAAAGAGATGAGCTTGGAGGAGGTACTGGCCGAGATTGAGCCGTATCTGACTTATTACCGCAGCTCGGGCGGGGGACTTACCGTTTCTGGCGGTGAACCGACACTTCAGGCACACTTTGTTGCAGATGTGTTCAAAGAGGTTAAACGTCGATGGGGACTTCATACTACGCTGGACAGCAACGGCTTCAATGAACCGGATCGAATTCATGAGCTGCTGGACAACACAGACCTTGTATTGCTGGATTTGAAACATATTGATGATGAGAAGCATATCAAGCTGACGGGTAAATCGAATGAACGTACATTAAATACAGCAAGATGGCTATCTGAACATGGCAGGAAGATGTGGATCAGACATGTATATGTGCCTGGCATTCATGATCAGGAGCAGGACCTGCTGGACCTGGGACGTTTTATTGGTACACTGAACGGCGTGGAGAAGTTCGAAATTCTCCCTTATCATCAGATGGGAATATACAAATGGGAAGCACTGGGCAAGGTCTATCCGCTGGATGGCGTGCCTTCCCCTACGGAAGAAGAAGTGGAACGAGCATACCGCTTGATTGAGCAAGGGCGTGCGGAAACAGCAGGTGTAACTTGCTCAGGGAATTAAGCAGAACTTGTAATATTTATGGCTTGAACACATGCTACCAAGCAGTCTTTACGAACATCGTTTCGTGAGGGCTGCTTTTATTTGTGTGCTTATTTATATCGCAGATGGGAGTTTGTTCATTTTAACAGATAACTATTTTCATAGTTTTCACTTCTATTATAAAATTTCCAATTCTAATTTAATCTTTTTAGCAACTTTTCCCGTTTCTGAGCGTCTAATCATATGACTTTTAGAGGGGATATTAATAAATGGGAGCAGAAGGAGCCAAAGACAAAGAATGAATTTGAAGAAGAAATTGTCCATACTTACCGCTTTTGCTGTTTTTCAGGCCTTTGCCGTAATTCCTGCAAATGCACAAGCGGCTGAATCAAATGAAACGACACCAGTGAATACCGCTAAAGTGAAATCCGTCGAGGTTGTAAAAAAAGAACAGCCGATTGCCGAATCCGAAGTGAAATCTGGCACAGCATCTGAACAAACAAACAATCCATCGACAAATGCAACAAGCAACACAAAACCTGCTGACAATGAAAGCACTATAGAAACAGAAACAAAACCGGAAACATCGGTTCCTTCTGCAACAGAAGTTACGCCTGTGACACCTGAAACCGGAGCTGGCGAAGAGCAGGGAACAACCGAAGAAAATGGTTCACCTGTGCCTGCTGAAGTGGAGCAGCCAACGACAGGAACAACATCCGCAGCTGCAAGCTCGGGCGGAGACCTGACTTTGTACATGAACAGCAATAAAATGGTTCAGGATGGCAAGACTTACCTGGCTGGACGGCCAATGGCCGTGAAGAATGGTGTATCGTATGTGGCTATTCGCGCACTGGTAGACCGGGTAGGCTATGATGTGAAGTATGATAATAAAACCAAAGAAACCATTATTATAAGTGGTACGGATGAACTTCGCTTCAAAACGAACAGCAATGTGTACACCGTCAACGGTCAATCCAGAACGATGAAAGGTCCTGCGTACCAGGAAAAAAACACGTTCATGATTCCACTGACGTCAATCACTCAAGCATTGAATATCACATATACCGTTAATCAGTCGGCCAAAACGGTTGTGTTGAAGCTTAACACCAAGCCGGTTGCCAGCTTTACGGTTCAGAATGAGATTTTTGCAGGGGATCAGGTCATCTATACAACAAAGAGCAGCTCCCCGAGCGGTCTGCCCATTGTCAATGAGCAGTGGACAGGACGTCAGGATTCCTTTGATCAGCCTGGAGTATACACGGTAACTTACACAGTGCAGGATTCCAGCGGTCAGTGGAGTAACCCGTTCACGCTTACGATCAAAGTCGAGCGTCCGAACCTTCCGCCGGTTGCGATGTTTACAACGGATAAGGAAGAATACAAAATGGGTGAAAAAATCACCTATATTGACCAAAGTACGGATGATGAAAATGCCATCGAAAAAAGAGAGTGGGATAACAACTCACTTGCCTTCTTTATCCCGGGACCTAAGACAGTATCTCTTACCGTTACAGATAAACACGGTTTGAGCAATACCTACACTAAAACCATCATGGTTACAGGTGAAACGCTCTACACGATGTCCGATTTCAATCAGTTGTTCACACCTGTAGGCGACAAATTCACCTTTAATGGCGGAGAAGTGCCAGCAATGGAAAAAGTACCATTTACGTACACGGATGAGCCAAGCCTGCTTATTCGCAGTAACAGCCCTGAAACCGTTAATCAGGAAGGTATCGTCTACAAGGAATCCTCCTTTGGACAGACACGTTTCATGATTCACCATGTCAACAATACAGGAAAAAGAGTAAAAATGTACGTAATTGCGACCAATAACAATCCGTATACAGCGGTATTCGAACAACAAAACATGGGCTTTGCCGGACCAACACCTTTCGCTACAGTAGCAGGTAAATTGTCCATTGATAAATGGTTCAAGTCCATGCAAACAGGTGCAGATCAGAAGAAAATCTACCTCCAGCCAGGTGAGAGCAAATTGATCCTGACTGAACTGAGCGCTACTCCGATGAAAGAAGGGCAGGTCATCTCCCTGTATTCAGACACGTTCAGTGACTACACACTTGATTACAACATCGTGATGATTGAAGAGAACAAGGACCCGATGGCTGTATTGTCATCCTTGCCTGTTCTGGATCGCGACGGCGTTCATAACCGTGGAACGTATCCGAATGCAACACGGATCATTACGTATGATCAGGAAGTAGGTTCAAAGCCTGCGCGTCTTCCATTAGGAGATAATGCAAGTGATCCAAACCTTGACGGCACAGATCCGATGGCTTTCACTATCGCTTCTAATGCCGGTAACTTCGGTGTGCTCTACAAAATCACGCTGAACAACGTTGCTCCGCGTACGCTGATTTCGTTTAATCCACGTGGAGGCAAGTATTATGGCTCCGCACTGGTCAACGGACAACTGGTACAGCTGTCGAATGACAGCCGCTCCCTGAGTGCTCCGAACGAGCAAGGTGTACTGTATCGTACAGGCTCTTATGGTGAGAGTGTGACGATTATTTTCTCCGCTGCACCAGGAAGTAACTTGCCGGTCAACCTTCTGTTCACACCACTGCCGGCTGAAAAATAATATACGACTGAGCTAATATACGACAAGCTAATTATGTACGGTTTGGAGTGAAAGCTTATATTAGATATACCCGTTCACCCCAAAAGTCACCAGAACGATTAAATGAACCATCTTCTGAACCGTCAAGAAGGACCCCATGAGAATGGGGTTCTTTCTTTATTAGCCGCATCTGTGCATGCCGGAGGCTTGCTTTACCTTATTGTACACCTTCGTTGACTATAGACTTCATTTCATGCATTATTAGAGGTATACAATCAGGGTAGAGGCAACAGCTTTTGCCAGATACTGTCGCATGATGAAGAATGCAAAATGTTTGTATGACAGGAGGTGCTTTAAATCATGCTGTCGACAGAACAGATTATAACCACCATGTCCTCACAGGGGCTTCGCATAACCGATCAGCGTAAGACACTCGCACGGTTATTTGCCGAATCTCCGGGGTATCTTACACCCAAGGACGTCTATGAATATATGGGCAAGACCTACAGTGGATTAAGCTTTGATACGGTGTACCGTAACTTGCGTGTGATGCAGGAGCTTGGTGTACTGGAGCAAGTGATTTTTGAGGATGGTGTGAAATTCAAAGCGCATTGCAGCGAAGATCACCATCATCATCACATGATTTGTTTGAAGTGTCAGAAGACATATCCTATCGTATTTTGCCCCATGCAGCTCGCCGATACTCCGGATCAATTCCAGATCGTGGATCACAAGTTTGAAGTGTTTGGATACTGTAAGGATTGTGCGGAGCATGCTCCGGCGAAGAAAGCTTCTGCGCATCAGCATGCGCACAGTCACGGGAAGAATTAACGATGAAACTTTCACGTAGAATCATGCAGGCCCCGATACGGGTGTATCGCAGCTATATTTCTCCTTTAAAGCCGCCGACGTGCCGTTTTTACCCGACATGTTCGGCGTATGCGATGGAGGCGATTGAAGTGCATGGTGCATTCAAGGGTTCACTACTCGCTGCGCAGCGAATTGCGAAATGCCATCCGTTCCACCCCGGCGGCGTAGATCTGGTTCCGCCCAAAGCGGAGAAAAAAATCGCATCTTCAGAGCAGTAATGTCTGCCTGGCAGCCAGAGCCCTTGACAATCAGGGCGGCAATTCAGTATATTTTTTGTATATGAATTTCCAGTGAAGGGATAAGTACAGACACACCCCCAGTGCAGAGAGCCGGATTAGCTGAGAACCGGTCTGGGAGGAGGATGGAAGATGGTCCCGGAGGAACCTCTTTCGAGCGTGCAATCAGCGTATGCGGTTGTCGTAAGGCTGAGGCGTGATCCAGCGTTAATGGGCGGTCGAAGGACCGGCAGAGCCTGTGTTTTGTGAGAAATGCGGGGAATTTGGGTGGTAACACGTGAGAGATACTCTCGTCCCATAGGGGCGGGAGTTTTTTGTGTTCATTTACAGGCTGAGGGATTTTTTTACAAGTTGGTACATGCAACACCTCTCAGGACATTTGAAGGAGGAGAAGTCATTCATGACGGACCAAAAAACATTTTATTTGACAACACCGATTTATTATCCAAGCGATAAGCTGCATATCGGGCATGCGTATACAACAGTAGCCGGGGATGCGATGTCCCGCTATAAACGTCTGCGCGGTTATGAAGTGCGTTACTTGACTGGAACGGATGAGCATGGTCAGAAGATCGAACGCAAGGCTCAAGAGAAAGGGCTGTCACCGCAGACTTTTATCGATGAGATCGTGGCGGGCATCAAGGATCTGTGGAACAAGCTGGATATTTCCAATGATGACTTTATTCGTACAACTGAAGAGCGTCACAAAACAGTTGTTCAGGATATCTTTGACCGATTGCTGAAGCAGGGAGATATCTACAAAGGAGAGTACGAGGGCTGGTACAGCATCCCGGATGAGACGTATTATACGGAAACGCAGCTGGTGGATGTGGAGAAAAATGAAAAGGGCGAAATTATCTCGGCCAAAAGTCCGGACAGCGGACACCCGGTTGAACTCGTCAAAGAAGAGTCATACTTCTTCCGCATGAGCAAGTATGCAGACCGTCTGCTGCAATATTATGAAGAGAACCCGGGCTTCATTCAGCCGGAGTCTCGTAAAAACGAGATGATCAACAACTTTATCAAGCCGGGTCTCGAGGACCTTGCGGTTTCCCGTACTACATTTGAGTGGGGCGTCAAAGTTAAAGGTGATCCCAAACACGTCGTTTACGTCTGGATTGACGCTTTGTCCAACTATATTACAGCCCTTGGCTATGGTTCTTCCGATGCGTCGCTGTATGACAAGTTCTGGCCTGCTGACGTTCATCTGGTGGGTAAAGAGATCGTTCGTTTCCATACGATCTACTGGCCGATCATGCTGATGGCACTGGACCTGCCGCTGCCGAAAAAAGTATTTGCCCATGGCTGGCTTTTGATGAAGGATGGCAAAATGTCCAAATCCAAAGGCAACGTTGTTGATCCGGTGACTCTGATTGACCGTTACGGCCTCGATGCACTGCGTTATTATCTGCTTCGGGAAGTACCGTTTGGTTCAGATGGCACGTTCACACCGGAAAGCTTTGTTGAGCGTGTGAATTCCGACCTGGCAAATGACCTGGGGAACCTGCTGAATCGTACGGTAGCTATGGTGGATAAATACTTTGAAGGTAAAGCTCCTGCGTTTGCCTCCAATGTAACTGCATTTGATGCATCATTGGAAGAAGCCGGCCATGCAACTGTAGAAAAAGTAGAGCAGGCGATGGAGAACCTGCAGTTTTCCGTGGCGCTTACGGCAATCAGTCAATTTGTAAGCCGCAGCAACAAATATATCGACGAGACACAACCGTGGGCTCTCGCTCGTGATGAAGCCAAACGTGATGAGCTCGCATCCGTTATGTCTCATTTGATCGAAAGCTTGCGTATTGCCTCTATTTTGCTGCAGCCGTTCCTGACTCGTGCACCGCGCAAAATCTGGGAACAGCTGGGCATTCAGGAAGGGGAACTCACTTCTTGGGATTCAGCGAAGCAGTGGGGCATCATTCCTGCCGGAAATGCGCTGCATAAAGGTGACCCGATCTTCCCGCGTCTGGATGCAGAACAGGAGATTGCCTACATCTCTGAGGCGATGACAGGTGGACAGAAGACTGCACAAGCCGATGGAAGTCAAGCAGAAGCTGCAACAGAAGCTCCAGCTGAACCTGTCGCTGCACCAGAGGTTAAGGAAGAGATCGGCATTGATGATTTTGCCAAAGTGGAGCTGCGTGTAGCCCAGGTTATTGCATGTGAGCCCGTCAAAAAGGCAGATAAGCTGCTGAAGCTGCAACTCGACCTTGGTTATGAGAAGCGTCAGGTTGTATCGGGTATTGCGAAGTTTTATTCGCCTGAAGAGATGGTTGGCCGTAAAGTCATCTGCGTGACCAACCTTAAACCGGTGAAGCTGCGTGGAGAGCTGTCTCAAGGCATGATTTTGGCAGCATCACACGGGGATCAACTGACGCTCGCTACCGTACCAGACAGCATGCCTAATGGCGCGCAGGTGAAATAATAAAGTCACACCCCACGCATTTTGCGTAATCGTACGAAGATTGTCACAAAGTTCGATGGAAGAGTGGTCCGAAGAGATTCGGGCCACTTTTTTTATGATCTAAAACAGAGATGAGCGGTAGAGAACAAGCATATATTGTTTATGAACTCTGTTCATCGGGAAAGAATGATAGGATACGAGCCTTGACAAGTATGGGCGTCTTCCCTATAATTCTTTCAGTAATGTTTACGATTAAGTGATGCGGAGTGAATTATACATGACAGTTATGCAAAAGAAAACACAGGTTCGACTGGATCGCTCCAGCCGACTCGGTAAACGGAGCACATTGAAGCTGCTGTGGAGCGGTTTGCTCATTCTCAGTTTACTGGTATTGTCCGCATGTGGACAGAATAGTGAAAACACAGCCAAAATTGTAGAGGGCAAAGTTAATGTTGTGACAACCTTTTACCCGGTATATGCGTTTACTGCAGCGATTGGCGGAGAGGATGCCAATGTTATCAATCTGCTGCCTACAGGAGTAGAGCCCCATGACTGGACACCCAAAAGTCAGGATATTGTAAATACGTCCAAGGCACAGCTGTTCCTCTATAATGGAGCAGGACTGGAAGGCTGGGTGCCGAATTTTCTGAAATCGCTGAATAATGACACCAAGGTGAAGGCAGTTGCAGTTAGTGAGGGAGTTAAACTGCTTACAGCTGAAGGGTATGACGGGCATGGACACGGTGAAGAGCATGAGGAAGAGCATTCTGAAGATCATGCAGACGAGAGCAGTAATGAACAGCAGGCTGCCGATCATCACATCGACCCTCATACGTGGGTGAGCCCCAAGTCAGCAATGATTATGGCGGAAAATATTAAAAAAAGTCTGGTGGAGGTTGATCCTGCACACAAGGATGGTTACGAGCAGCGCTACAACGAGCTTCGTACCAAGCTAGAGGCACTTGATCAGCGTTTCACCAATGAACTGGCGTCTGTGCCAAACAAAGAGATTGTAGTATCACACCAGGCCTTTGGTTATCTCGCCCGTGATTACGGCTTGACGCAGCATGCAATTATGGGACTTTCCCCGGATGCCGAACCGACAGGGCAGGACATTGTGAAGCTGGCTAAGCTGGTTAAGGATGAAGGCATCAAATATATTTTCTTTGAAGAGCTGGTATCCGACAAATTGGCGAAGACACTTGCCAGCGAAGCAGGCGTGCAAACGATGGTGTTAAATCCGGTGGAAGGTCTGACTCAGGAACAAGTAAACAATAAAGATGATTATTTCACCCTGATGCAGAAAAATTTGCAAAATCTGCTGATCGCATTACAATAAAAGAATAAGAGTATGCGTCCAGAAGTCTTTGCCGTTTGACCGGCGAAGACTTTTGGAGTGTTAAGCAACAGGTTTACGAGTTTTTATTTATTATGAAGGGCGGCTTTGCCATGCAGCAAATCATGCCACTATGTCATGATCCCATTATCGAGATTGAAAATCTATCGTTTTCCTATGGGGACCAGCGTGTGATTCAAGATCTCAACTTTATGGTCCAGCAGCGGGATTTTGTAGGAATTATCGGTTCGAACGGTGCAGGGAAAACAACGCTGCTGCGTATGCTGGTCGGACTCCTGCCTCCTGCACAGGGAGATATCAAGCTGTTCGGTCAGTCGATCCGCAAATTCAAGGATTGGAAACGGATCGGGTATGTTCCGCAAAAAAATGCATTTAATCCACTGTTCCCGGCAACAGTTCGAGAAGTGGTTATGTCCGGGCTGTACAACAACAAAAACATGTTTCGCCGTATAACACGTCAGGGACAGCAGCAGTGTGCTGATGCCATGCAGGTGATGCGGATTGAGGATATTGCGAACAAACGCATTGGGCAGCTGTCTGGTGGACAGCAGCAGCGTGTTTTTCTGGCTCGTGCACTAATTAATCACCCGGATCTGTTGATCCTTGATGAACCTACCGTGGGAATTGATGCGGAATCACAAGCCAGTTTTTTTGAACTCATTACCCATATGCATGAGCATCATCGGATGACTTTCCTGATGGTCTCTCATGATATGGATCGCATGGAGAGTTATCTGGGCTCCGAAGCCGCCCTCACGAATGGCAAGATTCATTTCCATGTTCGTCATTCGCATGAGGTAGAGGATTGTGCAGAGACTAACCTGCAGCATACTACCGCACAGGTTCGCTAGTGATGTCTGTGGGCCATTAGATAGCCAGGCCGAAGGAGTCGAGTTTGTTTTGGAGATATTATTAAGTGATTTTTTTCAGCGTGCGCTTGCAGGCGGTTTGCTTATTGGCATCACCGCTCCACTGATCGGACTATTTCTTGTATTGCGGAGACTATCGATGATTGGAGATACCCTGTCTCATGTAACGATTGCAGGGGTGGCGCTAGGTTTCCTGATTGAGGTATACCCGATTGGTGTAGGATTAATCTTTGCCGTGCTCGCCTCATTTGCCATTGAGAAGCTGCGTAAGGCATACAAAAGTTATGCGGAGTTATCCATTGCCATCATCATGTCAGGAGGCGTAGCGCTCGCATCTCTGTTCTTTACCTTAGGCAAAGGGTATAACGCAGACGTCATGAGTTATTTGTTTGGCAGCATATACACGCTGGATGCAACAGATTTGAAGCTGGTTGGAGTGGTAACTTTAATTGTTGTGGTCGTGGTGGCCTTCTTACATAAGGAGTTTTTCCTGCTCAGCTTTGAAGAGGATGCAGCCGCCGTTACGGGATTACCAGTCAGAATGCTGAATATGTTAATTACAGTGATGACGGCACTTGTGATCAGTACAGCGATTAAAATTGTCGGAGCATTGCTGGTATCGGCCCTGCTTACCATTCCTGTAGCTGTCAGTCTGCTGATGGCACGAAGCTTCAAATCGGCCATCATTCTGTCCGTAGTGATTGGGGAAATTGCCGTAGTAATCGGTCTGGTCGTTGCAGGAATCTGGAATCTCGCGCCGGGAGCAACGATTGTATTGCTGCTCATTATGATGCTGATTTTAACGATGATCGGAAAAAAAGGGTTCCGGGCCTGACGTCATGCTTATGAGCAAGCGAGCCGGAGGAAGGGAGACATTGCTTCATGCCTGATGTTAATGTATGGCTGGCTTTTCTTGCTGGCCTCGCTTCTTTTATTTCACCGTGCTGTCTTCCGCTGTATCCATCATACCTTTCATACATTACAGGAATGACCGTGCAGCAGTTGAAGGATGATCGAAATCAGCGTGAGGTACGGTTTAAAACGTTGACCCACACACTGGCGTTTATTTTCGGTTTCTCAGCTGTATTTTATTCGCTTGGACTCGGGGCTGGTTTGTTCGGAGAATTTTTCAATGATAATCGCAATCTCATCCGTCAATTGTCAGCGATTTTAATTATGCTAATGGGACTGTTTCTGTTAGGTATTTTCAAACCCCATTTTCTGATGAAAGAGCGCAAGCTTGATATGAAGTGGAAACCAGCGGGATATTTAGGCTCGTTTATTTTCGGGATCGGCTTTTCGGCAGGATGGTCCCCTTGTATCGGACCGATTCTGACAGCTATAATTGCGATGGCGGCGAGTGAGCCCTCCACGTGGTTTACGTTGATTACCGGATATACTGTCGGATTTGCTCTGCCATTTTTTGTGCTTGCCTTCTTCATTGGCTCCACACGCTGGATTCTGAGATATTCCAACATGATGATGAAGATCGGCGGAGCATTAATGCTTTTGATGGGCATATTGCTGTTCACCGATCAGATGACCAAAATAACCATTTGGCTGCAGCAGATCACTCCTCAGTGGATGATTATCTGATCTGAGGATACAACGAATCGTGGAAACAAATGACGGATAATAAAGCAGATAAAGCAGGCTGCATTGAACCAGAAGTGTTCTGGTTTCATGCGACCTGCTTTTTAATCTGGAGAATAAGGTCTATATGAATGATTTGTGATTTCTACAAAGATAATAACCCTCAGATTTAGGTGAAATAATCAATGTTGGCTAATGGAAAGTGCTCAAAGATTCGTTCGGTAATGAACTCGCGCAGTGCATCCTGCTGGTCGTCCTTATACACATATTTATATTGACCCCAGCGGCCCCATTTCATTTTGCGTTTTTCAATATCCATTTCAAGTTTGGTTTTGGGATAACGCTTCTCGATCGTGGCTTTCGCCGTTTTGGTAAAACGGTGCTGGATCATTTCGAACGTCAGATCTTTTGTGGCTTCTTCAGGAAGTGTATCCGCAAGCTTCTGCAACAATTCAGCATATCCTTCCTGCCACCCGTCATACCAGATAATTGGAGCAATAATGAATCCGAGCGGATATCCGGCATGTGCAATTTTGCCTGCAGCTTCAATCCGTTCCTCAAAGCGTGAGGTTGCAGGTTCGAAATTTTTGATAACATAATCGGCGTTGACACTGAAGCGAATACGGGTATGACCGTTGTGCTTGAGTTTTAACAGCGGATCAACATGATGATATTTTGTTACAAAACGCAAACGTCCATATTCTTCATCAGCCATAAAGCGAATCAGATCGCTCAGGTTTTCTGTAATATGCTCAAGACCGACAGGATCGGATGTACAAGCCGCTTCGAAACGTGTAATTTCAGGCATGCGTTCCTCGATATAACCTTTGGCGGCCTCGATAATTTCTTCCGTGTTGACATACACGCGAACGTATGGCTTGGCACCTAACGTGGTTTGAAGATAACAATAATGGCAGTGGCCCATACAGCCGGTTGAGATGGGAATTGCATATTCAGCAGAAGGCTTGGACTGGTCAAATTTGAGCGTTTTGCGCACGCCGACTACTAAGGTACGCTTGGCCATACGGTACTTCTCCTGCTCGGTCTCACCCGGCAGATTGGTAATCCGGTTATGAGAAGTTGTCATCTGATAAGGGATGTTTTGAGACGTTACCCATTCCATGATGCGTTTGCCTTTTTCATATTCCAGCGCGCCGGGTTCAAAATATACCAAATCGGGAATAAAGGGTTTAGTGCCTTTTGCTTTTCGAGCAGGGGGCCGGGCAATTGTAGTGCTCACAGAAACACTCCTTTCATGTGAAACTGGGATTAGTTTGCCTCGAATGCGGTAAAGTAACGCCTGCCAAATCCTTGTGTGCATTCGGACTGAAGGGTGTAGGACTTGCCAATGCGTATTGATAACATGTATCATTAGAAGATAGGGACCCGGACGTAATGCCGGTCAGAGAGAAGAGAGGGAAGCAGATGCCAACGCCCAGTATGGAAGACTATTTGGAGCGTATTTACAAATTAATTGATGAAAAGGGCTATGCTCGTGTGTCTGATATAGCTGAAGGACTGGAAGTACATCCTTCATCCGTGACAAAGATGATCCAAAAGCTGGACAAGGACGAGTACCTGATCTATGAGAAGTACCGCGGGCTGGTACTGACGCCAAAAGGGAAAAAGATGGGCAAACGGTTGATGGAGCGCCATCATCTGCTGGAGCAGTTTTTGACTACCATCGGTGTACAGGAAGAGAACATTTACAACGATGTGGAGGGTATTGAGCATCATCTGAGCTGGGACTCTATTACTTGTATCGAGTCATTGGTGGAATATTTCCGTCAGGATGAGAGCCGCTTGCGTGACCTCAAAAATATCCAGGAAATTATGAGTAACACGGAATCTTGAGTCATGAATGAAGTTATATCATAAACAAAGAGATGCTTCCTGCCATTGATATGGTGAGAAGCATTTTTGTTATGTTCATCTGAATATGATCCAAGATCATTCACCAACATTTGGTCAATTTCGCAACTAAATCGCTTTACCAAGCGTCTATTAAACTAGTAGATTTTACCGCAAATTTAATGATGCTGGAGGATTGGTTGATGAAATTGCGTAAAGGATTATTGCTTCTGCTTATTTTTGTACTCGGTTTGCAGACAGCAGGATTGACTGCCCAGGCAGCTGCTCAGAAGGAAATTTCGATCTTTCTGGATGGTCAGCGTCTGGAGTCGGATGTGTCCCCTTATATTCTACCCAAGGTAAATGTAACGATGGTACCGCTGCGGGTGATCAGCGAAGGGTTGGGGGCTTCGGTTTTATGGTCTCAGGCAACTCGTACGGTAACGATTCAGAAATCTGATTCGGTCATTACGATGACCAACGGACGTCAGCAGGCGACAGTGGACAACGCGATTGTAAATCTGGATGCATCTGTGCAATTAAAGCAGGGGCGTGTGATGGTTCCGATTCGCTTTGTAAGTGAAAATCTCGGCATTCAGGTAAACTGGAATCAGGCGTCTCAGACCATTGATCTGTACACAGGGAATGGAACAGCACCAATACCAGAGCCAGAACCTACACCAGCCGTTCCGGCAGAGCCAGGCGGTGCGGTAACCCCGGCTTCAGATGAAATGCGCGGAGCATGGATTTCGACCGTTAACGGGGATTGGCCGTCTTCTGGAGCCAAAGGCAATGCAGACAAGCAGAAGCAGGAGTATACGAGCCAGCTTGATCAATTGAAGGCTATGGGCATCAACGCTGTATTTGTTCAAGTAAGAGCAAATGCAGATGCAATCTATCCTTCGAATTTGGTGCCTTGGAACAGTGTGCTGACGGGAACACAAGGGAAAGATCCTGGTTATGACCCGCTCGCCTTTATGATTGAGGAAGCACACAAGCGTGGTCTGGAATTCCATGCCTGGTTTAATCCATTCCGGGCGACGAATTCGGCAACAACATCCAATCTGGCAGCAAACCATATTTCCAAGCTTCATCCAGACTGGATTGTAAATGCGGCTGGCAAGCTATATATTAACCCGGGAATCCCGGAAGCAAGACAGCATATTATGGATACCATTATGGAAGTGGTAAACAACTACAACATTGATGGCGTGCATCTGGACGATTACTTCTATCCATCCAATGTAACGTTTAACGATGATGCTGCATTCAAAACGTATAATACATTAAATACAACAGATCGTGCGGCTTGGCGCCGTGACAATATTAATCAGTTTGTGCAGCAGCTCGGACAGAATATTCATCGTGTCAAAGCTAACGTGGAATACGGGATCAGCCCGTTCGGTGTATGGCGTAACAAGGCCAATGATCTGACCGGATCGGACACCAAAGCGGGTGTGACGGCTTATGACAGCATGAATGCGGATGTGCGGACGTGGATCAAACAGGGCTGGATTGATTATGTGGCACCACAAGTGTACTGGAGCATGACCCTCAGTGCTGCAAGGTACGACAAGGTCGTGGATTGGTGGGTTAATGAGGTAGCCAATACCAAGGTGAAACTGTATATTGGTCATTCCCCGTACAAACTGGGAACGCCCGAAATTGGATGGCAAACCTCACAGGAGATTATTGATCAACTAATCTATAACGAGAAGTATCCGTCCATTGGTGGAGACATTTATTTCAGTTCGCAATATTTGACGAAGAACCCGCTTGGTATCATTGAACGTTTGAAAGCTTATTACGGTCTGTAAGATATCGAAAGTATTTTTACCAAATGAACATATATTGCAATTGATCTTATTCATCTGCATATCATGGTTATATGACCAACCCCTGTTCTCATACAGTGGCAGTAGAAGCATGGCTGCCTGGAGAACGGGGGTTTTTGGGTTATGTTAATTAATGGAGTGTTTGAGGGCGGAGGCGTGAAAGGCATTTCGCTGGCAGGTGCGGTACAGGGAGCACAGGACTGCGGAGTTCAATTTAATCGGGTAGCTGGCACATCGTCCGGCTCGATTGTTGCAGCTTTGCTTGCGGCAGGTTATCGGGCTGAGGAAATGAAGGTTATTATAGAAAGCACACCGTTTGCTTCGCTGCTGCAGCGTTCACCTATTTTTAATGCACGCTGGATTGGACCTGCGGCAAGACTGTTTTTGAAAAAGGGACTCTACTCTGGAGAAGCGCTTGAGTCATGGATTCGCAAGATGCTGCTGCAGAAGGGGATACGTACATTTGCGGATTTGCCGCCGGGCAAGCTGCTCATTACTGCATCAGATATATCCAACGGCAGCATTCTTGTGCTGCCGGATGACATTCGTCGGTTCGGTATTGAACCGTCTAAACTGGAAGTGGCCAAAGCGGTACGCATGAGCTGCAGCATACCTTACTTTTTCGATCCGGTGGTCATACGCAAGTCACCCGTCATGTCCAAAGGGCTTCCTTTTCAGGATCAGTTTGTATATGTGGTGGATGGAGGATTGTTAAGTAATTTTCCGCTATGGCTGTTTGACGGAGAGCGCTCAGAAGAGGGTGAGGACATTATTCCGGTTGTTGGCTTTAAGATGGTGGGCAAAAACGAAGTGCAGCCTGCACGGATCAAAGGACCGCTTACCATGCTGCAGGCGCTCGTTGAAACCATGCTCACTGCACATGATGAGCGATACATTGAGCAGATTAACCGCTTCCGAACCGTCAAAATTCCTACGTTAGGCATTAAGCCTACACAGTTTAATTTGTCAGTTCAGGACAGCACGAATTTATTTCGTTCCGGCCTCGTTGCAGGAAGAGAATTTTTTAATGCATGGAACATGAAAATATACAACGAGCAATTAGAGAAGCAGCGCAAAGAGCAGCGGAAGAAAAAAGCAGATGCTCCACCTCTTGTTCCCGTATGAATATTGTGCTAAAGGTTAGGATTGTACACTATTTATGTGCCAAGTCAGATCCGGTCTATATCGGAAATGGAGGAGAGCTATTCATAAAAAAAGCAATTCCCACTAAGGTGAGAATTGCTTTTTGAGATTAATGATACTTCGGAATATCCTCTTCACTCTTGCCCTTCTGTCCTTGAATGACCTGGAAAGGATAATCCTTGCGTTTCCTGGACGAGCTGCTTTTGCGGGCTGAAGCATTGTTCTGTGCATTCACTTTCGCCATCGTTTTTGCCGAAGGTTTGATCTTGGGTGTTTTGGCTTTGCGAGACCAGCGGGCAGGCGGATATTTGTACAGCAGGAACACAACCCCGAACACAATCAGAGGGATGAGAATGCTGGACAATGAGGCACTAGTCAAAAAACTGATAATTCCAAAAGCAGCCAGTACCATGACCACCCAGAATACAATTGCCTGCTTGTTCATTTCATTCACCCTTTCACAGGATCAAATGTGGCTACAGGAACTTCAGCTGCCGTAGAGACGTTCGCAAGCTTGGCATCCAGCTCACGCATGCGGTTAAACGATGCGATGGATACCTCCACTTGTGCATTCGTTGGTTCTTTGGTAGTCAGAAGTTGCAGCCAGAGCCCCGGATACCCGAGATAACGAAGTACAGGAATGTCACGCACTGAATTCGTAATTTTGAGAAGTTCAAATGAAACGCCTAATACTACTGGTAGCAGCAACAGACGCTGACCCATACGTTCCCAAAGATTATCATAGGTAAATACGGAATACAGGAATATACCGATAATGACCGTTAGCATGATAAAGCTGCTTCCGCAGCGATAATGCAGTCTGCTGTACTTTTGTACATTCTCCGGTGTCAGTTCTTCCCCGGCTTCATAAGCACTGATGACCTTATGTTCTGCTCCATGATATTGGAACAAACGTTTAATCATCGGTGTCTGTGAGATTAACCACAGATAAGCGAGCAGCAGAATCAGCTTGATAACGCCTTCCAATACATTATGCAAAAATTGATTGTTGAATGCATTTTTAAATAAGAAGTCCTCGATCACCACAGGCAGCAGCGTCAGTACAATTTTGCCGAAAAGGAAGGAAAGAATGGCTACAGCCGTAACGCCAATGATCATACTAAGGCTCCAGCCGGAACCTTGCTTCTCTTGTTGTTTGGCTTTTTCTTCCGGCTCCAGTTCATCGTCAGCATAAGCGTCAGCGGAGTAATTCAGATGTTTGCTGCCTTTGACACTTGAATCTATAATGCTGACAATTCCTCGCAATAACGGAATCCGCCGCAATTTCATGACCCAGGTCTTGTCTTGCTTGGGAACTTCCAGATACGTAATTTCGCCGTCTTTTCTACGAACAGCTGTAACGTTGACGTGTTTGCCGCCAAACATTACACCTTCAATGACAGCTTGCCCCCCGTAGCTGACAGGCTTGGATTGTTGAGGCAAATCATTCACCTTCCTATTCTATTCTACGCCTTTACAGTGAAAGGCAGTTTTATATCCTTATTGTATCGAATTTTGTGAGCAATTTCTAGTTTATGAGGTAATCCGCAGGTGAAGCTGTTAAGATTGTCCTGTTTTGAACATACTACGCCCTAGAACTGTGAGAAAATGTCTAGCACATAGCATGAGCATCTTACGAAGAAGGGGACGTTAACGATGACGGATTATAACGATAAGGGAATGCCAATTCGTGATCAGCACGATGAAAAATCAGACCCTCATTCCCAGCGGCAGCGTCCGCGCCAAAGGGATGACAAGGTGATGGGACGGCGTTCCATGCCCAAGCAGGGGGATGCGCATTATTATACAAATCCATTCTCCTTTGCACTGGAGCTGGGGTTCTTTGCCGGTCTGATCTGGGGAGGAATTCACTGGCTGTTCCATCTGCTGCATTTTACCGTAGTACCTGTCGGTTTTCTGGCAGAACCCTTTTTTAAACATGAGTATATCTATACTTCAGCAGGGCATCTAACCGGATGGCTGTGTTTCATCGTGTTTTCTATTTTGGCTTCCCTGTTATACACCTTTACCATTCGAAAATTAAAAGGGCCAATTCCAGGTATGGTCTACGGCATCGTTTGGTGGGTGATTCTCTTTGTTTTGCTAGGTCCCAAGCTTGGTATGATGAGGGCATTAAACAGGTTAACATGGGATTCTATCATTACGGAAATCTGTTTCTTCCTGCTCTGGGGCTTGTTTATCGGTTACACCGTGGCGATGGAGTATACGGATGAACGAAAAAGGGAGCCGGAACACGCCGGAGCCTAGACGCAAAAAAGCTTCTCAATCCGGCAATGGCTGTGTTAAAATAGCAGATGGTTATTTGCAGAGAGGGTGGAGCAGCAATGAAACGAATTATTGTGATCAATGGCCCGAACCTGAACATGCTTGGTGTTCGTGAACCAGGCATATATGGCACGATGAGTCTGAAGGATATTGAAGACAATATTCGCAGACAGGCCGAGCAATTGGGTGTCTCCATCGCTTTTTATCAATCCAACCATGAAGGGGACATCATTGACCGCATTCATGCCGCTATGGGTGAGGCAGACGGGATCATACTGAATGCCGGGGCGTTTACCCATTACAGCTATGCTATACGTGATGCAATCAATGCCGTGAAGGTTCCTACCGTGGAGGTTCATCTATCCAACATTCATGCACGTGAAGCGTTCAGACATCATTCAGTGCTTGCAGCAGAAACGATCGGGCAGATTGCCGGATTTGGCGAAGTAAGCTATGAACTGGGATTGCTGGCTCTCGTGCGTCATCTGGACAAACAAACCTGAGCCGGGGACCCGGGAATGTGAGAGAAAGAAGGGTTACCGATGGAAAACAAACGAGTACACAAGTTACGCGAGGCCATGGCTGAGCGTGAACTACAAGCCATGCTGATTACTAATCCGATCAACCGTCGTTATATGACGGGCTTTACAGGCTCGGCAGGCTATGTGCTTATTACGGAAAACGAAGCATACTTGCTGACTGATTTCCGTTATATGTCGCAGGCAACCTTGCAAGCCAAAGGTTTTACTGTGCTGGAGCATGGTGTCAAACCAATGGATTCCGTGCGGGATTTGCTGGTCAAAGCCAATATCAAGGAAGTAGGCTTTGAACAGGATTCAGTCACATTTGGTACACATGCTGCTTATGCAGAAACTCTGCAATCGGTTAAACTGAAAGCTGTATCCGGCATAGTAGAGCAGCTTCGCATGTTTAAGGATGCGGACGAAATCGCGGTTATGCAGCGGGCTGCTGACTTGGCCGATGCCACGTTCAGCCACGTTTTGCAATTTGCCAAACCGGGCATGACTGAACGTGAAGTGGAACTGGGGATGGAGTTTTTCATGCGCAAGCATGGAGCAACGAGTTCTTCCTTTGATACCATTGTCGCTTCGGGTGAACGCTCCGCGATGCCTCACGGCGTGGCAAGCGGCAAGGTGATTGGACAGGACGAGCTTATTACATTTGACTTTGGTGCGCTGCTGGACGGATATTGTTCCGACCTGACACGTACAGTTGCTACAGGCAACCCTGTTCCCGAGCTGTGCAAGATTTATGATATTGTACTGGAAGCACAGTTACATACGCTGGAGAACCTGAAACCAGGTATGACCGGACGGGAAGCAGATGCACTTGCACGGGATATCATTGCAGGCTACGGATACGGAGAGCAGTTTGGACACAGCACAGGCCACGGTCTGGGCATGGAAGTTCATGAAGCTCCACGTCTGTCCAAGCTCAGCGATGATGTGTTGAAACCGGGCATGGTGGTTACTGTTGAACCGGGGATTTACATCGATGGACTTGGCGGTGTGCGGATTGAGGATGATGTGGTTATGACCGAAACGGGTATCCATATCCTTACGAAATCGGATAAGAAGTTCACCGTTATTGGATAACCTGCCAGCTACTTGAGATATGAATCATTCATATCACTGACTTTTTACTTATACCAGGAGGGATTTTTTGTGATTTCAGTAAACGATTTTAAAACAGGCTTGACCGTAGAAGTAGATGGAGACATCTTCACTGTACTTGATTTTCAACACGTAAAACCGGGTAAAGGCGCTGCCTTTGTACGTTCCAAATTGAAAAACCTGCGTAACGGCAACACGGTTGAGCGCACGTTCCGTGCAGGTGAAACCATTGGCCGTGCAATCATCGAAAACCGCGGTGTATCTTATCTGTATGCAAGTGGTTCAGAGCACACGTTTATGGACAACGAAACTTACGATCAATTCACGTTGACAAGTGACCAGCTTGAATGGGAATTGAACTTCCTCAAAGAAAACATGAATGTGAAAATCGTTAGCTACCAAGGTGAAATCCTGGGTATCGACCTGCCTACCAGCGTTGAGCTGAAAGTTATTGAAACAGAGCCAAGCGTTAAAGGTAACACAGCACAAGGTGCTACGAAAAACGCAAAAGTAGAAACAGGTCTGAACGTACAAGTACCTTTGTTCATTAACGAAGGCGACGTGCTTTTGATTGATACACGAGAAGGTAAATACTCCTCCCGTGCGTAACTTTCATACGCTGTAAGCTTGAAGGCGTGAATGAGAAACCCTTTGCCAACTCATTGGCAGAGGGTTTTTTTGAAAAAAGATTAGCCTATCAGGCGCTTTCGTAATATACTGGGTTAAAGTCATTTCTCGGAGAGAATAATGACGAAAGACATCAATTTATGCATAACTGCACAAGGTAGGGAGTGGATTTGCGTTGTCATTGTACGTCATGAAATTTGGGGGCAGCTCGGTCGGAGATACAGAGCGCATGAAGCGTGTAGCCGGTCGTGTTGTGGAAAAAGCAGATGAAGGACATCAATGTGTTGTCGTGGTCTCGGCCATGGGAGATACAACCGATGATTTGATTGATCAGGCAAAGCTGCTGAACAGCGATCTGCCTGCGCGTGAAATGGATATGCTGCTCACAACAGGAGAGCAGATTTCGATCTCGTTATTGTCTATGGCTATACAGGCACTTGGGCGCAAGGCGGTATCCTTCACAGGATGGCAGGCCGGTTTCCGGACTGAGCCGGTACATGGCAAAGCTCGCATTCAGGATATCCGTCCTGAACGTGTCAATGCAGCACTGGCGGATGGCAATATTGTCATTGTTGCCGGTTTCCAAGGCATGACGGAAGATGGTGAGATCACCACGCTGGGCCGTGGCGGCTCGGATACGACAGCGGTTGCACTGGCAGCTGCCATTCAGGCGGATGCTTGCGAGATTTATACGGATGTGGACGGAATCTATTCCACAGATCCAAGGATCGTCAAAGTAGCACGCAAGCTGAAGGAAATTTCCTATGACGAAATGCTGGAGCTTGCGAATCTGGGAGCAGCGGTATTGCATCCTCGTGCGGTAGAGTACGCGAAGCATTCCGGTGTACCTTTGATCGTAAGATCAAGCTTTAACCATAATGAAGGAACGGTTGTTAAGGAGGAAGCAGCAATGGAACAAGGCGTAGTGGTAAGTGGGATTGCATACGATAAAAATGTAGCACGCATCAGCATTTTGGGAGTGCCGGACGTGCCGGGCGTACTGGCTGAAGTATTTGGCTCACTTGCAGCCGAACAGCTCGATGTAGACATCATTGTACAGAGCGGTGTTATGGACGGCAAAGCGGACTTCTCGTTCTCGGTTGCGCTATCGGATCGCGAGAAAGCGTTGCATGTCATTGAAGGCTTGCACAGCCGCCTGCCATATCGTGAAGTAACCTCGGAAGAGAATCTGGTTAAAATCTCGATTGTAGGCGCAGGTATGGTAAGTCATCCGGGTGTGGCTGCCAAAATGTTCAAAGTGATCTCCGGCGAAGGTGTAAGCATCAAAATGGTAAGCACATCGGAAATTAAAGTTTCCTGTGTTATCGATGGAGAGAAGCTGCATGATGTGATTAAAGCACTGCACACAGCATATGACCTGGATACAGAAGAGCAAGCTGTGATCGGTGGACCACAAGTCCGCAGATAATTGAATAAACTATTCTGTCTAATAAAAAAGGCTAATCGATGTTAATCTCGGTTAGTCTTTTTTGATTCGTTTACAGTTTATGCGTTGCTCACCTGGTGTTGATTAGCGAGAAGCTTTACGAAGGAGTACAGCTCCTATACAGCATGCATCTCTTTTGTTATGATGTAACGGATTAGTTTGGTTTACAAAATTGCTTTGTAAACCTCTTTAGAAGAGACGGGGTGAAGCAGCTTTGGACAAGAAGAAAAAAGTAACGATGCAGGAAATTGCGGAACGGGTTGGTGTATCCAAATACGCAGTATCGAAGGCATTATCCGGCAAGGCGGGCATCAGTGCGGCAACACGTGAACGAATTTTTGAGGTGGCCTCGAATCTGGGGTATTTGGATCAACAGCTAACAAGACGCACGATGGCCCCCAAGACGCAGACAGAGGAAGAAGAACGCATGATCGGAATACTTTTTCCGAATATCCGTAGTCAGAATCGTGACTCCTTTTATTGGGGGCGTGTGCTTGAAGGGGTGTTTCGTGGTCTGGAAGGACATGGGATCTCATCGGTACTGATTACAGACGATAGTCCTCAAAACTTTAACAAACTCATGCGACCAGAGGCTTTACTGGGGATAATCGGAATCGGGTTGATTGAGACAGCCATGCTGGTTGAGTTGCGTTCACTTGGTATTCCTTTTGTAATAATAGATCACGAGGATGAACTGGTCGCTTCAGATACGGTGTTCATGAACAATTATGATATCTATCGTAAGCTGACGAAATTTCTGATAGGCAAGGGCCATCGACATATTCAGTTTGTAGGGGACTGGACATATGCTCGTAGTTTTGCCGATCGTTGGAGTGGATTCAAGGCGATACTTGATGAAAACGGCATACCGTACATGCCGCACAAAGAACTGTTGCAGATTCGACCGTCGCATCATGAGGACAATCTGGAGCTGATTCGCATAGCGATGCAACAGTTGATTGAGACTTCTTCCACTACCGCGATTGTATGCGCTAACGACAAGGTGGCTTCTTTATGCATGAATGAATTGGAGAAGAAAGGTAAACGAATTCCAGCCGACATCTCGGTGGTCGCTTTTGACAATGATCCTGAAGTTCATGCGCAATACCCGGAATTATGTACTGTAAACGCAGAGACAGAGGTGCTTGGGATTCAGGCGGTTGAAATTATGCAATGGAGGCTGAAGCATATCTCCATGCCTTATGAGAAGCGTCTCATTCAAGGTGAGTTAATTATCAAAGGCAGCATTGGCAGTCTGGTCTAAAAAAACAACCATTTATGAGGTTATCCATTACATCGTGAATGTAAAGGATAGCCTATTTGGTATGGGGGAATGTCTATCAAATAAGAGATATGCATATTATTTATCTATGTAGACGCTTAAAGTAAACCAATATAAACTTAGTAAACATAATAATATTAACAAATTAGTTGACAGTATACTTCTGAAATGACTATGATGGACTCAGATACAGCGTTTCACGCTGACAGACTACAAAGGAAACGGGGTAATGCTATGTTCGGCAATAAGCGGGGAATCGGCTGGATCTACCATCAGAATGTGGCTGGGTATGTATTTATCTCGCCTTGGCTGATTGGGTTTCTGTTATTAACGCTGTGGCCGATTCTGCAATCGTTCTACCTCTCGTTCACAGACTATTCTCTTTTGGATTCGCCAACATGGGTAGGAACGCGCAACTATAGCGAGATTTTACAATCTGACAAATTATTTTTGAAATCGCTTACAGTAACATTTGTATTTGTGCTATTAGCGGTACCGATTAAGCTTTTCTTCTCGCTCATGGTTGCGATTTTGCTGAACAAGGATATCAAGGGCATGAATGCTTACCGTACAGCCATCTACTTTCCGTCCTTAATTGGAGGCAGCATTGCAGTGTCCGCTTTATGGCGGAACATGTTCGGCATGGATGGTTACATTAACCACGTGCTTGGCTGGTTCGGTATTACGGGAATCGGTTGGATATCCAATCCGAATACAGCACTCGGAACTCTGATTTTGTTGAATGCCTGGCAATTTGGATCAACCATGGTCATTTTTCTAGCTGGATTGAAGCAAATCCCTAAAGATCTATATGAATCGGCTTCTGTGGATGGAGCCAGCAGTATTCGGAAGTTTTTCTCGATCACGATCCCGATGCTCTCTCCGGTGATGTTCTTTAATCTTGTACTTGGCATCATTAACTCATTCCAGATGTTCACGTCGGCTTTTGTCATTACCGCTGGAGGTCCGGCGAATTCCACGTACATGTATGTGTTGTTCCTCTACGACAAGGCGTTCAAGCAGTTTCAGATGGGTTATGCTTCAGCGCTGGCATGGATTCTGCTTGTCATTATCGGTGTCTTTACAGCACTGAATTTCATTGTATCGAAGTACTGGGTGTTCTATGAATCCGAAGGAGGTAAATCAAAATGATAACTAGCAGTCAGAAGACCTGGAAGGCACATTTTATTCTGATTCCATTTTCCCTGCTTATGATTTACCCGGTGTTATGGTGGATTGGAGCCTCCTTCAAAAGCACGACGGAACTTTCCTCACCGTCATTATGGCCAACGACCTGGTTATGGGAGAACTATAGCAATGGCTGGAGCTTTACGTCTGACTTTACGTTTGCTCGTTTTTTTGCCAATACGTTAATGATGGAGTTTTGGAATGTATTGGGTGGTGTTGTAACAGCGGCTCTCGTAGGTTATGGGTTCGGGCGATTGAATTTCCGGTTTCGTAACTTCTGGTTTTCGGTGCTGCTTCTCACGATGATGCTGCCTTCACAAGTAACCGTTGTGCCTCAATATATTTTGTTTAACAAACTTGGTTTGGTTGATAGTTATGTTCCGCTTATATTGCCCCATTTCTTCGGGGGCGGCGCATTCTTCATATTTCTGATTGTGCAGTTCATTCGTGGCATTCCACGTGAACTGGATGAAGCGGCGCAGATTGATGGCGCCTCCGTTTACGGTATTTTCTTCCGTATTATTGCTCCGCTCATCAAGCCCGCACTCGTGACCGTAGCGATTTTCACCTTTTTATGGAGCTGGGACGACTTTTTCTCGCAACTGCTGTACCTCAATTCGGTAGAAAAGTTTACGGTAGGGCTTGGACTTCGGATGTTCATTGATCAGTTTGAGGTGCAGTGGGGTCAATTGCTCGCGATGTCATTACTGTCCGTTATTCCTTCGGCAATCGTCTTTTTTGTAGCTCAAAAACATTTCGTGGAAGGCATTGCGACAACAGGGATCAAAGGTTGATTTTTGATGACAGGTACCACTTAACTTCACATAAAAGGGAGTGTCATTCAATGGTGATCAAAGGTAAACGTTGGCTGAAAACGTTGACGATGGGTGTGCTGGCTGCAGTAATGGTGACAGGCTGTGCAGAAGGTTCCAATTCGGGAGCAAGTGATGGCCAGGGCAACGGCACACTCAAAATGATGTGGTGGGGCTCGGATGCTCGGCATGAAGCGACCAAAAAAGCAATCGAACTGTACACATCGAAACATACGGATGTCAAGCTCACAACGGAATTTACATCTTGGGATGGATACTGGCAGAAGCTTCCCACCCTTGCCGCCTCGTCCTCACTCCCGGATATTTTGCAGATGGATGCGGCATATATTCAGGGTTATGCCAAGCGGGGGCAACTGGCAGATTTGTCCGATCTGGACTTGAGTGGCATTGTGGATGAGAAGGTGCTGGAGAACATCAAGATTGACGGCAAGCTGTATGGCGTGCCTTTGAGCTACAATGGTGCGGGTTTAGTCTATGACAAAGTGACACTTGAGCAATACGGGATCAAATTACCTTTTAACAACTGGACGTGGGATGATTTTTTTGCTTATGCCAAAGAAGCACGGAGCAAGCTGCCAGAGGATAAATATCCAATCGACGACCTGCGCAACATTTGGGAATTCTATCAATTTTATCAGACTGCCAAAGGCAAAGGCCCCATTTTTCAGGATGGAAAATTCAATCTGGACAAAGACACCTTTTTCGAATTTAACAACACCTATGCCGAATTTCAAAAAGAAGGCGTTGTACCGCCGGCAGATCAACAGCTAGCTTTTAAAGAAAATGACCCGCAACTCGACTCCTTGGGTTCGGGTAAAGTCATGCTTCGTACAGCATCGGTTGGCTCGGCGAGTGCGATTGAAGCACTTAAACCAGGTCAACTGGCAGTGAACAGCAATCCAATCGGCGATAGCGGAGGTGGCTGGGCTCAGTCAACGATTTTCTTCTCTATAAGCGCGAATTCCAAAAATGTGGAGCAGGCGAAGGAATTTATCAAATGGTTCATATCTGACCCGGGAGCAGGCAAAATTTTGGGGATGACACGTGGTATTCCGATTGATGATGAAGTGTACGCGTCCCTTGAGACAAATCTTACGGATGGAGAACGTTTCGGGAAAGAATTGCTGGATGTGGCCAAACCGAAGGCCTTACCTTTCTATCCTGCGCCTCCTGGTGCTGAAGATTTTACGGCTACGTATAAGTCTGAGATGGAGAGTGTTATGTTTGGTAAAGTGACCTTGGATGCAGCTTATGATGTGTTGGTGGAGAAAGGTAAACAGGCTGAGGCCAAAATGAAATAAATCTAATTATATAGACATTGAATGATATAAATGGAGGCAGAGACCATGCTATTAAGTGATCATTGGAGAATTCAGCAATATGAAGTGGGCGAGAAACCGCCGCTAACCATTGCCGATGCAGATTTGGATGATCGTTTCTGGATCAGCGCGAGTGTGCCTGGAGATGTACATTCCACTCTGATTGAACGTAAGCTGATAGATCATCCGTACTATGGGCATAACGATATCCATTCGCGCTGGGTGGAGCAGAAGGAGTGGTGGTACCGCACACGCTTTCAGATGGATGCCGATCCAACAAAACAAGAGCGCTGGGAATTAATTTTCGAAGGGTTAGATACACATGCTACGGTTTATGTGAACGGTCTTGAGATGGGTACGGCCGGCAATATGCACCGAACATATGTGTATGATGTTTCCCGTGTTATACATCAAGGCCAAAATACAATTGCTGTCCGATTTGATCCACTCTATCTTCATCATAGAGATAAAGCACTGATGCAGTGGTCGTCATACACGAAAGAGCGTCCATGGATTCGAAAGGCAGCGATGAATTACGGTTGGGACTGGGGGCCGCGCATTGTAACCGTTGGAATCTGGGGCAAGGTGAGACTGGAGCGTCATGCGCAAGCCAAGTTCGAGGGCGTATATGCGTATACGAAGCACTGTGACGAACAGCAGGCCAATATTAACGTTGAGCTTGAAGCGAGAAAGTATCGCGGGTGCGGTCATCTGACTTATCGTGCTTGTTTACTTGATGCGGATCAGCAGGTTGTGGCTCAAGCGGAAGGTGAACTGCAAGGTGGAAAGGCCGGATTCAGTCTGCAAGTATCACAGCCACAATTATGGTGGACGCATGATCTGGGCAAGCCTTACCTCTATCAACTGGAAACCGTATTGCTTGCAGACGGAGTGGAGGTAGATCGGAGAGAGCAGCGAATTGGAATTCGAACGGTAGAGCTGGTACTGGAAGATGAACAGGGAGAGCCTGCATTTGCTTTTCATATTAACGGTGTGAAGCTGTTCGCCAAAGGTTCCAACTGGATTCCAGTTGATAATCTGATTGGAGCCGCTCCTGACTCTCGATATAAACATCTGATCATGTTGGGCGTAGAAGCTAATATGAACATGCTGCGAATCTGGGCAGGAGGCATTTATGAAAAAGACGTCTTCTATGATCTTTGTGATGAGCTCGGTTTACTGGTATGGCAGGACTTTGCGTTTGCCAATGCGCTTTTCCCTGATTATAATGCTGATTTTGTGGAAAATGTTCGGCAGGAGGCCATCTGCAATATTCAAAGGTTGCGTAATCATGCTTCGCTCGCGTTATGGTGCGGCAATAACGAAATTGACTGGCTGTACGATATGAAATCGTCATCCGGCGAAATCACGACACCATTTTATGGTGAAACGATTTATCATGAGATTTTACCAGAGTTGCTGGAACAGCTTGACCCTGCACGTCCATACTGGCCTTCGTCTCCTTATGGCGGGAATGATGCGAATGATCCGAATCATGGAGATCGTCACAACTGGCAAGTGTGGCATGGTTCCGTCTATCCACGTAAATTTGGCGAGGTGCCTTTGCTAGATTATAGTGTGGAGGGTGTCACGTTCAAAAACTATAAAAAAGATTTCACATTATTCAGCAGTGAATTTGGTATGCATGCCTCTGCTACGAAATATACGTTGGAGCGAAACATTCCAGAGGATCAATTCTATTGGGGAAGCGTAGAGATGGCTTATCGCAACAAGGATACGAACCATCAGAAGGGCATCTTACTTATGGAAGGGTTCACAGGAGTGCCTCAAGATCTGGATGAGTACATCCAGTTTTCAATGCTTACTCAGGCTGAGGGATTGAAGTATGGAATTGAGCACTATCGGCGCAACAAAATGCGTACAAGTGGCTCCTTAATCTGGCAGCACGGCGACAGTTGGCCTGGAACCAGTTGGTCATTAATCGATTATGAGCTGCTACCAAAAGCATCCTATTATTATGCACGTAAATTTTATCATCCATTACTATTAAGTTTAAACCATGAACCTGATGAGTTATTAGAGGTGTGGGTGATTAATGATCAATTAACTTCGCTGAGTGGTCAGGTCATCATGGAGGTTTTTGATATGCAGGGTCATTCCATTCATCGTATGGAGCTGCACACCGAGGTAGAGGCAAATGGTGCTGTGAAGCTGGGCGAATGGGACGAAAAGCAGGTGTTGCAAGGTTTGCCTCCAGAACAAGCGGTGTTGAAGTTATCTGCGCCTGCATGGGACTGTCCGGATAACGTATATTATTTACGCGATGCAAAGGATGTACAGCTTAGTCCAAGCATCATTCGAGCTTCATATAATGAAGAAACTGGGCAATTGCTTGTGCAAGCAACTGAAGCGGTAGCCCGAATGGTTCAGATTTCGATCCCGCAAGGTAATGTGCGCATGAGTGATAACTACTTTGATCTGCTTGCAGGGGAGCAGCGAACCGTTGATATACGTCAAGCGGATGGGGAAGCGCTAGATTACCAACATATTATCGTAGCCGCGTTAAATGCGGAAGAGGTGGTCGCTACAGTGACAAGATGATTGAGATGTAACTTATATTTATATAAGTTAAGACATATAGGCCAAAGCCGGAAGCATGAACGATGCTTTCCTGTTTTGGCTTTTTGGCATGGAGAAGAAGTGACGTCTCTTAATTTTACAGTTCAAAAGAAATGATAGATTTCAGCGTCATAAAATGAATGTACAGGCATAAACTTGAGATATGAACAAACGTCAGAGATGAAAAATAAGATGAATGACAAAGTTGGAGGAGCCGACACATGAAAGTGAAATGGAGGGACCTTTTTCCGGAACCGATCCGAACCATCTTAGGCAGAATGCCACCTGCCCAATTGGACAAAGTGGAAGAAGTCCGCATCCGGGAAGGCAGGCCCCTGGAGATTAATGCGGGAAACACCTACCACTTTCTTACCGCAGAAGGCGCGATGACGGGTAAACCGGAAGAGGCGTATATTCCCCAGAAGGAAGTAACTCATAGACTGCTTGATCTCATAAGTAATCATTCCCTGTACACCTTGGAAGAAGAGCTGCGAAAAGGTTTCATCACGATTCCCGGTGGGCATCGAATTGGCCTTGCCGGTCGAACAGTGCTGAGTGGAGGGCGTGTAGAATATTTACGGGATATTAACGGGTTCAACGTTCGGGTAGCCCGCGAAGTCGAAGGCATCGCTGACCCGGTTCTTCCTTATCTGGTGGACATGAATAGCGGGCAAGTGCTGCATACGTTGATCTTGTCTCCACCTCAGCAGGGAAAGACAACATTGCTCCGTGATCTGGCAAGACAGATCAGCAGTGGTACGAAGCTGACGTCCGGTAACGATATGAGACAAGGTGTACGTCCGAGACTAAAGGTCGGCATCGTGGATGAACGTTCTGAAATTGCCGGGAGTTACAAGGGAGTGCCCGGATTTGATGTCGGACCGCGGACAGATGTCATGGATGGATGCCCGAAGGCAGAAGGCATGATGATGATGCTTCGCTCAATGTCGCCGGATGTTCTCATTGTGGACGAGATTGGCCGTCCGGAGGATGCCGAAGCTGTGATGGAGGCTCTGCATGCAGGTGTTTCCGTCATCGCAACTGCACACGGCCGGGATCTGGCAGAACTGTCGGCCAGACCTGCACTGAGAACGCTGATAACCGAGCAGATGTTTCAGCGATATGTGCTGCTGCAACGGACGAGCCGGGGCATGAGCTTCAAACTGGCTGACGGCAAGATGCGAGGGTTGCAGCATGCCGGAGCAGGAGGTGAAGCCTTTGGTTAACATGTTTGGTGCAGTGCTGATTATGATCGCCAGCTCGCTTGCAGGCTTTTATAAGGCCAGACAATATGCATTGCGCCCAAGGCAACTTCGAGAATTAATCGCTGCACTCCAGCGTTTGATGACAGAGATTAATTATGGTCTAACGCCGCTTCCAGATGCGATGAGCAAGATGGGTGCACAGACGAAAGAACCGGTGAGGACTCTGTTTATGCACGCCGCATCACAGATGGAACCTCCGCTCGGGCTCACGGCCAGAGAGAGCCTTCAAGCTGGTGTTGAGCAGGCGTGGGGAAGATCGGCTATGAAGTCAGACGAGCGTGAAGTCATGATGCAATTGAGCTTCAGCCTTGGCACCAGTGATCGTCAGGATCAGACCAAACACATTTCATTAGCTATACAGCAACTTATGCATGAGGAATCCCGCGCACAGGCCGATCAAGTGAAATACGAACGGATGAGCCGCAGCCTGGGGATGCTTGTCGGAGCGTTAATCGTCATTCTGATCTTCTGAAATAGCCGGGATAGCGAGGTGCCAAGGTCATGAATTTAGAAGTGAACGCAATCTTTCAAATTGCGGGCATTGGAATCATTATCGCGATGATTCATACGGTGCTGAAACAAATGGGAAAGGAAGATATGGCTCACTGGGTGACCGTCATCGGATTTGTCGTTGTATTGTTTATGGTCGTCCGTATGCTGGACAGCCTGCTGCAAGAGATTAAATCCATATTTCTTTTTCAATAAGAACGGTCATGAAGCCGGATGGTGGTGACCCGTGGAGATTATTCAAGTTGTTGGTCTGGCACTCATTGCAACCGTACTGATTCTTGTCATCAAGGAACAGAAGCCGATGTTTGCCTTTCTGATTGCGGCAGCAGCCGGTGTGGTCATTTTCATGCTGCTGATTGGCAAGATTGGAGCCGTTATCGAAGTGCTCAAGCGTCTTGCCGAACATTCGGGCATGGAGAGCATCTATCTCAAAACGGTTCTGAAAATTATAGGCATTGCATACATTGCTGAATTTGGCGCCCAGATTGTCAGGGACGCGGGTCAGGAAAGCATTGCATCCAAAATTGAGCTGGCTGGCAAGGTATTGATTCTCGTACTGGCGATTCCAATCATCAGCATTATTATTGAAACCGTCATGAAACTGATGCCGGTGTAGAAAGGGCGTGCGGACAACCGATGAAATCTCTGCATGACAAGCCGCGCTGGCACCTTATGATGGTGATGATGATTTGTTTGATGTTTGGCATGATCGGGCAGATCACAGCCAGTGCACCTTCGAAAGAGTGGATGCAGCAGCAGGCCGATCAGCTTCCGAAGGATCAGGTGGAGAAATACTGGGATCAGCTTATGAAGCAATACGGCGGTTTTTTTCCAGAAGGCAAGACGCCATCTTTCATGGACATGCTGATTCCCGGGAATGAGGGATTCAGTCTAAAAGCGGTATTTTCTGCGATTGGAAAATTTATGCTTCATGAAGTTTTATATAACGGCAAACTTTTGGTCACGATTGTCATGTTAACGGTGCTCAGCATGATTCTGGAGACGCTGCAGACTGCCTTTGAGAAAAATAATATTAGCAAAATCGCTTATGCGATCTGTTATATGGTCATTATTATCATTGCGATCAACAGCTTCAGCGTTGCGATCGGTTATGCCAAAGAAGCCATATCAAGCATGATCAACTTTATGATGGCCATGGTCCCGCTTTTATTTACACTACTGGCCTCTATGGGAAATGTCGTTACCGTATCCGTAACGCACCCGCTGATCATATTTATGATCCATATGGTAAGCACGCTCATTCATTTGCTGGTATTCCCGCTTCTCTTTTTCTCAGCCGTGCTGCATCTGGTGAGCTCAATCTCAGACAAGTACAAGCTGACACAGATGGCGGATCTGCTGCGCAATATCAGCGTAGCCTTGCTGGGTATTCTGCTTACGATGTTTCTTGGTGTGATTTCAGTACAAGGAGCATCGGGGTCTGTTGCAGATGGCATCAGCTTAAAAGCGGCCAAATACATTGCTGGAAACTTCGTGCCTGTGGTAGGCAGAACCTTTGCAGATGCAACAGATACGGTCATAACCGCATCATTGCTGGTCAAAAACGCGATTGGGCTGACAGGTGTCATCATTATTTTGTTTCTGTGTGCTTTTCCGGCAATCAAAATACTGGCGCTGGCCTTAATCTACAACGTGACCGGAGCCATTATGCAGCCGCTTGGAGATACCCCCATTGTGGAGTGCCTGCAAGCCATTGGCAAAAGCATGATCTATGTCTTCGCCGCACTGGCGGCGGTTGGCATGATGTTTTTTCTCGCAATTACCATTTTACTGACCGCAGGTAATCTGACCGTCATGATGCGATAAATGATTGCAGACAGAAAGGGGCTGGTGAGGATGGGGTGGCTGAGCAGCTGGCTGCAGGACCTGATCATGATCGTTTTGTTAGCGACATTTGTAGACATGCTGCTTCCAAATCGCTCCATGGAGCGTTACGTCAAGCTTGTGCTGAGCCTCCTTATTCTGCTAACCCTGCTGTCACCGATTACCAAATTGCTGCGAAGTGATCCGATAGGAGAGCTGAAACGAGCGATGTCTGCAATGGATGCACCGTCAGATGGTCAGGCAACACTGGAGCAGATTCTGGCGAAGGGAAGACACATGCAGGCAAACGAGCAGCAGCAGTCCCTGCAATGGACGGCAAAGGAGCTGGCTAACGTCATGAAAGGACAGATTGAGGATACAACCGGGGCGAAGGTGCAGTCTGTCGAGGTGCAGCTGGCGATGAAAAAACAAAGTACTGACGCGGAAATCGCTTCTTCGGTTGATCTACCTGTCATTCAGCGTGTTGTAGTACAGATGGCGGGGGTGGAGAAGAAGGAATCAGGCGAGGCTGCACAGGTGGATCAACCGATCTTTGCCACAAATGAAACGGATGAAGCTGAGGCAAATCAGCCAGGGTCTCAGCCGATCCAGATTCAGCCGATAGAAATTTCCAAGGTGCAGGTGGAGTCACAAGATCAGTTTTCAAACAGTAACCCTACATCTACTCATCAAACGTCGGAGTCAGCCACCAATCAAACGTCAGAGCCAGCTGCTGCACGGAACTCGGATGAAAGCAATGATACACAGCCAACCAGCGCTTCACGATCTGAACATGCTATCCAGATTATTACGCTGCTAACCGAGCAATGGAAGATTGATGCGAGTCAAGTGCAGGTGACGGAAACCAAACATGCTGAAGTGCTGTAACAGCGCGGAGAAGGAGGGGAATCGATGAAACGGTGGTTCAAAAAGCTGGAAACCTGGATGGGCGGCGGGGAAAATGGAGCAAAGCGAAGCCAGACCTTCCGCTGGCTGATCATTTTAGGGCTGATCGGAGTAGGGATCATGCTGTTTAATTCTTTTGTCAACGTTAAAAAAATTGATTCCGAGAATATCGGCCGTGAGCCGCCTGAGCAGGCAACTTCAATGTCGACTATGCAGAATGATCTGCTGGAAGAGAATCCTTTTCAGGCCATCGAGATTGCTTTTGAAGACAAAATGAAAGGTATTCTGGAAAATATCGTTGGTGTAGGCACGGTTGATGTCATGGTTACCGTCGATTCCACGGAAGAACTGGTCGTGCAGCGAAACGTTAAAGATTCACAGCAGCTTACCGAGGAGACGGATGCCAATGGCGGGAAGCGACATATGACACAGTACACCCGGGACGGGGAGATCATTACGTATGAGATATCAGGGGATCAGACGCCGATCGTTACCAAAAAGCTGAAACCGCAAATACGTGGTGTGCTGGTGGTCGCTAGAGGTGCAGAGAACAAGGTGGTCAAGGATTTGATAACAGATGCTGTTGAAAAAGGTTTGAATGTTGCGGCCTACCGGATTTCGGTCGTTCCGCGCAAACAGGATTGAAATCATTCACCTATGAGTTTTGAGACACAAGCTCGATCCGCCAGAATCAACCCTATTTTGAGGAGGATGTTCTAAATGAATAACAAACGTCAAACGATATGGCTTGTCTCCATGCTGAGCCTGATGGTTATTTTGTCCGCATACTATCTCTTTACTGAAGATTCAGGGCCTGTAAACCCACCCGTGGCTGACAGCCAGCAAGTGGATGGCATGAAACAGGGGGAAGCGAAAGAGACAGCTGGAATTATGGACCCTACAGAAGGACTGGTCATCAATGAGGTTGTGAATGGCGGACAGGTTACTGATGATGCTGGAGCAGCAGATCCGGCTGGTAACGCGGCGGGTGCAGAGGGACAGGAAGCAGGGAATACGGAGAAAACACCGGCAGGAGAGCAGGGGGCTGCTGAAGGGGAGAGCGGCAAAAAATCGGAAGCAACCGAGGAAAAAGGCACGATTGCGACACCTGAAACAGAAGGTAAAACTGAGGGCAACGCAGCCAAGACGGATGAGGAAGTGCTCAAAGAGATGGAACAGCAAAACACGGCAGTATCGGCCAGCAGTCAATTCCAGAATTACCAGTGGCAGCGTGAGGAAAGCAACAATCGTCTGTATGAGGAACTGGCGACGGTGGCGGGTGATTTAAGTAAAACACCGGAAGAAAATGCAAAGGCAACAGAGCAGATTCGGGCACTTGAAGATAAGCAGGCCAAAATTACAGGTATCGAGGAAACCTTGTCCCAGCAGTATGCCAATGCCATCGTGCAGGAGGAAGCTGACAAGTACAAAGTGGTCGTGTTAAGTGACAAGCTGGACGTAAAACAAGCGGTTTCGATCGTTGATCTGGTCATGAAAGAACTGTCTGTATCGCAAAATAAAATCAGTGTGCAATATGTCACGGAACAATAATCAGTAATGTGATAAGGGCACCGGGAGCTCGTTCGACTCTCGGGCTCTTTCCATTTTTAATGATTATGATATAATACATAAAGCCATATGACCGTCCTCGTGAGACTGGCATGATGCCGAAGGAGTGAATAATGGAAATGTTTAAATTGAGCGAAATTAAAGAATTGATTAAATTGGTGGATGAAAGTTCCGTTCAGGAATTGGAAATTGAAAATGAAGGATCACGTCTGTCGATCCGCAAGCCAGGCAAAACGGAGGTTGTGCAAGCTGCTGCAATCCAGCCGCAAGTGATCGCTGCTCCTCAGCAGCAACAGGTACAGCCTGCAGCAGTTGTGAGCGAGCCTGCTCCGCAAGTCGATACAACAAGTCATTTACATAAAATTGTATCTCCGATGGTGGGTACGTTTTACAGAGCCTCTTCACCGGAAGCAGGTCCTTTTGTAAGCGTGGGTGATAAAGTTGTTGAGAAAACAACGGTATGCATCATCGAGGCGATGAAGCTGATGAACGAGCTTGATGCTGACATCAAGGGACAAATCGTTGAAGTGCTGGTTGAGAATGGACAGCTTGTCGAGTATGGACAACCTCTGTTTCTGGTAAAACCGGAATAACCTGTTATAACAGGCGAACAGCAGCCGCATGAGCTTCGAAGGAGGACAATAACCAAATGAAATTTCATAAAATATTGATTGCCAATCGCGGAGAGATTGCTGTACGAATTATTCGTGCGTGCCGCGAACTCGGCATATCGACAGTAGCTGTCTACTCGGAAGCAGACAAGGATTCCTTGCATGTCCGTCTGGCAGATGAGGCTTACTGTATCGGACCAACGCTGTCCAAGGACAGTTATCTTAATTTCACAAACCTGATGAGTGTAGCTACGTTAACGGAATGTGATGCCATCCATCCGGGTTACGGCTTTTTGGCGGAGAATGCTGACTTTGCAGAAATCTGTGGTTCCTGCAACATTACATTCATCGGTCCATCACCGGAAGCGATCACAAAGATGGGGGATAAGGCGGTTGCGAAGCAGACGATGAAGGATGCAGGCGTGCCTGTTATCCCTGGTTCGGATGGTCTTGTTGAAACAACGGAAGAAGCGATTATGATTGGCCGGGATATCGGTTATCCTGTTATTATCAAAGCTACCGCAGGTGGCGGTGGCAAAGGCATTCGTATTGCCGAAGACGAGGAAGAGCTGGTGAAACAGATCACGGCTGCTCAGCAGGAAGCTCAGAAGGCATTCGGCAATGCCGGTGTATATCTGGAGAAATTCCTGACAGGCATGAAACACGTCGAGATTCAAATCATGGCCGACAAACATGGCAATGCCGTGCATCTTGGCGAACGTGACTGCTCGGTTCAGCGCCGTCGTCAGAAGCTCGTAGAAGAAGCCCCGTGCCCTGTGCTGAATGAGGAAGTGCGTACACTGATGGGAGAAGCAGCTGTCCGTGCGGCGCTTGCTGTCAATTATTCCGGAGCAGGTACGCTGGAATTCCTGCTCAGTCCAACTGGAGAGTTCTACTTCATGGAGATGAATACACGTATTCAGGTGGAACACCCTGTAACCGAGATGGTAACGGGCGTTGACCTGATCCGTGAAATGATTTCTGTGGCAGAAGGCAATCCGCTTTCTTTCCGTCAGGAAGACGTTGTTATCAATGGCTGGTCGATCGAGTGCCGGGTTAATGCAGAGGATCCTGAGCGTAATTTCATGCCTTCACCTGGTAAAATCGGATTCTATCTTGCGCCAGGTGGTCCTGGTGTTCGTGTGGATAGTGCGGCATATCCCGGGTATACGATCTCGCCTTTCTATGACTCCATGATTGCGAAGCTGATCGTATGGGGAGCAACCAGAGAAGAGGCTATTGCCAAGATGAAGCGTGCACTGGCAGAGTTTGCGATCGAAGGCATCTCCACCACGATTCCGTTCCATCAAAAACTGCTGGATCATCCAACGTTTATTCGCGGAGATTTTGATATTAAATTTCTTGAGGAAAACGAGATTTAACAGTCATATTGGGCTTGTTTGTCATAAACCAGCTCAAATGATATAGTATGTAATAATAAGAGCGCATGTCTCCTGCACAGGATAAGCCCGCATTAGCGGAAGGCTGCAGGAGTTCCGGTAAAGCCGGACCGGAAGGGTTCTGGAACTGTTGAATATGAACCGGCGCCCTGACGGATGGCCGCAAACTTATCTCGCGAAAGGTGTGTTAAACATTTATGAGTACACTACCGACTGAATTTGAACGTACGGATATCGGTGAAATCCAGATCGCACCTGAAGTTATTGAAGTGATTGCTGGACTCGCAACAGTGGAAGTGAAAGGTGTTGCAGGCATGAGCGGTGGATTCGCTGGCGGATTCGCGGAGCTGCTGGGCCGTAAAAACCTGTCCAAAGGGGTTAAGGTTGAAGTAGGTCAACGCGAAGCAGCAGTCGATGTTTCCGTAATTATCGAATATGGATACCGTCTGCCGCAGGTAGCAACTGAAATTCAACAAAACGTGAAGCGCTCCATTGAGAATATGACGGGTCTTAGCGTGAATGAAGTGAATGTGCATATTCACGACGTTCAGTTCAAGAACCCTGAAAAAGTGGAAGAAGTTGACCTGAACACGCAGCGTGTAAAATAAAAAGAGACAGATTCCCCCGGCACCCTTGCCGGGGGTTATCCCGTCTTGGACAGGTCTTGGATTCTGCTTTGGCTGGACAAAGCTATGCTTGTCCTACCCTTCAGCAGGTTTAGCAATGTGAGTGAGCAAGGGAGGCTGTGCAGTTCGTGGCTAAAATACTGGATCGGCTTCTGTTGTTTATATACAGCATAAGCGTAGGAGCAATATCGGCGGCGGTCATTTTACTGATTAGCGGTGTGCTGCCATACGAATTGAATTACCAGCAGGAACAAAACGTGATTGTGGCCTCGATTGTCGCAGCAGCGATTTTGTTTGTCCTGAGTTTGCGTTTTTTCTACATCTCGATTCGGCGTGAGCGCGGCTCGCTGCCGTCTGTGGATCAGCGTACCGAGTTCGGGGATGTGCAAATTTCGATGGAGACGATTGAAAACCTCTGTTTGAAAGCAACTACCCGTTTCCGTGGCGTACGTGACGTCAAAGCGCGTATTCGCGTGGTGGAGTCAGGACTGGAGATCAAGATTCGGGCCGTTGTGGATGGTGAGACACCTATTCCAGCGCTGACAACGGATCTGCAAAAGGCAATACACGATCATGTGCAAGAGATTACGGGCATTCCGGTTTCTTTTGTCACCGTGTATATTGCTAATGTAACCCAGTCGCCTAACTACAAGAGTCGCGTGGAATGAGGTGAGTTTCACTGATGTTGTGGAAAGAGATTTGGGATAATTACAAGGGCCGCATTCTTGGCGTTGCTTTTGGTATTTTGTTAGGATTTCTTTATGTTTGGATCGGTTTTTGGGATATGTTGTTCTTTGCACTCTTGGTGTTCATCGGTTATACGTTTGGCAGACGAAGCGATGCGAAGCTGGGCTCGTTTATTCCCTGGGGGGAATTGCGGCAATGGCTTGGGGATCGCTGGCGTCCGTTCAAATAACCTGTCTGAGCCCTGCAATATGTTTCTTCCGAAAATAGAACTTTAGTTTGAGTTGCCCGATTTTCGGCGGAAACGTTTTGCAGGTTTTTTTGTGAGAAAAGAGCGCAAGTAGAAGCGAAGTACCATGGGTATCCTTTGAATAGGGTAGCTAATGGTGCCTTGTATTTAAAATAAGCATGATGACGCTCTGAGAGGAGCGCTGCAGGAGGCAGGACATGAAAAGACGTTTGGCTAGGGAAATCGCAGTACAAAGTCTGTACCAGATGGAAATGAATGAAGTGAGTGCAGCTGAAGCGGTGAATATGCTCATCAATGAAGCGGCTGAAGAGAATGAAACGGAAGTAGTTATTCGTGATGAAGACGTGATGCGCAGCTACGTTACCGAGATGGTACAGGGCACATGGAGTCACAAGGAAGCCATTGACGGTTTGCTGGTTGATTATTTGAAAGGCTGGCAGCTCAGCCGTTTGTCGCGTGTAGATCGTCAAATTTTGCGTTTGTCTGCATATGAGATGGTATTCCGTGATGATGTTCCGGCGAAAGTTTCCGTCAACGAGGCGATTGAACTGTCCAAGTATTTTGGTACGGACGAGTCTGGCAAGTTTGTTAATGGTGTGCTGGGCCGTATGATTCAGGAAGTAGACAGCATCAAGCAGAAATTATCCTGACCAGCGTTCGGAACAGAACAGGCAGGCCAGCTTTCTTTTGAGATTACATCCAGATCGTTTTATCTAATATATGTTCATATAGGGGAGAGAGTACAATGACAGCATCTATTATTAACGGCAAAGAAGTATCCCAAGAGCTCCGCGCAAGCATGACGGCAGAAGTGAAACGGCTTAGCGAACAGGGGGGAGTACCTGGTCTGGCAGTTGTGCTTGTTGGTGAAGATCCGGCATCTCAGGTGTATGTACGCAACAAGGAAAAAGCTTGTCATGACCTCGGTTTTTATTCCGAAGTGCATCGTTTGGATGCGAACACATCTCAAGCCGATTTGCTTGCTCTGGTGGACAAGCTTAACAAACAGGAATCCATTCATGGAATTCTGGTGCAGCTTCCGCTCCCGGGACACATCGAGGAAAAGGCAGTCATAGATGCGATCGCTGTAGAGAAAGATGTAGACGGCTTCCACCCTGTTAATGTTGGTAATCTGGTCATCGGCGATGACAGCTTGTTGCCATGCACTCCGGCCGGTGTGATTGAACTGATCAAACGCACTGGAATTGAAATGTCTGGTAAACATGCGGTCGTAATCGGTCGCAGCAACATTGTCGGCAAGCCGGTATCTCTGCTCCTGCAGCGTGAAAATGCGACGGTAACGATGTGTCATTCCCGTACAGCCAACATGAAAGAGATTACACGTCAGGCGGACATTCTTGTTGTCGCTATCGGTCGCGCGAACTTTGTTGACGCGGAATACGTTAAACCGGGTGCAGTAGTCATTGATGTCGGTATGAATCGGTTGGATAATGGAAAACTCGCAGGCGATGTAGACTTTGAAAGTGTCAAAGAGGTCTCTGGCCCGATTACACCTGTCCCTGGCGGCGTTGGCCCAATGACGATTACGATGCTGATGCAGAACACGCTGATCGCGGCCAAACGCGCTCACGGACTGGCATAGGTATTTGTCTGTGGCAGAGCAGAAAATCTATTCAATCAAGGACCTGAACCGTTATATTCGAATGAAGCTGGAATCGGATCAGGTTCTGTCGGACGTCTGGCTGCGCGGAGAGATTTCCAATTTCACGCATCACTCCAGCGGCCACATGTATTTTACGTTGAAGGATAAGGACAGCCGAATCAAATCGATTATGTTTGCTTCTCATAATCAGCGATTGCCCTTTGTACCGAAGGAGGGTGCAAGGGTTATTGCGCGTGGTAATGTTTCGGTATATGAACGGGATGGTCAGTACCAGTTCTACGCCACACATATGCAGCCGGATGGCATAGGCAGTCTGTATCTGGCTTATGAGCAGCTGAAAAAAAAGCTGGATGAGGAAGGGCTTTTTTCTGCGGCTCGTAAAAGACCTATTCCGCGCTATCCGCAAACGATCGGTGTTGTCACTTCGCCTACAGGTGCGGCTGTACGTGATATCATGATTACACTCCAGCGGAGATACCCGTCTGCGAAAGTGGTGTTATACCCCGTGCTTGTTCAAGGAAAGGGCGCAGCACCTTCCATTGTCAAAGCGATTCAGAACTTAAACTTTATGAAGGAAGCAGATGTGCTGATTGTAGGACGGGGCGGCGGATCACTGGAGGAGCTGTGGGCATTCAACGAAGAGATGGTTGCTCGCGCCATTGCTGCTTCTGCCATTCCAGTCATCTCGGCGGTCGGGCATGAAACGGACTTCACCATTGCAGACTTTGCCGCGGATTTACGCGCTGCGACACCAACGGCGGCAGCGGAGCTCGCTGTACCGAATCGGGCAGAGCTGCTGGAACAGATCGCTCAGAGACAGCGGCAACTGCAAAATAGTCTAAAGCAGCGTGCTGTATATCATAGGGAACGGCTGACTCGCTTGCAGCGCTCTCCAGTGCTGGTGCATCCGCGCAGGACGTTAATGCAGCACACGGAGCGTCTGGATATGCTGAAGCAGCGCTTGCAGCGCAGTGTGGATACACGCATGAGGTGGACCGTGGAGAAGCAGGAACGCCTGCGTGCAGCGCTACAGCGTTTTAATCCTCGGGAACAGGTGAATTCAGCGCGTCGCGATCATGCGGCAGCGCGCAAGCAGCTTGAACTGGCGATGAGATCGATCACACGCAGCAAGCAGCAGCAATGGAAATCATCGGTTCGGCATCTTGATGCACTTAGCCCTTTGAAAGTAATGTCTCGCGGTTATAGTCTCGTGTATGACGAGCATGAGCAGCGATTGATCAAATCCTTAAAAGATGTGCAGCCGGGAGATTCAGTTAAGATCAAATTAGCGGACGGGCAGCTCGACTGTCAGGTTTGGGGAATGAAGGAGGACGACAACATCCATGGCAAATGAACCGGAACTGAATTTTGAAGAGGCAATGGCGGCGTTGGAAGACATCGTGGGTCAGTTGGAGCATGGGGATGTTCCTCTCGAGCAGGCAATTGATCTGTTTCAGCGTGGGATGAAACTGTCCCAGTTGTGTGGTCTGAAGCTCGAACAGGTGGAACGCAAGATCGAGATGATCGTAGAAGAAGATGGGGAGCTTCGCAAGAAGCCTTTTGGTACGGCGGATGATGAGAGCGGTGAGCTTCATGAGTAACCGCGCTTCATTCGATGAATATCTTCAGGAGATTACTGGTGAAGTTACCGAGGCGCTACAGCATATTGTTCCTGAGCACTGGGATGTGCCGCGTTCGCTGACGGAAGCGATGCAGTATTCTTTGATGGCCGGAGGCAAACGCCTTCGTCCTCTTCTGGTCGTTGCTGCGGCGGAAGCCTTCGGTGCGGAGCGTAAAGCTGCGATGCCGGCAGCCTGCGCCGTGGAGATGGTTCATACGTATTCCTTGATCCACGATGACCTGCCTGCTATGGATAATGACGACTATCGCAGGGGAAAATTAACGAATCACAAAGTTTTCGGTGAGGCAACAGCTATACTTGCAGGAGATGCTCTGTTGACGCATGCTTTTTACAGTATTGTTCAGGCGGGGCGTCAAAGCGGAGTGAGAGCAGATGCTTTATTGTCCATTGTAGAGGACCTGGCAGAGCTTGCGGGAGCCAGAGGTATGGTCGGTGGACAGGTGGCCGATATGGAAGGCGAGCAGGGGATGACTGATTTGTCACAGCTCCAGTATATTCATTTGCATAAAACAGGAGACCTGATTGTCTTTTCACTCCTTGCAGGCGCGCGTATCGGCGGGGCAACAGAAGGTCAGCTTGAAGCGCTGCGAGTGTTTGGACGTGATCTCGGCCTGGCATTCCAGATTCAGGATGATATTCTTGATCTGACGGGTGATGAGCAGAAGATGGGCAAAAAAACACAAAGTGACGTGAATCAGCAGAAGGTAACCTATCCGTACTTTATCGGCATGGAAGCCTCTATTGCAGAAGTGAAGTCGCTCACACAATCAGCCAAGGATGCTCTTGAACGTGCGGAGCTGCCTGATGCTTCACGTTTAATGGAGATTGCTGATTACTTGATGAGTCGTGATCATTAATTCGTGACAATAGCATGAATGTTACTGATTCAATGAGAAATGATTGGTGTAATGAATGTAATGGCCTTTTCATGCCAACCAGTAAAGCCTCTTTTCTCATAGTTCAAGGATACATAATTCAGAGCTTCGCAAATGAATCGGCAGCGGGGAGCTCCTGATCGGACGCAAGGCCGTAAATTATGATTCTTGTTTTTTTATGGTATAATGATTGAATGTTATTGAAAATTTAATTACGTTATATCAGTGAAATACAACAAATAAACAAACATTCTAGGAAAGCGGGGAGATTCTCGTGCTGCTTCCACAAATTAAACAACCCAGTGATCTAAAGGCAATGTCCCATGATGATCTTGCCCTTTTGTCGGCAGAGATTCGACAGTTTCTCATTGAGAAGCTGTCAGTTACAGGCGGGCATCTTGCACCAAACTTAGGAGTGGTTGAGCTCACGGTGGCCCTGCACTACTGCTATAATAGTCCGAAGGACAAAATGATTTTTGACGTAGGGCATCAGGCTTATGTGCATAAGGTGTTAACGGGTCGGATGGATCGCTTTGACACGCTTCGCCAGCACAATGGACTATGTGGATTTGTTAAACGGAACGAAAGTGAGCATGACGTATGGGAAGCTGGTCACAGCAGCACTTCACTGTCTGCGGCTATGGGCATGGCTCTTGCTCGTGATCTGAAGGGTGAAGATAATCAGGTTATTCCCATTATTGGTGACGGTGCACTGACCGGGGGTATGGCGTTTGAAGCGCTTAATCATATCGGTCATGAGCAGCGTAAAATGATGGTTGTGTTGAATGATAACGAAATGTCCATTGCGCCGAACGTAGGTGCGATGCATAAATACTTGAGTAAAATTCGTTCCGATCGTCATTATTTGAAGGCCAAAGATGATGTTGAGGGCATGCTCAAAAAAATTCCTGCCATTGGCGATCGTCTGGCCAAGTCGGCAAGCTGGATCAAAGATAGCGTCAAATATATGATGGTTCCCGGTGTGCTTTTTGAAGAGCTGGGGTTCAAATATTTGGGACCGATTGACGGGCATGACATTCCTCAATTGATTGAAGCGTTCAAACAGGCTGATAATGTGGATGGTCCAGTGCTGGTGCATGTGCTTACGACCAAAGGGAAAGGATATCAGCCTGCCGAGGCAGATTCCCATAAGTGGCATGGCATATCGCCTTACAAAATTGAATCGGGACAAGTGCTGAAAGCGGTTGGCAAGCCCATGTATACCGAGATATTCGGGCAGACGTTGATTGAGCTTGCCAAAGAGGATCAGAGGATTGTTGCAGTTACACCTGCAATGCCTACAGGCTCGGGTCTTATTCCATTCAGCAAAGCTTACCCGGATCGAATGATTGATGTTGGTATTGCCGAGCAGCATGCGGCAACGATGTGTGCGGCGCTCGCGATGGAAGGCTTGAAGCCGGTCTATGCGGTATACTCGACATTTATGCAGCGTGCGTATGACCAGATTGTGCACGACATCTGCCGTCATAATGCCAATGTTATATTTGCCATCGACCGTGCTGGCTTTGTTGGACCGGATGGTGAGACACATCAGGGGGTATACGATGTTGCGTTCATGCGCCACATTCCGAATATTGTACTGATGATGCCAAAAGATGAGAACGAATTGCGCCATATGATGAAAACGGCGCTTGATTATAATGAGGGACCAATTGCTTACCGCTATCCACGTAACAATGTGGTCGGTGTACCTTTGGACGAGGTGCTTGTGCCTATTCCGATCGGTACGTGGGAACAGCTGCGGCCTGCTGAAGGTTACGCCATCATTGCTTCAGGCTCAATGGTTCAGCTCGCCGAGGAAGCAGCGGAAGTGATTAAACGCGAAGGCATCAATGCTGGTGTAATTAACGCACGTTTCCTGAAACCGCTGGATGAGCAAATGCTGCGTGATCTCGCTGTGCGGGGTACAAAGTTGATCGTGCTTGAAGAAACCTCCCAAGCTGGCAGTATGGGCAGTGCGGTATTGGAATTCTATGCAGAGCAAGGTATGCATGATGTGCAAGTGCATCTGATGGGCATTCCGGATCGGTTTATCGAGCATGGAAGCATCAAGGAGCAGCGTGAGGAAGTTGGACTTACGGTCGAGAATGTGTGCAATGAGCTTCGGAAAATGGTGGTACAATCATCGTACGGAATGTCCAAAACACGCTTTCCATCTTGATTGCAGTTTAAAATGAAAAGAATGATAGGAGAAAGACATGTCACTCCCGAAAGAACGAATAGATGTGCTGCTGGTGGAGCAGGGCTATTACGAAAGCCGTGAGAAGGCAAAAGCTGCAATTATGGCGGGTCTTGTATATGCCAATAATGAGCCGATTGAAAAAGCAGGTATGAAAATTCCAAGAGATGCGGAGCTCAAGGTCAAAGGCTCTGTGCATCCTTATGTAGGCCGTGGCGGTCTGAAGCTCGAAAAAGCGATCCGTCACTTCGGTCTGGATATGAATCAGCTTGTGATGCTGGATATCGGCTCCTCCACTGGCGGTTTTACCGATTGTGCTCTTCAGCATGGTGCATCCCATGTTTATGCTATTGATGTCGGGTACAATCAGCTGGACTGGTCCTTACGAAACGACGAGCGGGTCACGGTGATGGAACGTACGAATTTCCGCTACGTCACCCCTGAGGATTTGCTTGGACCTGTTCCAAACTTTGCCAGCATCGATGTATCCTTCATTTCCTTGCGGATTATTCTCCCGCCGCTGTTAGCACTGCTGCAGAAACCGGCAGATATTGTGGCATTAATCAAACCGCAATTTGAAGCAGGGAGAGACAAGGTAGGAAAATCCGGGGTTGTACGTGATTGGAAGGTGCACAAGGATGTATTGCAAACGATGCTTCATTTTTCCAGTCAGCTCGGTTTAACCCTAAAAGGGCTCACGTTCTCTCCCATTACAGGCGGTGAGGGTAACATTGAATTTCTCGCACATTGGCGACTGGAAGCACCAGGGGCCGCACAACCAGAGAACGACAAGGCTTCACTTGAACTTGATGCACTTGCAGAAGAGGTAGCCAAGGAAGCGGCACATACTTTCACGGGAAACTCATCATAGGATGAGTTTCTTTTCGCTGGAAAGATGTTTCAGGATAAAGGAAAATTGCTGTTTGATCTCGAATATGTTTTCGAGGTGAGCGGTGATGAACGGGCAATATGACACAATTGTAATTGGTGTATTTGCTGTCTGTTTGATCGTATGGTTGTTTTTTGGACTGCGCAGCTGGGTGAATCGTCCCATTCCGGTAAGTCTGGCAGAGCTGCAGCTGAATGAACATATTCAGCCTTCTCCTGCATTGGAACTGCTTGAAGAGAGTGGGTATGACGTCATTGGTGGCAAAATGAAGGTTCCTTTAGCTTTTGAAGCGGATGAGTCCGTATTATACAGCAGGCTGTTCATTGATTATGTTGCAGAGCGTGACGATGCCCGATATTTAGTAAAAACATCTCGCCGCAGACTTCCGCTTGAACTTAGCGGACCTTCGGTCAGGGACCGTTTCCTTTCTTATCTGCTCTTATATCCTGGATGTGAAGGTTTGCTGTATGTGGACCTTGAAAATTCCGATATTATTGTTATCAGGCTTATGGATTATCAGGAAGACGTGTATGATGGGGAAGATATGGACTAATATATAATAAGCTTGAAATAGGGATGCTCGAAATATGACATAGGACAGCTTGCGGTGATGGAATGCCGCTTGATCGCAATACATTTTACTGGAGGCATGTATGAAAGGACAACGACATATCAAAATTCGTGAGATTATTAGTCAAAATGAAATAGAAACCCAGGATGATCTGGTTGAAGCGCTGCGTCAATCGGGTTTTCAGGTTACACAGGCGACGGTATCAAGGGATATTAAGGAACTGCTGTTGATCAAAATCCCGATGGATGACGGGCGCTACAAATACTCTTTACCGACGGATCAGCGTTATAATCCAATTCAAAAGCTCAAGCGTGCACTGGTGGATAACTTCCTGCATATTGATCACACGAACAATCTTGTGGTGATGAAATGTTTGCCGGGAACCGCGAACTCCATTGCTGCACTGCTGGATAATATTGAGTGGACTGAAGTGATGGGCACAATCTGTGGTGATGATACCATTCTGATCATTTGCCGTACAGAGGAGAACAGCGTCACGGTCATTGAACGGATCATGGGATATATTGCTTAATTCAGCCGGAGGTGTTTTTGCAGATGTTAGTTACGTTATCCATTCGCAATCTGGCCGTGGTGGAGGAAGTGGATGTTGTCTTTCATCCGGGATTTCATGTGCTGTCCGGGGAAACCGGTGCAGGTAAGTCCATTATTATAGATGCTTTAGGTTTAATCGCGGGGGGACGAAGTTCGGCCGATCTGATTCGGTACGGATGTGATAAAGCAGAGATGGAAGCGCTGTTTGAGATGGAGCCTACACATCCGGTGTGGAGCACGCTGGAGCAGCTTGGCATTCATTGTGAGCCTGAGGAGCATCTCGTCATTCGACGAGAATTAAATACGCAGGGCAAGAGTACGTCACGCATTAATGGACAGCTGGTGAATCTGACGATGCTGCGTGAAGTGGGCGAGAAGCTGATCAACATTCATGGTCAGCATGAGCATCAGAGCTTGCTGCGTGCAGAAAGCCACCTCGGGTTATTGGACACCTATGGCTCCGAGGTGATCGGTCCGGTCAAGGCGAAGTATCAGGAGCGCTACAGCAAATTTATCGCCGCAGAGAAGGAACTGCGGGCACTTCAAGAATCCAGCCAGAGGGCATATCAGCTGCTGGATATGTACCGTTTTCAACTTGAAGAGATTGCAGCCGCCAGCCTTACCCGCGGCGAAGATGAATTACTCGGTGAAGAACGGGTCAAACTATCCCATAGCGAGAAAATGATGGACAGTGTTGTTGGTGCTTATGAACTGCTTAGTGGACAAAAGGGTTTGGAAGCAGTCAGTCTCGCTTTATCTCGGATTGAGGATATTTCAGGTTATGACAGCAAAGGTCTGCAGCCGATTGTCGAGCAGCTGCAATCTGCTTTTTATCAACTGGAAGATGTGACGTTCCAGCTTAGGGATTATCGGGAACGAATCGAATTTAATCCGGGCAGACTTGAGGAAGTGGAGCAGCGATTGAATCTGATCTCTGGCCTTAGACGTAAATATGGCGACAGTGTTGAACTGATTTTGAACTATTATGAACAGATCAGCCATGAAACAGACCAGCTTGAGAATAAAGATGAACGTCTAGAGAAGCTGCGGTCCGAGAGGGATAAGCTGCTGGTACTTGTGATGGAGTCTGCAGAAGAGCTCAGCAAGGTGCGCAAGCAATGTGCCGAGGAACTGGCTGCTCAAGTCGAGAGCGAACTCAAGGACTTGCAGATGGAGCGGACGTCACTGCGTGTTCAGATTGTACCGGCAGAAGATCCCAAGGGCATTGAATGGAATGGTCGCCGCATACGCTTTAGCCGCCAAGGTGCTGACAGTGCCGAGTTTCTGATCTCGCCCAACCCGGGTGAGCCTCTGAGACCTCTTGGCAAGATTGCTTCGGGCGGAGAGCTATCCAGAATTATGCTGGCTATGAAGAGCATTTTCGCTCGTCACGACCGGATTCCGGTCTTGATTTTTGATGAGGTGGATACGGGAGTCAGTGGACGGGCGGCTCAATCCATTGCGGAGAAGCTGCATCGCCTGTCCTCTACCTGTCAGGTGTTCTCCATCACACACTTGCCACAGGTGGCATGTATGGCGGATCATCAATATTTGATTGAAAAGCATGTGTACGATGGCCGTACGATGACCCAAGTGGAATCGTTGTCGCAAGAAGGTCGAGTGAAGGAATTGGCACGTATGCTCGGTGGCGTGGAAATCACAGAAAAAACGCTGCATCATGCACAGGAAATGCTGAATCTGGCGGAAGCCAAAAAAGGGTGAAACGGACGACTGGCGTAATGATTGACAGTAATAAAAGCCTGGGGGCAGGGTTATCTTATAGGTACGCAATTGGCGACCACCTTTCGTCAAGCGAAAGAAGCAAAGGGAGTGTGACTGCCATTGAATTCCCCCCTCAGGAAAAAATTGCTAGGTCTTTTATTTGTCTTCTTTCTATGTGTACTTAGCCAGGCTGTACAGCCGATGCAAAGTTATGCTTCCCTGCCTGATGAAGTGCAGGTGTTCGCAGGCAGGCAAACAGATGTCAGGCTGGCAGTACCTGCAGCTTCAAGCGCAGTCGTGGATCGGCCGGATATTGTAGGCTTGGATCAACAGTCTGCATTAAAGGTAACCAGGCAAATGCCTCTACATCTACATCCTCAACAAACGGGACATGCCAAATTAACACTTAAGCTATGGGGGAAAATTCCCGTCAAAACTGTTAATGTCAAGGTGATCCCTGATCTGCGTGTTGTTCCCGGGGGTCAAACGATTGGCGTAAAAGTGAAATCCGCCGGCATTCTGGTTGTCGGACATCATCTGGTGCGTTCCGGTGCTGATGAGCGAAAATCTCCAGGCGAAGCTGCGGGTATCAAATTAGGTGACTTGATTACTCACATGGATGGGAAACGTCTGGATGGTGTGTCGGGTGTAGCTGAAGCTGTGGAGCTTGCAGGCAAGCAGAGCAAAGGCATTGATGTCGTCCTCAAGCGCGGCGATGAAACCATCAAGACCAAATTGACGCCAGCCTATGATGCAGAAGATAAAGCGTGGAGACTGGGGCTGTACATTCGAGATTCAGCAGCAGGTGTGGGTACTTTGACTTTTTATGCACCTGATCAAGGTGTATACGGCGCGCTGGGCCATGTAATTACAGATATGAATACACAAACGTCTATCGTTGTAGGGAGTGGTCAGATCGTTCAATCGAATGTTACCTCCATTGCGAAGAGTGAGACAGGTGATCCAGGAGAAAAGCGTGCTCATTTTTTTAAAGAAAGCAAAATATTAGGCAATATTGAAAGAAATACGGCATTTGGCATCTTCGGTAAAATGTCTCAAAATCCAGAGCACAGCTTATATAAGCAGGGAATTCCTGTTGCGTTTTCACATGAGGTAAAGGAAGGTCCGGCTGAAATTTTAACGGTTGTAGAAGGACAACAGGTTGAGCGTTTTGCCATTGATATCGTGCATGTGGCGGATCAATCAGAGCCAGCTACAAAAGGGCTTGTGCTGCGTATCACCGATCCGAAGCTGATTGACAAAACGGGAGGCATCGTTCAAGGCATGAGCGGCAGCCCAATTGTACAGAATGGCAAGCTAATTGGTGCAGTGACACATGTATTTGTGAATGATCCGAAGTCAGGGTATGGATGCTTTATTGAGTGGATGCTTCAGGATGCGGGTGTCATGATGAAAAAGGAACAATCCAAAAACCTTAAGGCTGGATAGACAGCCCTAAGGTTTTTTTGTCGAAAGTAAACATATTATATCGGATGCTGAAATAAAATATTTATTATAAAGGAATACGAAAAAAAAATAAAGAAAAATAATTTTCGACAGAAGGAATTTCATTGTACGTGTCGAAAATTTAACCTGTAAGGAAATGTACGATACTGATGTTTCAAATAAAAGGAGGATACCGTTTTGCAAAAAATTGAGGTATTGCTGGCCGATGATAACCGTGAATTTACAAATTTGCTTGCCGAATATATATCCGAGCAGGAAGATATGGAAGTGACTGGAATTGCGTACAATGGTGAAGAAGTGCTGCAATTGCTGGAACAAACGCGTGATGTGCCAGATGTATTAATTCTGGATATTATTATGCCTCATCTGGATGGACTCGGTGTACTGGAGCGCCTGCGCAGTCTGAATCTCTCCCCGCAGCCTAAAGTTATTATGCTCACCGCATTCGGCCAGGAAAACATCACACAGCGTGCTGTGCAACTCGGAGCTTCCTATTACATTCTGAAGCCATTTGACATGGAAGTGCTTGCGAATCGTGTACGTCAGCTGGTAGGTACGCAAACAACGATGTCATCCAGCAGCAGCTCATCTTCTTCATCCTCCATGTTTATGAACAAATCTAACGTTGTGCCGATGGGCAAACACAAAAATCTGGATGCCAGCATCACGTCAATCATACATGAAATCGGAGTTCCTGCGCATATTAAAGGATATCAGTATTTGCGGGAAGCCATTACGATGGTGTACAACAATATCGAAATTTTGGGTGCCATCACCAAAACGCTGTATCCAGCGATTGCTGAAAAATTCAAAACGACGCCATCCCGCGTCGAACGTGCGATCCGTCATGCTATTGAAGTGGCATGGACACGCGGCAACATCGACAGCATCAGCCACCTGTTTGGTTACACGATTAACATCAGCAAGTCGAAACCGACGAACTCCGAGTTCATCGCGATGGTCGCAGATAAGCTCAGAATTGAGCATAAGGTGAGCTGAAAGGATCGGGAGTAAGAAACAATAAAGACGAGTTAACAATAATAATCACATCATTCATGATCAGCACCTCTCTGATTATTCGCTTTGAGCGTATATTGGAGGGGTGTTTGATGTTATGGACAGAATTATGACTTTTTACCTAATTTTATACAAGGGCGGGCGTTGATTTGGTATATTTTCAAAAAAATTTACCTGTAGTTAACGCTTTTTTAGGTAAAAAGTGGTACGATGTGACCACTGATAGATCAAAAGTGACATGGTTGCTACTACGCGGTAAGGGAGTTGATAGGTTTGTTTACTCAAATAGGTGAAATTGCTGAACCGATTCCAGTAGTACTGCCAGATACCAAGTGTGATGCCCTTTATCAACTGTTTAAGTCCAATCCGAATCTGGAAGGTGTAGCGGTGACAGGGAAAAACGGCATTTCCTTAATGATGAGAACACGGTTCTTTCAGCAGATCGGAACACAGTATGGCTACAATCTGTATATGGGACGTCCTGTGAAGCTGTTGATGAACGTGAATGCACTGGTCGTGGATTATGCAGAACAGATCACGGATGTCAGTGTCGCTGCAATGGAACGTGAAGAAGCGGATCTCTATGATCTGGTTCTGGTAACATCTGGGGATCGATTCCATGGTGCGGTAAGTATTCGGCGCTTGCTGCTCGCGGTGGCAGATGTAAGAGCTGAGATGGCTATATTTATGAATCCCTTGACAGGCCTTCCCGGCAATCGGATTATAGATGATCGATTAGTTCAAATGTTGCGGCAAGAGCAATTCAGTGTGCTGTATATTGACCTTGATCAATTCAAATCGTATAACGACAGTTATGGTTTTAAAATGGGAGACGAGCTTATACAGGCAACGGCCAGTTTGTTGCGCGAGCATTTTGGTGGACCGGAGGCGTTCCTTGGTCATATCGGTGGGGATGATTTTATTGCCATTCTTGGCCATCATGAGTATAGGCAGGTGTGTGAAGAGGTGATTTCACGTTTTGAGAAAATGAAACGCAGCTTCTATAACGACCAGGACTGGCGTAATCAGTATGTGATGGGAGAAGGCCGTTCTGGGCTGAATCGACCTATTCCTTTAGTATCTGTGTCTATTGCGGTAGTCACCAACTTGAAACAACGCTATGAGGATATTAATCAAATTATCAATGAAGCTACTCGCGTGAAAAAAAGCTGCAAATCCATCATTGGCAGCATTATCTGTGCAAATGATATGAACGCGGAGAAAGTCACCTGATTTTCATTAAGCCTCAGTGCCATAAACCGCTAACTTTAAGGTTAGCGGCATGGGATGAGATATGTATACATATAAGAGGATTATATCTGGATATCTATAGAAGATGAAGAACTACCTGTTTCTTTCGCTTGGGATTTAACCGTATTTTGAATTATCGAAGGATTAGGATCTGATTGATCATCTTTTAAACGAGCTCCTTTAAGTTCTACTCTGTTTTGTTCCTCACTTGAATTATTTCCCTTGAAATGAGGCTGTTTTGAAGCAATGGAGGCAGTTTCATTAATTTCTTTAGTTAATTCTCCAATTTTATGGTCCACTTTGTTCAGCTGAGTATGTATATCCTGAACCATCTCTCTTTTCATTTTGAATACAGTCGCTTCAGCATTTTCTAACATCATGGACTTTCCAGGATCATTCCCCGTATCGTTATCTAATACAATCCGATCAAACCTTGTCTCCCCTTCTAAGGTATGAATTGAGCCTTGCATTCGGTCGCGTAAGCCTACCATCTTCCCTAAATGATTATAAGTTTGGCTGTGTTTAATAATAGGTTCCATCGCAGATTGTTCAGTATCGTTAGTTAATTGTGATTCTTGTTTCTTATGTGATTCAGGTTGTTTTATTTTGTTTTTTTCTTGTAATTCGTCTGCTTTGATTTGCGCAATTTGAGTGTCAATCTGTGAAATTGAGTTTGTTAACGACTTAATTCGTTCAGCTTTAATTTTACTATCAAGTTGATCATTTGATCGGACACTTTGCATCTCTTCATTAAGTCTCATTTTTTGCTTCATAAGCCCTTGGATTTCCTTATCTCTACTGGAAACTTGTGTGGATGAATTAATTTTACTTGGTGATGTAGAAGATATTGAATTCATTGTGGAGTGCTCCTTTTAATAAAATGAATAGATTAATAATATTATCGGATGTTATGAGAAGTAAGTGAAGAGAACAGCGATTCGTGAGCCATAATTGCCAAGCCATAAGTTATATCGATTTGTATTGCGAACCTTAACATAATAACTGATAATGGTTATCAATAACGAGGGGGAGTAAAGCCTTAATCTATTAAAAGGAGAAGAGTTATCATAATGTGGAATGAATATTACACACTCTGGAATTATGCTGCGGTGAATATAGCTGATATCCGTTATATGGAATTTGGAGCATATGAAGAGATGAAATATAAGTTTCCGTCACATACCTTTATTCTCACCTTTCATGGTGATGCTGATGTGACAATTGACAACGAAACTTACGAAGTCAGTCACTTTTATGTTCTCCATGGGGGAAAGGGGAGTAAGCTAGTTATTCAAGCCGGAGAAGCCGGGTTACGCTTATATTACTTGATGTATAAGGCCGAACTGCCTAGAGGAGGGAAAAACTATCTGGAAAAGTTAATGGAGCGTTCCAATCCGTTTCAGATGAATTTTGGTTTTTCCCCAGATAGGCCAACCATGTTATATGAGCATTTGAAACAGATGCACTTTTTGTGGGATTCCAAAAAACCCGTTCAACATTTTCAGGCCAAGAGTTTGTTCTATTTCTTTGTGCAGCAAATCGCCTCACAGATTTCTCTTGCATCCAATCCCGATCTGAGTGCTAAAGCACAGGTTGACAAAATCATCAAAATTATAGAATCTTCCTACGCGCAGCCACTTACACTTCATACTTTGGCTGAAATGATAAACACCAGTCCGAGAAGCTTGTCACGTAAGTTTAAGCAGTCGGTTGGCAGCAGTCCCATCGATTATCTTATTCAGTTTCGTTTGTTCAAAGCCAAAGAGATGCTGTTGCAAACCGACGCCACACTCGATGAGATTGCAGCAGGCATTGGTTACCCTGATGGATATTATTTAGGACGAATGTTCAAAAAACATACGGGTCTTTCTCCTCTGCAATTTAAAGAAAAAACCTCTGCTCCCTTACATTGGCCTGATTTGACATCGGGTGTGGCGCGAAGTGATATTTCCAGAGGTGGAAGCAGGAAGTATGTTTATAGTAATGATGATAATCATTATCACTATAAACATGGAGGGTTAATTCATATGAACAGACAGACTAGAACGGGAATGATGCTTAGTATTCTGCTCAGCCTCACATTACTGCTAAGTGCATGCTCGGCAGGTGTATCCAGTAGTACGGGTGGGGATAAATCTGGAAGCAATAGTTCCACCAACAACGTAACAGCGGAAAATCAAAACCAGCCATCGAAAGTGCGTACAATCTCGACGGTGAAGGGAAGTATTACAATTCCGGATGAGCCTAAACGGATCGTGGTTGACTTGTATTTGGGAAGCCTCATCGCCCTGGGAATCAAGCCAGTGGGTACACCCGAGTTGAACCTCAAGAATCCTTATTTTATTGACTCGCTAGAAGGTGTTCAAAATATTGGGGAATATGAAACGATTTCTCTTGAGAAAGTGTTAGAACTTGAACCGGATTTGATTGTGACAGGTAATCCTGATCTATACGACTCATTTAGCAAAATAGCGCCAACCCTTGTTATTCCTTATGGTGAATTTAAAGACACTCACGAAGAGGTTGCCTACTTCGGTGAAGTGCTGAATAAAGAAAAAGAATCCAAAGCCTGGTTAGCCAATTATGATGCAAGAATTGCAGATGCCAAGAAGCGTGTCGGTGAAGCGCTTGATGCATCCGCCGAGGTCTCGGTTATGCAGTTCGATGAGAAAGCACCAATGGCTTTTGGTGATAATTTTGGTCGTGGAGGTCAGGCAGTTTATAGTGCACTTGGTTTGAATCCTCCTGCAGATAAAAAAGAGATTTTAATGAAAGACCAGTTGGTTGAAGTTTCATCAGAAGCGATTCCGGAATTCGTCGGAGACTATATTATTTTGACAGCAGATAATCTGACCCTTGAAGACTTGAAAACCAAAGCAGTCTGGAGTTCACTGGATGCAGTTAAGAACGATCGAGTCTTTATATGGAGCAAGGATCGTTCATGGTACTTTGACCCTATTGCTACATTAGATCAAACAGAGGAACTGGCTGCGTGGTTTACGAAGATTTCGAGAAAAAAGTAAACGGTAAGATTACTTGCTGAGAAGGCATCCAATTCCACTCAAAATTTCAGTTGATAATGAAAATTATTATCACTTATAATTGATAGACTATAGTGCACCTCTGCTAGGCATATGTCTTATCGATTTTTGGCAGAATGATGACCATTTAAGGTCTTTAGGGTGAGGCCGGGATTGGAGAGTATTTGATGCAATTAGACGAACAGATGAAATGCTGGAATCAAGCCGCAGTTAAGGTTCTGGATATCCGTCGAATCGTTATGGGGAGAGGAGCACAACTGAGTTCCTATTCACTTCCGGCAAATGGATTTATATATACGATTCGGGGATCTGCTCAACTTCAATTAGATGGACAAGCACATCAGGCGGAGCGATTTTACATGCTTCATGGAGCGAAAGGATCTTTACTGGATATCCAAGCCAATGCAGATTTTGAATATATTCTGCTTTACTACAGGGCATTCCTTGCCTTTCCACGTTTTCGAAAAAAAATGTTATTGGCACAGCCTGAGGTTGCACCATTCTCCTTGCAGTATGGATTTACTCCGAGTAGTCCACTGAGGCTGTTACGATATCTTAGTGAGATGGAGAAAGCATGGGCGCAGTCAACCCATTTAGATCTGCTTCATACTAAAAGTTTGTTTTATCAGTTCATTCATGAGTTGATGGTTCAACTGTCTGCACAGGAGGTTCAAACAGAACTTGCGGACCCGGTAAAACAAACCATTCGTTACATCCAGAATCATTACAGAGAACAGGTTACACTTGATTTGCTTGCAGAGCAATTTAATTATAGCTCTCGTCATTTATCGATGCGATTCAAAAGAAAGACGGGTTATAGTCCCATCGATTATTTAATTCAGACACGAATTGGCAAGGCTCGGGATTTACTTGTGCGCTCTGATGCAAAGCTCGGCGATATCGCAGCAGAGGTTGGTTATTCGGACGTGTACTACTTCAGCCGTATTTTCAAGAAACATGTAGGGGTGTCTCCAAGCCTTTATCAAAAGAAAATGAGGCATGAGGGGCAAGCTGAAGATCGTGCATTGCATTTATCCGGATCGTCCATTGGCTGGACCTTGAAGTCGAGATATATTGATTATGATAATCATTATCAATATAAAGACGGAGGGTCTACACCAATGAAAAGTAAAAAAACGAGCGCCAGCATGATCATGATTGCATTGTTAAGTTTAACGATGCTCCTTGCGGCCTGTTCTTCGGGGACAGCTGCTACTCGATCAGCCGGTGAAAGCACGGGTACGAATTCGAACAGCAGCAATCAGGCAGTAACCTCAGAGACGGGAAGTCAAGTAAACAAAGATAATGAAACACGCACTGTCTCGACAATAAAAGGTGATGTTATTGTTCCAGCTAATCCAAAACGGGTTGTTGTGCTGTATCTTCAGGGTGATGTGGTTGCACTTGGAGTTAAGCCCATCGCAACATCAGATGTATACGACGGGGCTGCTTACAAGAGTGAGCTTGAAGGTGTGAATTCACTGGGTACCTGGTTCGAACCGAACCCTGAAGCGGTCATTGACCTTAATCCAGACCTGATTATTGTCCCGTCGGAAGAAACATATAACATTTTGAAAAATATCGCACCTACGGTGTATATTCCATATGAGAAAATGACAACAGAAGAACGGCTCCACGGCATAGCCAGCATCTTTGGTAAAGAAAAGGAAGCTGAAGTCTTGATTAATGACCTTAACAGCAAAGTGGAGGAGAGTAAGAAAACTCTTGCAGATGCAGGGATATTGGACAAGACCATTTCCATTATTGAAGGTGGTTTGAAAGGTATGGTCGTTGTGGAGAGTAAGCAATTTGGTCGGGGTTCTCAGGCAGTCTATGAGTATCTGGAAATGAAAGCTCCTAAAGTAGTGCAAGACAAAATCGATGTAGTATCAGAAGCTGCTGGTTCTACAATCTCGATGGAAGTTCTTCCGGAATACGTAGGTGACTATCTGTTTCGCTCTGTTTATGATGGGGCAGACAATCTAACAGATAACCCTATATGGAGCAGCATTCCGGCAGTAAAAGAAGGTCGTCTGATCGAGATTGATTTTGATTTCTTTTATTATTCAGACATCTATTCCATCAATAAACAACTCGATTTTGTCGTAGATAAACTTTTGTCTGCCCCAAGAGCACGCTAAATGAAGAGGAAATCTTATACGTAAGGTTATTCAGGAGGCAAAAATGATATAGCCATTGTAATTTCAAACGATTTCCATTAAACTTAAACGATAATGAGAATCAATATCATAATCGATGATAGTCGAATGGATGGAGGTCCTATAAAGATGAATCAGGATTTGGAGCTTTATGATGTAACCATCATCGGAGGCGGCCCGGCGGGCATGTACTCTGCTTTTTATAGCGGTATGCGTGATATGAAGACTAAACTGATTGAGGCGAGAGACAGACTTGGGGGACGTATGCTTTTTTACCCGGAAAAGATGATTTGGGACGTTGGCGGAGTGACCCCGATCCTGTGTGAAGATTTGATCAAGCAGCTCGAACAGCAGGCCCGAACCTTCGATCCAACTTTGGTATTTGAACAACAGATTGAAGGATTTGAGCGGCTGGATGACGGTACGATTCTGCTCACAGCTGCAAGTGGGGAACAACACTGGACACGCACGGTTATTCTTGCTATCGGATATGGTATTTATAAAATGGCGAAGCTTGAGCTTGAAGGAGCAGATCGCTACGAGGTATCGAACTTGCATTACACTGTGCAGGAACTGGAGCCTTTCCGCGGTAAACGTGTGCTCATCTCTGGTGGTGGAGATTCAGCGGTGGATTGGGCTAATGAGCTGGAGAGCCTTGCCGAGCAAGTAACGGTTGTACATCGCCGTGATCATTTTGGCGGGTTGGAACGCAATGTACTGCGTATGAAAGAATCATCAGTGGACGTGCGGACACCTTATGCGATTGATAAGCTGCACAGCTTGAGCGGGGAAATGATCGAACATGTAACCATCACCCATATGGAAAACGGACAGACAGAGATGCTTGAAGTCGATGCGGTCATCGTTAATCATGGCATGAAGAGTGATTTTGGTCCGATTCGTGATTGGGGATTGGATTTGGGCGAATGGCATGTCAGCACAACCGAGAGACTTCAAACCAATATCCCGGGTGTTTTTGCAGCAGGAGATTTCGTAGATTATGGCAGTAAATTATATCTGATTGCGGGAACGTTTACGGATGCTGCTCTGGCAGTAAATAGCGCGAAATTGTACATGGACCCGGCTGCGGAGAAGGTTGCTTACGTCTCTTCACATAACAGCCGGTTCAAAGAGAAAAACAAAGCACTCGGTGTGGTAGAAGAATAATTTATCACTTTCACTCAGAATTGGACTTCATAATACGGATAACCTCGGGAATTTCCCGAGGTTATTTTTTTGCCTGCTGCGGGTATGAAGAAAATAAGACTGCACAAAATAGAAGGGGGCTTGATCCATTTGAAGAACACCTCCAAACAAACTATAATCAAAATCGATAACTCAATAAAATCAGATTCAATAACAGGTTTTTACGAACCGACAAGAGTGGAGTGCAGCATATGAAAAAAAATTCACCTTCAACGCGAAATGTCACTTTCATTCAGCGCATGTTTAATCGAATAAACAAGAAACGAATCAAGTGGTCTGAAATCTATCTTGCCGCAGCCGGAGCGCTTCACCGTTTATTGGTAGAGGGGCGCCGTAAACGGGTAGCCGCGAGAAGACAACAGCAGGACCTGCCTCTTAGTGTATTAACTTCAATGAAGCTCGAGCCGGGGGACATCGTATATACGCCAAGCTCGGAGTCAACCTATTATGCTGGACATATGGGTATTATTGGTCTGGATGGGAAGGTGTATCATGTGCACCCTTATGGACCTGTTTTTGCAGATACACTGGACTGGTACCTCACCCGCTTCTATGAAGGAGACCGTTTTATCGTATTTCGCTCCAGGCTTCGTCAAGTTGGAGATCGGGCAGCGGAATGGGTAGAGGATCATTATCAGCTGGTAAAGTATTATCGTTTGCAAACGGATCTTCTGAGCATTGAACGAAACTATTGTTCTAAATTTATATACCAGGCGTACAAGTTCACGTCGGGGTTGGATCTGTGGGGACGCAGATTTTCCAAAATCAGGCAGGGTTTCATCTATCCTTTTCGGATTGAGCGTTCGGCAGATCTGGATGTGCTGGGCACATTTTATAAATAAAAAACAAGCCAAAAAATCGACTAGTCACCTGTTTCTCTTTTGTGAAAGAGAGAGGTAGCTGTCGTTTTTTTTTAATATGTACTGAGATTAAAACAGGAAAAACAGCAAAAACGTCGAATAAATTATGAGATAGACACGCACAACTTGGAATCGTATACATAATAGGTGGCGCGATTTACAGGCCAAGGATGAGAAGCGACTACAAGGCTGGCGAACAGAAAAGAGTGAGGCGAATATGCATTGGCGGAGCTTCTTACGAAGGTTTAAACGGCAGCAAAACGTAGTGAAGCTATCGGACCACATTCCAAAAAAGGAAAGGAGGTACTACTGTTCCATTTGCAAGAAACATGTGAATCACATATTGCATTACGCTGCTCCGCAGGGAAATGTTACAGGTGTATGCAGTTCCTGTAAGTCTTTGGCGGACGAAAGGGGCATGTTCCCCATTTAATAAGAAGAAATGCGCTCAGGAAACAATATTATTTTGATTTATGCGCGTTTTTGTAGTACATTAGCAAATGTATTCGAAGGAGGATTCTAATGTACTCAGGAAGACAAGACGATACTTTATACATCATGACCTACACTTTAAACAGCGGTATCAAGGGTACGGTTCCACTGTCTAACAAGCAGATTATTGAATGGCTCGATTGTTATAGAAATGAGAAGCGCTTCGTGACGGAGATCGGTAAAGAGTTTTTTGGATTAAATGCAGGACTGGTTGCAGACTTCAAAGTTCAAAATCATCTATCCGATTATCAGCAGACGATTATGCCTACGCAGCAGCAGGATAACCTAGATCGTTTGTCCAGTGCTTATAAATCAACCGAGATATTGATGAAGATTGATTGTAAATGTGGCACGGCTTACGTGACGGAATCCCCTTACAAGCGTACAAAATGGTATTGCACAAAATGCAAAGAAATTGTATTTCTGGATGCCAAAAAAGGAATGGTTGAAACGTCGCGAGGAGACGCTTATTACATGACCAACAAGTATTTTGTTTCCCGGGATTAGCGGGAATTGATTTTGGAGCATCGCCTATGCGATGCTTTTTTTATTCGTGATGTGGATGCTTCGTACTGCTGATCTAAAAATAGTACTTCACATTGCACATCTTCAGTATAAACAAAAAAGCCCAACAGGGCTTTTAAGAAGGACACTCGACTTTGTGAGGTGGAATAAAGCAGCAGCGACAGCGGGGTTCATAGGCTTCCGAATCGCCAATCATGACAACTGGACCCAATGTGACAGGTTCTCCGTTGACAATACGCTGTGTGAACGCTGCATCCGGGCTGCCGCAAACAGCACAGAATGCTGATAATTTTTCAATATCATCCGCCATGGCCAGCAGCCCGCCGATATATCCGAATTCTTTGCCGCGGTAATCCATATTCAGTCCATCCACGATAACATGTTTGCCGCAGTAGGCCAGCTCGGAAACGAGCTCCATAATGGCACTGCTGAAAAATTGTACCTCATCAAAGGCAACCACATCGGCATCTATGGTCTGCTTCAGAATCGTCTCTATGGATTCCGGCGTCAGCTGCCGGGGAATGGAATGGGCGGGCAGTCTGTAGCCAATCCGGCTTACGATCTCGTCCTGAGCGAAACGATCATCCTCGGCTGGTTTGTAGGCAACGACCTTTTTACGGCCAAATTGAATAAGCTTCTGACAACGGCGAATAAGTTCACCGGATTTTTCGCTGAACATGGGTCCAGTAATAACGGTTATACGTCCAGTTTGCACGGTGCTGCTACCCCTCTCGCATACGGAATTCAAAAAAAGCGACCATTACAGATTACCACATCTGCTTTGGAAAGAGCCAGAACTAAAATGGAGCAGTTTGTGTTACGATATGGTTTGTTGCGATATTGGTCACGGCAGACGCAGAGTTAATATAGTTTTTGAAAAGAGGTGTTACCCATGAACGAAGTTTTGAATTCGCTGAAGCAGCGTTACAAGGAGCTGCAGGGACAGGGCAAGCTGGATGAGGCTGCACAGACTCTGTTTGCTGAGTTGATGGCAGAGGCAGAGAAATTGCAGGCAAGCAACTTGACGCTGCGCAGAACCATTCTGAAGTCCTCCTCCAAGGAGTCACGCATGTCTACCAAGCTCCGAGATGCTTTATACGAGTGAGGGATACAGTTCAGTTAATGCAAGAGAGTGAGTAGTCTACTCTTCCTCCTGTTCTGATTTCATTCTGCGAGGGAACAAAATACCGGCTGTAATTCTGGCAATCATGGCAAAGGTGAGACCGATGCCGGCAAACATATAAATGACAGTAAAGGCTTTGCCCAATCCCGTGGAAGGCACGAAGCTTGGATGACCCACGGTTGTTAATGTAACGGCACAAAAGTAAAGAGCGTCAATCCAGTGAAGTCCTTCCACACGTGTGTAGAACAAGGTGCCTGATAACAAAGTTGCCGCCGCTAAAACGAACAAAGCCAGAAATTTGGGGTCTTTGAATGCATAGAATATGCCTTTAAGCAGGCGTTTTAATGTCAGTACGAACGAAACCATAATCAACCTTCCGATCTGTATGTAAAATGAAAAGAAACAAAAAAAGCCCGGAATCAGGTAGTGCTTCCGGGTGTTTCGACCTGTTCAGGCTGCTTTTTCGAGCGAAAACGAGGACCTACATAATTGCGTTTACGGTCGCGAAACAAAATCCAGCCGCCGAGAAAACTCATGCCTGCTGCAAACAGGACGAGCCCACCTAAGAAAGAGAGCCACTGGAAGCCGGGAGAGATCAAGTCATTCCCATGCTCAGCGTAATACAGAAACAGGGCATCTTTCATCATGAGGAAACCTTTCATGGCCATCAAGCCAGGGATGACGAGTACAATAATTGCGAGAAATCGCGCAAAGACTATTTTTGTATTCATGAGCATTATACCCTTTCTGCCAGAGTAGACATAATATAAAGGTTACGCTTACAGAGAATTCCTGTTTATATCATAGCTTGGAATGCACAAGCTGTCCATGCGAGATTGCACAAACTTTGAGTTGACTGCGCAAGGAGAGTACAATGAGATGTAGAGGGCATGCCATTGTTTGGGATGCAAGCACACCTATTTATTATTTTTATGAAACCAAAAAATGAATGTATAGAGGAGAACGTAGAGATGCCAATACCATGTGATGTTGCTGTACTGGGTGGAGGAACGGGAGGATATGTTGCTGCAATCCGTGCCGCACAGCTGGGCAAGAAGGTTGTTATTATCGAGAAGGACAAGCTGGGTGGAACCTGCCTGCACCGTGGCTGCATTCCAAGCAAGGCTCTGCTGAAAAGTGCGGAGATGTACGCCGAGATTCAGGACAGCGAGAGCTACGGAATTGAGACGACGGGAGCAACGCTTGTATTTCCCAAAGTACAGGCACGCAAGGATGCCATTGTTGAGCAGCTGCACAAGGGTGTTCAGTATTTGATGAAAAAAAATAAAATCGAGGTTGTACATGCCAAGGGGCGTGTCATCGGACCTTCCATCTTCTCGCCGCAGAGCGGTGCAGTAGCGGTGGAGTTCGAGGATGGCGAGATGGATACAGTCGTTCCAACCAATCTGATCATTGCTACGGGATCACGTCCACGTGTACTGCCTGGGCTTGAGCCGGATGGAAGATATATTATGAGCAGTGATGAGGCGCTTCGCATGGACGAGCTGCCTGCTTCAATCATTATTGTAGGTGGCGGTGTGATCGGGCTGGAATGGGCGTCGATGCTGAATGATTTTGGCGTGAGTGTGACAGTGGTTGAGGCGGCTGAGCATGTGCTTCCGGCAGAGGATGAGGAAATAGCGAGAGAAATGCAGCGTTTGCTTGGCAAACGGGGTGTTCGTTTTCTAACGGGTGCGAAATTACTGGCAGACAGTTATCGTGTAGAGAATCAGAGCGTGCATGTGGATGTGCAGCTTGCAGGAGATGACCTGGAGACGCTGACTGCTGAAAAAATGCTGGTGTCCATTGGACGTCAGGCAAACGTTGAAAATATTGGACTGGAGAATACAGATATCAAAGTAGAGCGCGGCTTCATTGCAGTGAACCAGCATCTGCAGACGGGTGAAGGTCACATCTATGCAATTGGCGATTGTATCGGCGGATTGCAGCTGGCGCATGCGGCAAGCCATGAGGGCATACTCGCCGTTAATCATCTTGCTGGTGAGCATGTGCATGCAGTTGAGGCGCATCGGATTCCGCGCTGTGTGTACACAAGGCCAGAAGCGGCAAGCATTGGTTTTACGGAGAAGGAAGCCAAAGCACGCGGCCATGAGATCAAAACGGGCAAGTTTCCTTTTCAGGCGATCGGCAAATCACTCATTCATGGAAGCCGTGACGGCTTTGTGAAGGTCATTGCAGACGCTGAAACGAATGATATATTGGGCGTACATATGGTTGGCACCCATGTAACAGAGCTGATTGCAGAAGCCTCACTGGCCCAGATGCTGGATGCTACTCCATGGGAGGTCGGACAGACCATTCACCCGCACCCTTCGCTCTCTGAAATTATGGGCGAGGCCATGCTGGCCGTGGATGGAAAAGCAATTGGCATGTAAGCCGGACAGGCTTATGAGAAAGGTTCTTTCCTTTTTTGGGCAAAAGGGATTATAATAAGGTTAAGCCAAGTCTTAGTACCAGGTTATAAGATCGGGTAGTAAGGCTGAACAGGCTCTGACTAAAAGGAGGTACCTCATATGAGTTCACAAGGTACTGCAGATGCGGTCCATCGCCATGAACAGCTTGGACTTAGCGATGGTGAAGTATTGGATATGTACAAATACATGCTGCTTGCACGCAAGTTTGACGAGCGCTGCTTGCTCTTGCAGCGGGCCGGCAAAATTAACTTTCACGTATCCGGTGTAGGTCAGGAGGCTGCGCAGGTTGGCGCGGCATTTGGTCTGGACCGGGATCACGATTACTTTTTACCTTATTACCGTGACTACGGCTTCGTTCTGGCTGTAGGCATGACGCCGCGTGAGCTGATGCTGTCTGCATTCGCGAAGGCGGAAGATCCGAACAGTGGCGGACGGCAGATGCCAGGTCACTTCGGACATAAAAAGCTGCGGATCGTTACGGGCTCCAGCCCGGTTACAACGCAGGTTCCTCATGCTGTTGGATTTGCTCTGGCTGCCAAAATGCAGAAGAAAGAATTTGTATCCTTTGTTACCTTTGGTGAAGGCTCAAGCAACCAGGGGGATTTTCACGAAGGGGCCAACTTTGCAGGTGTACACAAGCTGCCTGTAATCATCATGTGTGAGAACAATCAATATGCGATCTCCGTTCCGCTGCATAAACAGCTCAGCGGTAAGGTGTCGGACCGTGCACTCGGTTACGGCTTCCCTGGCCTGCGGGTAGATGGCAACGATGCTCTTGAGGTGTACGCGGCCGTGAAGGAAGCACGTCAGCGTGCCATTGCGGGCGAAGGGCCAACACTCATTGAAGCAATGATGTATCGCCTGTCTCCTCACTCCACTTCAGACAATGATCTGGCTTACCGGACCAAAGAAGAAGTTGAGGAGAACTGGAAGAAAGACGGAGTGCTTCGGATGAAAAATTATTTGATTGATTGCGGCATCTGGGATGAAGCCCGGGATGCGGATCTGGCTTCACAGCTTGCGCTGGAAATGAAGGAAGCAACTGAATATGCAGACAATGCGCCATATCCGAAACCTGAGGACACGCTGACGCATGTCTATGCGGACAGCGAAGAAGGGGGACGGTAATCATGGCTATGATGGAATATATTGATGCAATTCGTCTCGCAATGAAGGAAGAGATGGAACGCGACGAGAATGTGTTTGTGCTTGGTGAGGATGTCGGGGTAAAAGGCGGCGTGTTCACGACGACGAAAGGGCTGCAGGATCAATTTGGCGAGATGCGTGTCATGGATACACCGCTGTCCGAATCAGCCATTGCGGGTGTTGCGATCGGTGCAGCGATGTATGGCATGAAGCCTATTGCCGAGATGCAATATTCAGACTTTATGCTGCCGGCAACAAACCAGATTATTAGTGAAGCGGCCAAAATTCGTTACCGCTCCAACAACGACTGGAGCTGTCCAATCGTGATTCGGGCACCGATCGGCGGCGGCATCTTCGGCGGGCTGTATCATTCCCAATGTCCGGAATCCATATTTTTCGGTACGCCGGGTCTGAAGATTATTGCTCCATATTCGGCGTATGACGCCAAAGGGCTGCTGAAAGCGGCTGTCCGCGACCCGGATCCTGTACTCTTTTTTGAAAACAAAAAATGTTACAAGCTCATCAAGGAAGATGTTCCTGAGGATGATTACATCGTTCCGATCGGTAAAGCCAACGTGCTTCGTGAAGGTGCGGATATTACGGTCATCGGGTACAGTCAACCACTGCACTTTGTCATGCAGGCTGCCGAGGAGCTGGAGCGTGAAGAGGGTATTACCTCTCATGTACTTGATCTGCGCACGCTGCAGCCGCTTGACCGTGAAGCGATTATTGCTTCTGCCAGATTGACAGGCAAGGTGCTGATCGTACATGAGGATAACAAAACCGGCGGTGTAGGTGCAGAGGTTGCGGCTATTATCAGTGAGGAATGTCTGTTTGATCTGGATGCGCCTATTCAGCGTCTGTGTGGTCCGGATGTACCGGCCATGCCAATCAGCCCGACGATGGAGAAATTTTTCATGCTGAGCAAGGATAAAGCCAAAGCAGCTATGCGTGAACTTGCCCAATACTGATTAGAGAAGATATCTTAACAACTACTGATGGAATGTAATTCCATTTATAGTTAAAAGTAAAGTTTGGAGTGATAAATCAATGGCTGAACGTATGAAATGGATCGACGTCATCATGCCGCAGCTGGCAGAATCGCTGGTTTCGGCAACCATAGCCAAATGGTTGAAAAAACCGGGTGAACCTGTGGAGCAGTATGAGCCGATCTGTGAAGTCATTACCGATAAAGTAAATGCCGAGATTCCATCTACAGTAGACGGAATCATGGGTGATCTGTTGGTAGAAGAAGGAACGACGATTGCTGTAGGTGAAGCGATCTGCCGTATGCAGGTGGCTGCTTCAGATGAAGATGCAGCGCAGCAGGCAGTACCGGCCTCATCGGAAGAGGAGCCGGTTCAGCAAGATCGGATGCAGCATCATTCAGGTCAGGCTCCTGCCGCTGGTACGAACGCTCCTGCTTATGATCCGAATCAGCCGATGCGCAATCGTTATTCACCTGCGGTGCAGTCTCTGGCGGCAGAGCATGGGTTGAACCTGCAGCATATTCAGGGAACAGGTGCAGGCGGACGGATTACACGCAAGGACGTGCTGGCATTTGTTGCACAAGGCGGTCAAGCAAGTGCAGCATCAGCGACTGTGCAAAGCGCTGCCTCGGTTAATTCATCCGCACAGTCAGCGACAGCATCTCCTTTCAGCGGGATTAGTCGGGATTCCGGCTTGAGTACTGGCTCTGCAGCTGGTTCTGCGAATCAAGACGCTCATCAGACGCTTCCTGCATCCGATGCTGGCATTCCGGTGCGTCATTCCGGCATTCATCTGACAGAAAGCCCTAAAATTCCGCAGATTGAAGTGGAAGGCGGCGGACAAGGAAGATCGGAATATTTCATTGATGTTACCCCTGTGCGCAACGCGATTGCTCGCAATATGCGTCAAAGTGTATCCGAAATTCCTCATGCCTGGACGATGATTGAAGTGGATGTAACGAACCTGGTCATGCTGCGCAACAAGCTGAAGGATGAGTTCAAACGAAAAGAAGGTATTAACCTGACCTATCTTTCTTTTATGATGAAGGGTGTCGTCAATGCAATTAAAGATTACCCGATCATGAACTCGGTGTGGGCGGTTGACAAAATTATTGTGAAGCGCGATATCAACCTGTCTATGGCTGTGGGTACAGAGGACTCTGTACTTACACCGGTAATCAAACATGCGGATCAGCGCAACATTGCAGGACTTGCTCGCGAGATTGATGATCTGGCTCGCAAGACCCGTGAAGGCACGCTCAAGCTGGATCATATGCAGGGCGGGACGTTTACGGTGAACAATACAGGTTCATTCGGTTCGATTCTTTCCCAGCCAATTATCAACTATCCGCAGGCGGCAATCCTTACTTTTGAGTCCATTGTGAAAAAACCGGTAGTTATCAACGATATGATCGCTGTACGCTCGATGGCTAACCTGTGTCTTTCTCTGGATCACCGTATTCTGGATGGGGTAATCTGTGGCCGGTTCTTGCAGCGTGTCAAGGAGAACCTGGAAGGCTACAACATGGAGACGAAAGTTTACTAAGTGTATAATATAAATGACGGGAAAGTGTATGTGCCTCAGGCCGTGCACTTTTCTGACTGTCTACAGACGGGTTTATCTTCATATATTAATCAATGAGGCAGAAGGATGTGGGGAATGATGGGCAAATTGCTGAATGTGGCATACATACCGATGCTGGATTATGAAGAGGCATGGAATCTTCAGAAATCTATCGTGCAGCAGCTGGACGCAGGCGACGGCCCTGAACAGCTGCTGCTGTTGCAGCATCCGCCAACCTATACAATCGGTTCACAGAATCATCCCGAGCATCTGCTGTGGAGCGAAGAGGAGCTGAAGGCTCAAGGGATCTCCTTGTTTCAAATTGATCGGGGCGGGGATATTACTTATCATGGGCCCGGGCAGCTGGTAGGATATCCTCTATTGGTGCTAGGCAGGGATGAGGAGCTGGATCTGCACGGTTATCTGCGCAGGCTGGAGCAGGTGATGATCGATTATCTTGCGGATCAGGGTGTTGAATCCGGGCGTAAAGAGGGGTATACGGGTGTGTGGATTGGTGATCTGAAAATCGCGGCCATCGGCATCAAGTTTAATCGATGCAAGCACAGACGCGGTTTTGTAACGAGTCACGGTTTTGCCTTCAACATTACTTCGGGCATTCAGCATGCCGGGTTTCAAGGAATTATTCCATGCGGGATCGAACAGTATGGTGTCACCTCACTGGAGGATATTACGGGCAAGACCTATGCGGTAGAGCAGGTGGCGAGAGATATTATTCCTTATTTTCAACGTATATTTCCGTATAAGATGGCTTGGAGCACAGAAGAAGAAGCCCTCCAGCGTCTGTAGACAGAACGTTAGAAGGGCTTAGGTCAGGTGAGTGTGATTATCCAAACAGCAGCGGCTCCAGCGCGATGAACAGGGTGGAGCCAACCATAGCGGCCAGCATGAGATAGATCACAATTTTGAACCATTTCTTATTTTGCATGAAGAGAGAACTCCTTTCAGACCTTTTAAACAAGCATAGTAACATTATTGTACCGTATCTACGATAGGGAGGAAAGTCTAATGATTAATGAACAGCGTGTCATTCAGCAGTTTATGGAACTGGTGCAGACAGATAGCGAAACCAAACATGAGCAAAACATATCCAAGGTATTAAAGGAACAATTCGCAAGCCTCGGCCTGCACGTCTATGAGGACGATACGATGAACCAGACGGGTCACGGTGCGGGCAACCTGATCGTTACGATGGAGGCTGCGGGTGTGGAAGGTGTTGATCCCGTCTTCTTCACATGCCATATGGACACCGTAACCCCTGGACAAGGCATCAAACCGGAGCTGGGTCAGGACGGCTGGATTCGCAGTGACGGCACAACGATTCTCGGGGCGGATGATAAAGCTGGTATCGCAGCTTTGTTTGAGGCGATTCGGGTCATTCAGGAAAATAACATTCCGCACGGAAAAATCCAGTTTGTGATTACCGTTGGCGAGGAATCTGCTCTTGCGGGTGCACGTGCGATGAATCCCAAGGACATTGATGCTGCATTTGGTTATGCGCTTGACTCCAACGGTGCGGTAGGCACAATCTGTGTAGCGGCACCGGCCAGAGCCGAAATTTTGATGAACATCTATGGCAAGTCAGCACATGCTGGCGTGAATCCAGAAGATGGCATCAGTGCAATTCAGGTTGCAGCCAAAGCAATTGCGGCGATGAAGCTTGGACGCATTGATGATGAGACTACGGCGAATATCGGACGCTTCCAGGGCGGCTCCGCGCTGAATGTTGTATGTGATTTTGTTCAGATTGAGGCGGAAGCACGCAGCATTGTGCAGGAGAAGATTGAACAGCAGGTGGCCGAAATGCGTGAAGCGCTGGAGACGACCTGCCGCAAATATGGGGCTACGGCAGAGTTCCGCAGTGAAATCAAATATCCTGCATTTGGCTTCCATGACGATCATGAAGTGGTGCAACTTGCACAGCGGGCGATCCGAAGCCTTGGCCTTGAAACGAGCACATTTGCCTCCGGCGGGGGCAGTGACGCCAACGTTTTCAATGGATTCGGCATTCCAACAGTGAACCTTGCGGTAGGATATGAAGATATTCATACAACCAAAGAGCGCATTCGTGCTGAGGATCTCGTGAAGCTGTCCCGGGTGGTAGTGGCGATTGTACAGGAAACGGCTGCCGGGAAGTAAGGTTCATGTAATCACAGCGCTGGTTGCTGGTTGAAAAAGAAAAAGAAAAAGAAAATGAAAGTCCGAATTCGGTTCAGACCGAGTTCGGACTTTTTGAACAATGACAGGACTAGCTCCTGCGCCCAGCCAGCATGTCGACTAGTTTGGTGTCAGGGCCCCATTCGCGCATCCACTGTCTAAGAATAAGCTGGACTTGTCTGGCTTGTCCAACCACATGTGCCGTTTGAGGTGTGAGATAACTTTTCATAAAAATCGTCCCCCTTGTGACTAACCATTCGTTTGCTTTAAGAAAAGCACAGTTAGTTTCTTATAGGCTCACCATATGCCCAAAAACAATGATTTATACATCTCAGTTCAATTGAACGAATTTTTTACACAATCATCTTTGTTCAATCGAACTCACAACCAATAGAAACGGAGCTGAAGTACACATGAAATCCAGAACATCTGCTGAAACAATCTATGCCAAGCAGCCGGCGAATCCGAAGCTTGATGAATTGACGATTTCAACACAGCCGATCTTTGAGGGAAAAGTGATTTCACTTCAAGTCGATACGGTCAAGCTGCCCAACGGGCAGACAGCAACCCGGGAGATCATCAAACACCCGGGAGCGGTAGCGGTGCTGGCACTAAAGGGTGACCGCATGCTGGTTGTGGATCAATACCGTCAGGCGATGGGACGTACCGAGGTGGAAATTCCTGCAGGCAAGCTGGACCCTGGAGAGCAGCCAGAGATTGCAGCCGCACGTGAGCTGAAGGAAGAGACGGGATATACAGCCCGATCGCTGCGCCATTTGCGTTCCTTTTACACCTCACCGGGCTTTGCAGACGAGATTATTCATCTGTACATCGCCGAAGAGCTGGAAGCCGGAGGTATGGCACTGGACGAGGACGAGTTCCTTGAAGTATCGGAGATTACACTGGAGGAAGCCTACAAGCTGATGGATGAAAACCGGATTAGTGATGCCAAGACGATGATGGCCGTGTATGCGTGGGATATTTACAGAACGACAGGACGGTTTTAAAGAATGGCAAAGGACACGGGAACAACGGCGCTGTGGCAGCCCTGTTATGCAGACCTGCACATCCACATCGGGCGTACTTCCCGCGGTGAAGCAGTTAAAATCAGCGGCAGCCGTGATCTGACCTTCGAGAACATTGCCCGGGAGGCAGCACATCGCAAAGGCATTCAATTGCTGGGTGTCATTGATTGTCATTCACCTGTGGTGCAGCGAGATATTGAAGAGCTATTGGAGAATGGTACGATGTCCGAGATTGAGGGCGGGGGCATCGCTTATCAGGATACAACGATTCTGCTTGGTACAGAGATTGAGCTGCGCGAGCCTGAAATGCGTGAATTTCATATGCTGGCCTACTTTCGTGACCTGAGCACGATGAAGTCCTTTACCGCCTGGATGACACGATATATGAAAAATGTAAACCTTAGCTCCCAGCGGGTCTACGTGCCTGCCATGGAGATGCAAGCGGAGATCAAGGCACGCGGCGGGCTTATTGTACCCGCTCATGTGTTCACACCGCACAAAGGCATATACGGCAGTACAGCTTCTCGTATGAAAGAAGTGCTGGATACCCGTCTTGTGGATGCGATTGAGCTGGGACTCAGCTCGGATTCGTCCATGGCCAGTTACATTCGGGAACTGGATCAGGTGCCCTTCCTGACCAACTCGGATGCACATTCCCTGGGGAAGATCGGACGGGAGTACAATGAGCTGCAGCTTGCTAATGCTTCCTTTGATGAATTTGCTAAGGCACTTCAAGGTAAAGAAGGAAGACGTATTGCTGCCAATTACGGCTTGAATCCGAGACTTGGGAAGTATCATCGGACATATTGTGCAGCATGCGGCAGCGTTATGGACGAGAAAGATCTGTCAGCAGAACGGTGTCCGCTGTGCGGCAGCCAGAAGCTGGTTCAAGGAGTGCTTGACCGGATTCTGGCTATTGCAGACCGGGAGCAGCCGGAGCTTCCCCCAGGAAGACCACCTTATCACTATCAGGTTCCACTCGAGTTCATTCCGGGGCTTGGAAAAGCCAAGCTGCGTCAGCTGCTGGATCGTTTTGGCACAGAGATGGCAGTATTGCATCGTACGGACGAAGCACAGCTGGCTGAGGTGGTTGGTCCGGTGCTCGCAGAGCTGATTGTTGCTGCCCGGGAAGGGAAGTTAGTGCTGTCCTCCGGAGGCGGCGGTACGTATGGCAAAGTTGCAACAAATGTACAGAAGGATTAGAGCATTATCACACGGACAAGATGTCATACAGGCGAGTCCCGGTTCATAAGCTGAATTATAAGGATGATGAGATCGTAGCGAATCCTTGCAGCAGCATTATCGGAAAGGGGACTCGTACCTGAATGCGTTCTTCCTATTTTACGTTTAAAGGACAAACCTCGTTATATGTATTCGTCGCTGTATTGTTTCTGGTCGGTGTTATCTTTGGCGCATTGATGGTCAACGCCCTGTCCCTGGAGCAGCGGCAGGATCTTGAAGGATATTTGGGCAACTTCTTCATGACTGTGCAGCATAGCTCTCAAGGCGTGGATACCGGAACCTACTGGGATATTGCCATGCTTCATCTGAAATGGGTCGGGCTGATCTTTATTCTTGGCTTGTCCGTTGTCGGCCTACCAGGCATACTGGTGCTCGATTTTTTGAAAGGGGTGCTGATTGGTTTTACGGTAGGTTACCTCGTGGGACAGTATTCATGGAAAGGGTTGCTGTTCGCGCTTGTGTCGGTGGCACCGCATAATCTGTTTGTCATTCCGATTCTGCTTATCTGCAGTGTGGCTGCCATGACATTCTCGTTATATATCATTCGTAATCGGGTACTAATGCATCGTGCACCAAGTCGCCAAAGGCCGTTTGCTTCCTACGTTATTTTGACAGTGGTCATGGCGGTGCTGCTGCTTGGCGTTGCGTCTTTTGAAACGTGGGTTACGCCTGCAATGATGCGCTGGGTGACTCCGATGCTGCTTCCCGTTTAGGTTGTTCTGCAATGGTCTAAAATGTTGACTTTAATATTGAACTCCCCCTATAATGAAAAGAGTGGGTTAAGTTGCAGTGTGCAGTGATTTCCTAGGGGGAGGGAGAAAATGGAAGCACGGATCGATAAAATTAAGCAGCAACTACAGTCCCAAGGTTATAAATTAACGCCCCAGCGGGAAGCCACCGTCAGAGTCCTTTTGGAGAATGAAGAAGATCATCTGAGCGCAGAGGACGTATTCATGCTCGTTAAAGAAAAGGCTCCCGAAATCGGTCTGGCAACCGTGTACCGTACCCTCGAACTGCTGAGTGAGCTGCATGTTGTAGAGAAAATCAACTTCGGCGACGGTGTAGCGCGTTATGATCTGCGCGGAGATACATCCAAGCATCACCATCATCACTTAATCTGCGTGCAATGCGGAAGTATGGATGAAATACGTGAGGACTGGCTTGGACCGCTTGAAGAACGACTGGAGCGGGAATTTAACTTTTCGGTTGTAGATCACCGATTGGACTTTCATGGAATTTGTTATCGTTGCAAAGCTAAAAATGAACAAAAGCCCAAAGATGAAGAATAACATAGCCTATCTTCGAGCTCTCACCGGCGGTTTTGACGGGGGAGCTTTTTTGGTCCCGTACCTCGTGTGAGGTCCTCCTCACCCAGGTATAATCCTCTGTGTAAGGACATACCCTGTTTCAAGGGCCATACTGGACTTGAACACGGAAGGGGACATTTCGATGATAATATCTGTACGGAGAGGGCTCCGTTTTATACGTTTTATTATATTTTTCGTAGCGCTTGTATATTTGTTCTATCACGTGCTTGATCTGTTTAACGGCTGGATCTCACCTGTGGATCAGTATCAGATTCCAACCGGCAACGCGGTCAAGGTATTTCAGGAAACGGATTGGTCAGGCATTGGAGAAGCACGTCCTACGATGGCCGAGCGACTCCGTCTCTTCTATTGGTACGGGGAATAGCTGTCAGTCAGCATATGAAGAGCTGTGCGGCAGCCAGGGATGCAAATACGGAAGCAGCAGTCAACCTGTTGGCATTGCTGTCAGATGAGGAGTGTTGAACATGAATCAGACCATACACGCCTATGCGTTATACCTGGAAGAAGATAAGGGGATGTCCAGCAGCACGCTGGAATCGTATCTCCGAGATGTGGACAAGTTCGTGGAATTTGTGAGAAAGGAATACAGCATCCGTGAAGCGAGCGAGGTAAGACGTACACATGTTGTTTTGTTTGTCGGTCAGCTCAAGCAGGATGGCCGTGCAAATGCAACGATTGCCCGCAGCATCGTATCACTGCGCTCGTACTTTCATTTTTTGATGCGGCGTGGAGAGATTATTCAAGACCCTACGTTTGATGTCGAGGCACCCAAGGCTGACAAAACACCACCTCAAGTGCTGACCGTGGAAGAGATCGAATTACTGCTTGCCGCTCCTGACATCAATTCGCCGCATGGGGTACGAGATCGGGCGATGCTGGAGCTGTTATATGCCACAGGCATACGGGTGTCGGAGCTCATTGCGCTTGATGTTCGCGATGTGCAGCCCGGGATGCGTTTCATAAGGTGCGGCGGGGCAGGGAAAGAACGTATTCTTCCGATCGGCGCTCCTGCCGCTCACTGGGCCAGTGTGTATATCAATCAGTATCGGGAGCAAATGCTCAAGGGCAGATTGGACGAGCAGGCGCTGTTTGTAAACGTGTCCGGCAGACGATTAACCCGGCAAGGATTCTGGAAGCTGCTGAAAAAAGCAGCAGTGGATGCTGGCATTTCGGGTGAGATTACGCCGCATACACTGCGCCACTCCTTTGCAGCCCATCTGATCGCAAGCGGGGCAGACACGCGTGCAGTGCAGGATATGCTGGGGCATGTTGAGCAGCCCGGACAGCAATACAGCCAGCATGGGCGCAAAACGATGAAGGAAATTTATGAAACCCATCATCCGCGGGCAAAATAGCTTTTGCCGTATATTCTTCACAATTGGGCAGCGGAGTGATGGAACATTTTAGAGTAAAATAAATTCGAACCCAACCAAACGCCGTTAATACATAGGCAGCTGCATGTTATGAATACTGGACTGCCCAAGACTGGGTACAGGTAATGCAGCTGCTGCTCATAAACGGATCGTTTTTACTCAAGGAGGAACTACATCTTATGACAGCTTTAAACCAACAGATGATTACAGAAGCGGCATCTTATATTCAGAGTAAAAGTGCGATCAAGCCGGAAGTTGGCTTGATTCTCGGATCAGGTCTCGGCGTGCTTGCCGAGCTGATTGAAGATGGTGTGAGTATTGCTTACCAGGACATTCCGCATTTCCCGGTGTCCACTGTAGAAGGACATGAAGGCGAGCTGCTGATTGGCACGATTCAGGGCCGTCCCGTTGTAATGATGAAAGGCCGTTTTCATATGTACGAAGGATATGGCCCGGAACTGACAGCGTTCCCGGTTCGTGTCATGCAAGCTTTGGGTGTAGGCAGCCTGCTCGTAACGAATGCGGCTGGCGGTGTTAATACATCCTATGAAGCGGGAGATTTGATGCTGATCTCGGATCACCTGAACCTGACGGGCAGAAACCCGTTAATCGGACCGAATGATGCTGCGCTTGGCGTACGCTTCCCTGACTTGTCTGAAGCCTACAGCCGCCGCTTGCGTGCGCTTGCGAAGGATACGGCAGCTGCGCAGGGCTTCAAGGTGCAGGAGGGTGTATATGCAGGCATGCTCGGACCAAACTATGAAACACCAGCTGAGATTAAAATGCTTCGTACCCTGGGTGCAGATGCGGTAGGCATGTCTACTGTTTCCGAGGTCATTGTAGCTCGTCATGCGGGTCTCGAAGTGCTGGGCATTTCCTGTATCAGCAACATGGCTGCCGGTATACTGGATCAGCCACTGTCACATGACGAAGTAATGGAAACAACGGAACGTGTTCGCGAAGCTTTCCTTGCGCTTGTGCTGGCTGTTATTCCGAAGATGTAATAGTGAGAGAGAGGGAAGTTTGAATTGAATTCATCTTCCTTGATTTAACGAATGGAACAGGGAACAAATCGTGGAATGAGGTATTCTCCATGATTTGTTCCCTTTTTAGTGATAACCAGGAGGTAAGGATCTCGTGTACATAGCGTGTACGCTGCTTTCATCTTCAATCAGATTGAAAGCAATGATTGGATCATAGGCTCTATTTCCATGGGTTCTGTTGTTGTCTCATATCTTCCGCACACCTGACCGCTCTGATCAATCAAAAACTTCGTGAAATTCCATTTGATCCCGTATCCCTCGTAAATATCGGGGAATTTCTCCTTCAAAAAACGATCCATCCACTCCCCGCTGGCCGTTTCAGTATCAAAACCTGGAAATGGTGCTTGTTCAGTCAAGAACTGAAAGATCGGGTGGGCATTTAACCCTCTAACTTTTATTTTTTCAAATAACGGGAATGTCAGCTTGAACAGATTTTCACAATCTGCTTTCACTTCGGCATTGTGCCCGGGTTCCTTCTCATTAAACTGGTTACAAGGAAAAGCAAGAATTTCAAAACCATAATGCTGGTATTTATCGTACAGCTGTTGCAGAGTCGTAAATTGACGAGCGTAGCTGCACTTACTGGCTGTGTTAACAACAAGCAGCACTTTGCCTCGGTACATTGTTAAATCAGCTGGGCTGCCATCTATAAAATGAATATTCATATCAAAAAAAGACATCGGATTCTCCCTCCTTAAATATTTAACTTGTGACATATACATCATAAATCGGTGCTGTTCATAGGGGAAATATATAATAACGATTACATATATAGGTAAATCCTATAAAAGAATATCGGTAATGAAACATTTCATGAACGTATACCCTTTCCCGATCAGGTAAATATCCAGTCTCAATAATCATACTCTTTCAACAAAGACAAGCTATGTCTCTTACTTCGATAAAAAAAGTTAGGGAAAACCTGCTGAGAATGGAATAATTTACTGCGAACGGGCCGACAATGGTTAGCAGTACATGCGAGGATAGACACCGAGCATTTCATTTGAGGAGGGAACCTAGTGAGAAAAAGAATAATGGCATCTTTCATGACCGTTTGTATGCTGCTGCCTCTAATGGCGGCTCCGGCGTCGGCTGAAGAGTCACCCAAGGTTAGTGGGGGAGCGGATTTGGCTCCATCGGCACGCTCTGCCATTTTGATGGATGCGGACACGGGCACCGTTATTTATGAGAAAAACAGTCATGATCAGCTGCCTCCGGCAAGCATTACGAAGATTATGACGATGCTGCTTACAATGGAAGCGATTGATTCGGGCAAGCTCAAATTAACGGATAAAGTGAGAACGAGTGAATATGCGGCGTCTATGGGCGGTTCACAGATTTTTCTCGAGCCTGGTGAAGAGATGTCTGTAGATGATATGTTAAAAGGAATCGCTATGGCCTCTGGCAATGATGCATCGGTCGCGATGGCAGAGAAGCTGGCTGGCTCGGAAGAGGCGTTTGTGCAGCTGATGAACGAGCGTGCGCAGGAGCTGGGCATGAAGGATACACGTTTTGCCAATGCGAACGGTCTGCCAGTGGCTAATCATTACTCCTCTGCTCACGATATTGCGGTGATGAGCCGTGAATTGTTGAAACATCAAGGCATTACCAAATATACAGGAGCTTATCAGGATTACTTGCGTAAAGACTCCGAGAAGCCGTTCTGGCTTGTGAATACAAACAAACTTGTGCGTTTCTATCAGGGAGCAGACGGTTTGAAAACCGGGTACACCTCGGAAGCAAAATTTTGTCTGTCGGCTACCGCCTCGAAGGATGGGCTGCGTGTAGTAGCTGTTGTTCTGGGTGAGCCGAATACCAAAACCCGAAACAGTGAAGTTTCTTCAATGTTCGACTACGCCTTTGCTCAATACACAATGAAAGCACTCTACAAAGCGGGCGATCTGCTGGGCAGTCTGAAAATTGAAAAAGGCGATGTCGCCGAGCTGCCGCTGAATGCCTCCCAAAACTACAGTGTCCTGATGCGCAAAGGGGCCAAGTCGAATGATATTCGTCATGAACTTATTGTCGCCAAGGAACTGAAAGCACCGATCAAAGCCGGACAAAGTGTGGGCAAGCTTGTCGTTTATCAGGGCAACGAAGTCATTAAGGAGTTTGATATCCAGGCTCCGCAGGATGTAGGCAAAGCAGGCTGGTGGAAGCTGTTCAAGCGCACAACCTCGGGCTTGTTTGATTAAATGGCAAGAAACGTCTTTCTCCTTGCACCTTGAACAGTTTTTGTAGTTAAATAGGGGTTTTCTTCTAGTTTTGTCGGGGGGCAGGAAAAGCTTCTGGCAGCGTAGAAATCCTTGTTCAAGACAGGGAGGAGAGTGGGCAAACGTGAACTTGAATGTGGACATGGAACATCACCGCGGGATTTTGATTGTACGATTATCCGGGGAGCTGGATCACCATACAGCCGATATGGTTCGCATGCAGATGGACGAAGCGATTCAGCGCAGACAAAGTGAACACCTGGTACTCAGCCTGAAGGATCTGCAATTTATGGACAGCTCGGGGCTTGGTGTTATTTTGGGAAGGTACAAGTTGATCAAAAATAAAGGCGGCAAAATGGTCGTCTGCGATGTCAATGCGCCGGTGTATCGTTTGCTGGAAATGTCGGGGTTGTTCAAGATCATGCCGATATACGAAAATGAGGGAACTGCTCTCTCAGGTCTGGAGGTCGTCTCATGAATGAAGGAACAGGGACAAATTTCATGAATCTGCAATTCGCGGCCAAGTCGGAGAATGAATCGTTTGCCCGGGTGACGGTAGCTGCTTTTATCTCGCAGCTTGATCCGACGATGGACGAGCTCAGCGATCTGAAAACGGTTGTCTCCGAGGCGGTGACCAACAGTATCATTCACGGATACAACAACAACCCGGAAGGTGTAGTGACCATTCAGGCCGAGATTCGTGAGGATATGATTACGATCATCGTAGAAGACCGCGGTGAAGGCATTGAGGATCTTGATCTGGCGAAACAGCCGCTGTATACGTCCAAACCCGAACTTGAGCGGTCGGGCATGGGCTTTACCATTATGGAAAACTTCATGGATGAATTCGAAGTCAGCAGCGAGCCCGGCAGAGGCACCTCCATCAAGATGAAAAAAAGGATTGAATCCAAGAAAGCATTGTATAATTAGGGGTTGGTATTCTTATGGATGCTGAAGTGAAACCATCTTCACAGACCTACTTGGACGATGCCGAGGTCAAACGGCTGATTGCGCTCAGTCAGTCGGGTGACCATGTATCTCGGGATACGCTGGTGAACTGCAACATCAGACTCGTCTGGTCCGTCGTGCAGCGTTTTATGAACAGGGGATATGAACCGGAGGATCTGTTCCAGATCGGCTGTATCGGCCTGCTCAAGTCAGTGGACAAGTTCGATCTCAGTTATGACGTAAAGTTCTCGACGTATGCGGTACCGATGATCATTGGTGAGATTCAGCGTTTCCTGCGGGATGACGGGACCCTCAAGGTTAGTCGTTCGCTGAAAGAGATGGCTAACAAAGTCCGCAAAAAGCGGGATGAGCTGTCCAAACATCTGGATCGGCTGCCAACGATCAAGGAGGTTGCCGCTGAACTCGGGGTTACTCCGGAGGAAGTCGTCTTCGCCCAAGAGGCGAACAAACCGCCGACCTCTATTCATGAGACCGTATTTGAAAATGATGGTGATCCGATTACACTAATGGATCAGATTGCGGATGAAACGCAGGAGAAGTGGTTCGACAAGCTGGCGCTGAATGAAGCAATCGGCGGCCTCAGTGAGCGGGAACGACTTATTGTGTATCTGCGGTATTATCGGGATCAGACACAATCCGAGGTGGCAAGCAGGCTGGGCATTTCCCAGGTGCAGGTATCACGTCTGGAGAAAAAAATATTACAATCCATCCGCGATCAGATCGCGCAGTGATGTCATATTGCACGAAACCAGATGCAGAGTTTATACAACCATGCATTCAGATGAAAATAAATAAATTAACATACAAAACCATACGACAATTAACAACCTTCTTTCGCACTATTATGCGTGGGAGGTTTTTTGTCTTCGGTTTAATTTGATATTACTTAATTTTTGGAATATAATTACATGGATAAAATGATAAGTAGTGGTAAATTTGAACTCAATAAAACAATATGTTCTTCTTTTGTTCGTGCTTTTACTTGTAATTAGTCCTATCTCTGTTACTCATGCAAACGAAGTTACAGAAACAGGTCCCTATCCAGCAGACTCTAGAGAAGAGACCATTAATAATCTCATGTCTGAAAGAACGATACTTAAAACTAAACTATCTATGGTGCAAAAAAGTATCGAAGACAGTAGTATTGATACCAATATTACTGATGTTAAGAAAGTTAAAGAAGTAAAAGAACTTATAACTGAAATTCAAAAAATCAACGATAATCTTTTTGAACTAGGGGTAAGAGAAGTAACTAGTGAAGAGCTAGCCAGAAAAGCCCAAATAACTGGTATAGGTCCAATGGCGGTTGTGCCCACAGGGTATACAAATGTACACTGGGAAACATACAGAGCCATTTGGGTAAAAGATTCAGTTAGATACGAAGTCCAACATATTGTTGCTAGTCCTAAAGGGACTGGTTCAAGTAGTATAAGTCAAAGTGGAACTACTGTTCAAACAACAAATGGTGGTGTTAGAGCAGCAGCAACAGGACTTGTAGTAACATCAGCAAAAGAAGGAGCAAGTTTAATCCCTGGGGTTGATATTGCTATCACATTGTACGATGCTATAAAACAAGCCATATCTGATTTTAGTAGTACAACAGAGGTAACTAATATTACTTCAAGTTTTAATTGGGACTATAATATGAATGTTGATTTCATGTATGTAAAGAAAGAAGGACAATCAGACACTTCGCAGTATTTATCATTTAAATCTTCAGAAGTATTTGGTGCTGTTTCATGGAGTATAAGAAACTTTAGTTATAAAAAAGGTACTAATATTGTAACTGCAACCAATTTCATAACAGGAAGTAGACAATATAAAAATACTCCTTCAAGGCATAAGAACGGTTCAAATGCAGTCACAGCATATCTTAATCCAGGGTCCTCAAACTCAGCATTTGTTACAAAATTAGATTTTACTGGTGTTGATGGAAAGGTGTTCAAAAGTGTTACACTGCCTCTATTCAGTTTCCCAACTCAGATTCAAGACAGTTAATTGACATGTATTTTGAACATTCCTAACTTTGCTTTATTTCTGGATAACTTCTTTGGAAAGGGCCATGTTCATGAAAAAATCTTTTTACGTCTTGTTAGGTATTTTACTTCTAGGGTCAGCACTTTTTTTGTGGTTCTACTCTTTTCCTACACCGATTGAGAGGGTTAACGAAGTTGTAATTCAAGACAATCCAAATACGTTCAGCGATAGTGCTACGGTAACGATGAAAGGAAAATTATATCGTCCTTTGTTTAGACAGAGTTACTTTGAAGGAACGATTAAAATTTCCTCTTTAGAATTTACCAATGCATATAAATTGTTTCCATTATATATGGTAAAAGAAGGTGAAATATACAGCTCATTTGTTACATATTCCGGCTCATCACAACAACTTAACAATGTGACTGGTGTAATGTTTCATGATGCTGATTTTACAACATTTAATCTTTTTCTTAGAGAAGTTCCTTACAAAGATAAGACCAGAGATTTGATTCAGGTCGTCTCGCCTGCATCTGACGAGGCTGATGCGGAACAAGTATTAGACAAGCTGAAATTAAAGTTCCCTGAAATGCCGAGTGCGGAAAAATTACTTCCTCAAAAATAAATTAAATAAAAATCAATATATGTCTACACTTTGTGAAATGTAAAAAACAAGTCAATCTGGGAATGGATTACTTGTTTTTTTTGTGCTTTTTGATTTGAGAAAAAGCTATTGTTAAAAAGCACTAACTATCCCAACTTCCCCACATGTCTTTGCCTTTCGCGAATCGGCTTTCAGTATCCCCCCTGCCCGCCGCCCACAAGTTTCTTCCATCTCTTTTGGAAAAAAAGAAGGGGCAAGCCAGCGTAGGGATGGAATCGGTAAAAGGAGCGAAGCGAGCGCGTTTATCACAGGATTTCCTCCTTGGAGAGGAGAGAACCAGAAATCCGGGGATAACCAGCGCCCGATGCCGATCCATCCCGCAGCGCCCAGCGCCCCGTTCACACTCTTTTCCAACCTAGATGTAATAAATTTGCCCATTCTTCAAATACTAACCAAGGGCGTGTCTTGAAACCACTGAAGTGCATCTTTTACCACCTTTTCGCCCCATGCTGCGTCACTTTCCCTTGACGTGCCCCGGCACGCCTGCGGAAAATTTCCTGGCTTGGAACGAAAAATCGGCAAAATCTGCCTCCTCCAGTGTTTTCAGACACACCCTAAATTAAGCAGTAAAGGAGTGCTTTGGATGTCCCAGACACCCACTCCAACGGTCTACGTTCGCATGCGCAGCCGAATTCGCATTCAGAGAGGGCGAGCGGTCAAACTGAGGGATATAGCTCACGTACTGGCCTCATCCGAGGATCAGGAGCACAAGCTGCTGGAGCTCGAACTGCTGCGGCCCGGACCGGAGGACGGCAACCTGATTCTCATTGATATTCTGCAGATTATTCCACGGATTCGGCAGTTGCTGCCTGACGTAAACGTGGAGCTGATGGGATCGGGGCATACGTTAGTTGAAGTAATGGCGGGCAGCGGCAAGGCTTCAAAGTCGCTATTTATTCTCGTATGGCTGCTGCTGTTTTTCGGCTCGGCGCTGACGATTATGAATTTTCACGCGGACGTCAACATGCAGGAGGTTCAGATTCGGATTGTGGAGATGTTGACGGGTAAACGGGATGAGCATCCGTATTTGTTTCAGCTTGCCTATTCCTTGGGAATTGGCTTTGGCATGGCTGTCTTTTTTAATCATCTGTTCAAGAAAAAGTGGAATGAGGAACCTACACCACTGGAAGTGGAGATGTTTCTATATCAGCAAAATGTGGATCAGTTTGTGGTCATCGAAGAGACCGAACGTATGCATGAGCAGCATCGCAGGGAGCTGAACAACGATGAGCGTGCTTAACGGAGCGATCAGCATTGTGCTTGGCATTGCAGGTGGCATTGCGGTGGGGAGTGGTGTCATAGCCCTTATTCTGGTGCTGGATATGATTCCAAGGCTGGCTCAAGTGACGCAGTCCTATGATAAAACCCATTGGTACGAGGGGGCACTTATTGGAGGTTCGTTACTGGGAACAGTAGCGGATTTCTGGCATTGGAAGATGCATGGGGTCATGCTGCTTAGTCCCATTGTGGGGCTGTTCTGCGGTGTATTTATCGGTCTGTTGGCTGCGGCGTTGACAGAGGTGTTGAATGTATTGCCTGTTCTGGCCAAAAGGCTGGGTATGAGGTCGTATTTGTTTGGATTGCTGCTGGCGATGATTCTGGGGAAAATGACAGGTTCATTGTTTGATTTTTTCATATATCTGCGGTAAATCGGCGTCACAGGTTAAAGGAGGATGGACATGGACGAACATACAGAGCGCTCTGAGCATACGGATCACGAACAGGGTGATGGGATTACAGAAGACATGAACCACAAGTCTGCATACGAAATTCAGAAGCAAGAAGAGAAGAGGGCCCACCAGAAGAAAAAGCAAAACGAGATGTCTGACAGCATTGAAGAATCTGTTCATTACTGGCAGCATAACGACGAAATCTCGCCCCGCATGAGCGATAACAAAAATACACTCAAGCAAGTGCTAGGACTTGGCGAGTCCTTTGATGTCGATCTCCGGGAAATGGTGCTGGGTGGAAAACATGTTGGGTTGCTGCTGCTAACGGGGTTTGCGAAGGATGAAATTTTGCTTGAAGTGTTAAAAAGACTAACCTATCTCTCCCCGGACCAGGTATCGGAACACGCACTCAAATCCTATTTCGAATGTTATATTCCCCATATTCAGGTGGAACGTGTCGAGAAGATGAGTACTGTCATCCGTAAGGTGCTAATGGGTATGAGCGCTATGTTTGTGGAAGGAGACCGCTCCGTTCTGATCATGGACACCCGGAGTTATCCGGTAAGATCGCCCGAGGAGCCTTCACTTGAACGTGTCGTCCGCGGTTCGCGAGATGGTTTTACGGAAACGCTGCTGACCAATGTGGCGCTGGTACGTCGCAGAATTCGGGACCCCGGATTGAAGTTTGAACTCATGCAGGTCGGACGGAGAACACAGACGGATGTGTGCGTTGTGTATATTGACGACATCGTTGACAAGGTTCAGGTGGATTCAGTTCGTGAAAAAATACAGCGAGTGGATATCGATGGTATTCCGGCTGCCGACAAGCAGCTGGAGGAAGCGATTATTAACAAAGGCTGGAATCCATTCCCTCTTGTTCGTTATTCGGAACGTCCAGACGTGACCGCCTCTCATCTGATGGAAGGACGCGTTGTTATTTTTGTCGATACGTCTCCCAGTGTGATGATCCTGCCAACAACGTTTTTTGATCTTTGTGAACACGCCGAAGAGAACAGGCAGACCGCTTTGATGGGCACCTATTTGCGTTGGGTTCGTTTTGCAGGTATCCTGATGTCGTTGTTTTTATTGCCGCTGTGGATGCTGATGGTCATTGAGCCTTCTCTCAAACCACCCGGGCTGGATTTTATTGGTCCTCAGGAAAGTGTGAAGCTGCCCATTATTATTCAGTTCCTTCTGATTGAGCTCGGGGTTGACCTGTTGCGCATGGCTGCTGTGCACACCCCGACACCGCTCGCTTCAGCCATGGGATTGATTGCAGCCATTCTGGTCGGAGATATTGCGGTGAAGACGGGTTATTTTGTCAATGAAGTGGTGCTGTATATGGCTATTGCAGCTATAGGCATGTTTGCGACACCGAGTTATGAGTTAGGACTTGCGAATCGATTGATCAGGCTGCTGCTTCTGATAGCGGTTGCGATATTCAAAGTACCAGGTCTGGTCGTTGGAACGACAATCCTGATTGTGGCTCTGACCACTCATCGCTCCTATAATTCTTCATATCTCTGGCCATTTATACCGTTTAATGCAAAGGCATTTGGCAACTTTCTGTTCAGGGTTCCACTGCTTGTCAGCAAGAAACGTCCATCGTTCAACAAAACACGTGACAACACCAAGATGTCGGACGATCCTGACGGTGAGCTGCGAAAAAGTAAAAAACACAAATGATGTGCCGAAAAATCCATTCATCTCCCGGCTTAATTTGGTATACTGGTGTAAAATCAATGGAATAGCAAATGTTCCAGTATATAAAAAGTGAGGAATGCAGACGATGTATTTACACGGTACAAGTAGAATAAATGAGCAAGGTCATCTGGAGATTGGTGGAGTAGACGTAACAGATATGAAAGAGCAATTCGGCACACCGCTCTATGTTGTGGACGAGCAGTTGGTTCGCGAGCGCTGTAGAGAATACATGGAGGCATTTCGCGCTTCCGGTCTGGGCTTCCAGGTTGCCTATGCAAGTAAAGCATTCTGTGTTATGGCGATGTGCGCCCTCGCAGCGGAGGAAGGTCTTTCCCTGGATGTCGTATCTGACGGAGAGCTGTTCACAGCGCTGCAGGCAGGTTTTCCAGCGGAGCGTATTCACTTCCACGGCAATAACAAAACGCTGGAAGAAATCGAAATGGCGCTTGACGCCGAGATTGGCTGCTTCGTAGTAGACAACTTTAACGAGCTGCACCTTCTCCAAGCAGTTGCAGCGGACAAAAATCTCAAAGTTAACGTTCTCCTGCGTGTGACCCCGGGGGTTGAGGCACATACACACGAGTATATCTCGACAGGACAAACGGACTCCAAGTTCGGTTTCGATATTGGGAACGGCACAGCATTTGAAGCGATTGAACTGGCCTCCAAACAACCTAACCTGGTATTGCTTGGTGTGCATTCTCACATCGGTTCACAAATCTTCGAGGTTGAAGGCTTCCAGATGGCGGTTCAACGTGTTGCTGAATTTGCAGCAAGTGTATATGAGCGTCTGAGCGTTGCATTCAAGGTGGTAAACCTCGGTGGAGGGTTCGGAATCCGTTACATTGATGGAGATACGCCGCTTGAAGTGGCACAGTATGTGAAGGCGATTACGGATGATGTGAAAAATCATTTTGCGCAAATCGGTTATGCCGTGCCTGAAATCTGGGTAGAGCCGGGCCGCTCCATCGTGGGTGAAGCAGGTACAACTCTTTACACGGTTGGAACAAGCAAAGACATTCCAGGCGTGCGTAAATATGTTGCGGTAGATGGCGGCATGACGGATAACCCGCGTCCTGCGCTGTATGAGTCCAAATACGAAGCGGTACTGGCTAATCGTGCAAACGAAGCAGCCACAGAAACCGTTTCTGTAGCCGGTAAATGCTGCGAGAGCGGTGATATGCTGATCTGGGATCTGGACCTGCCAAAAGTAGAAAGCGGCGACCTGCTGGCTGTAGCCTGCACTGGCGCTTACAACTACTCAATGGCGAGCAACTACAACCGGATTCGTCGTCCAGCCGTTGTGTTTGTCAAAGACGGTCAAGGAGATGTTGTTGTACGTCGCGAGTCGTATCAGGACATTATCCAGAATGACCTCGTTCCAGCGCGTATTGGCAAACAGCCGGTTACTCGTTAACTCAATTTATTCATGAAAAAATAAGAGGCGGAAGAGGGAGATGTTCCCTTTTTCCGCTTTTTGGCTTGTATGCCGCAAATCTGGAGTTACGTACGTCTGCAAAATGTGCTTCGAACTTGTGCTTTTTGACAGGACAAATCGAAAAAAAATGCTGTTTGTTTTGCGATTCATCTCTTTTCGGTGTACACTAATAAAAGTGCTGTAGTGCTTGACCTGAAGGTTGGTATTACGTCACAATTCACTATGCTTAAAATTGAAAGGAGTCATTTACATATGGCGAAACAAGCGAAAATTAAATTGGCAAACGGCGGAGAAGTTCTGATTGACCTGTTCGATCAGGAAGCTCCGAATACCGTAGCAAACTTCGAAAAGCTGGCAAACTCCGGCTTTTATAACGGTCTAGTATTCCACCGTGTTATTCCGGGCTTTGTAGCTCAAGGCGGATGCCCTAGCGGTACGGGTACTGGTGGCCCTGGTTACACAATCAACTGCGAGATCAACCCGAACAAACACGAGCGTGGAACTCTTGCAATGGCACATGCTGGCCGCAACACAGGCGGAAGCCAGTTCTACATCTGCTACCAGCCACAGCCGCATCTGGACGGACAACACACTGTTTTCGGTAAAGTTACGAAAGGTATGGAGTTTGTAGATGCATTCGAAGGCCGCGACAAAATGGAAACGGTTGAGGTTGTAGAAGTTTAATTCAACCTGCTGCATAACTACTAAAACTATTGAGCCCCTGATATCTTCTGTTACAGAAGTACCAGGGGTTTTGTGCATGTAACCTTACCTTGAAAGGATGTTGTTGACTTTGAGTATGGATATTGTACAGCAGCTTAAATTACTTCAGCACATTTATAGCGAGAGTACAACTTGGGACGAGGAGATGCGTGCTTCAAGACAGACTGTGCCTAAAGATGTATCGACGGAACAATTACAGGCTTTAGAGGCTTCAGGACATGAACCTAATCGCTTTGTAAGACCGCAGCATGAGGAGACGATCCAAGAGCTGAGAACATTGGCTGAGCGTTGGACACTTCAGGACGCTGCTCAGGCTTTTGTGGCTTCACTATGGTCAGCGCCAGTGATCTGGCGTTCACTTCTTACAGGTAAACTGATCGCATCCAGCATACCGGATCATGAATATAAGCCGTATCCTTCCAGTCATAAGTGCCAGATCTGTGGTTTGGATGTGAATGACGGAGTAGATATATCACTCCAGTGGTACTGGCGGATGACAAATGGCACACCTCTGGATGGAAACATTTTTGGACATGCACTGGCTCTGAGGGAGATAGCTGCTTCACCCGAGATTCCTGCTGCGACTGAATACGATCGCTGGACGCTCCGTGCAGTCCTTACTGTACTGCGTAATTTGCCTCCCAAGACCCGTTACAGCAAGGCTGCGGATGCACTGAAAAAAGCACAGCTGCTGCCTTCCAAAAAGATATATGTGTACCGCGACTTGCTCGAGACGCTGGCACTAACAGGCATTCTGGACACACCAGAGCAGCCAGGCATGATGACTGCGTTCACTTCTTATGCAGAACGTGACAAGCGACCTAACACCCACGTTGAGGTTCAAGCTCCGCTCGCATGGTGGGATTCATCTTTTGGGATTAATGAGCAGAATCTGTCCCGGATTTTCGGTGAATTTAATTGTAGTGATGTATCGCTTGAGCACAAACCTGAACCGAATCCACCAGCAAGTGAAACGGTTATTGGTGCCTTTGAAAGCAGAAGAGGTGTCGGTGCCAAGGCCAAGGTACCTAAAAAATCTCCGGATGCCGGCACAGGTGAGGTGCAGCCAGGAGATGTATACGCTGTAAAAGTACTTAGTGGTGTTTGGGTTACCGTTTACTGCCATGAAGTAAAGGACAAACGTGCTAGAGTCGAGTATTTAGATGGTGTGTTTCCAGATAGGCCTGGAAAAGAAGAGCTTATTCTGACCGTTCGTCCAAGGCCGGATGAACGCTGGCATTGTTACGCTATCGGAATGGACTCCACGAGCTGGGTTAGAAGAGTGGCCCGGGATATGCCAGCTCCTGCTGCTGACCAGCCAGCACCAAACAGTATTCCTTTCCATTCTGCAAAGGATTTAAGGCACATGGCTAGCTGGTGTTTTCCTGATCTATAGAACTTATTTTCTCTCTAGGATTAAGATCCGTGTCTCGTGCAAGATGCGGATTCGAATACATAAATGCTTATTAAAAGTTAGTATGTGACAAAAAGAAACAAAAATAAATTGATTTTTTGACACTAAAGTGCTAACATCCAATTAATAACGTAAGCGAATCCTTCAGGGCAGGGTGAAATTCCCTACCGGCGGTGATGTCCATGTTGAAGCAGAGTTTGCATATCAACATAACAAAGTCCGTGACCTGTCTGCCTGTGGCAGATGGCTGATCTGGTGTAATTCCAGAACCGACAGTATAGTCTGGATGGGAGAAGGAGAGTGTGCATGCCGGGCAGGCTGCACGCCGCAGGAGTAATGCTGCATAGCTGTTCAGCAAGCGATAGCTTGCAGGTGCTATGCAGGGAAGGTTCGTAGTTGAGCGAAGCTTCCTGTACGTCATACCGTTTTATAAGAAACTCTTTACCTGAACATTGTATTCATCAGGGTATGTGTTTGTTTTCACTTGCCTGAAATGTGATTTTGGGTGAAGTGCGGGTATGGTGTATTCCTTTTACTCTTGCAGATGACATTAGTCTCTCATCATCCCCACTCGAACGGATTGTTCGACGGGGATTTTTTAGTTCAAGATTATAACCGTGGGGTGAACGGATATGGAAATGATCAATGATGAATTTTATATGGCGTTAGCACTGGATATGGCAGAACGGGCACAAGGACAGACTGGAATTAATCCTGTCGTGGGATGTGTCGTTGTTAAGGAGGGACGGGTTGTTGGCCTGGGAAGCCATCTGAAGCGTGGAACAGGTCACGCCGAAGTTCACGCTCTGAATATGGCTGGAAGTGATGCGGAGGGCAGTACGGTTTATGTAACACTCGAACCTTGCAGCCATTATGGCAAAACACCGCCGTGTAGTGAGCGATTGATTCATGAGAAGGTCAAACGTGTCGTTGTCTGCTGTGAAGACCCGAATCCGCAGGTATCCGGTACAGGCATCAGTATGCTGCGTCAACAAGGCATCGAAGTTGAAGTGGGTGTTTTGCGCGAACGCGGAAGACGCTTGAATGAGAAGTTTATCAAGTTTATTACGACCGGTTTGCCTTTTGTTACTCTGAAAACAGCTTCAACGCTGGATGGGAAAATTGCAACGCGCAGTGGAGACAGTAAATGGATTTCCAACGAGCCGGCACGTGAAATTGTACATGCGCTTCGTCATCGTCACCAGGGCATTATGGTAGGGGTAGACACGGTCATTGCCGATAATCCAGAGCTGACAACGCGTTTGCAGGTAGAGGGCATCAGCCCGGTAAGAATCGTTGTGGATTCCAAGCTGCGACTTCCTGTAGGCTCTAAAATAGTCAAGGACGGGCTTGCACCAACCTGGGTGCTTACAACGGATGAGGCTAGCCAGGAGGCGGCAGAGCGCCTTGAGGCTTACGGTGTTGAAGTGATACGCTGTGGCCCTGGACCTCGTGTCGATCTGCTGCATGGACTGAGCAAGCTGGGAGAACGCGAAATCGGCTCGATACTGCTTGAAGGCGGCGGCACGTTAAATGGTGCAATGCTGGAGGCACGTTTGGTGGATCGACTGCTTATGTTTATAGCTCCTAAAATTGTGGGTGGGTATGATACCCCTGGAAGCTTCCGTTTTGAAGGTGTAGAGCGGATGAGTCAGGCGATCCAGCTGCATCAGCTGGAAATTGAGCAAGTTGGAGATAATATTAGCATTGGCGGCATTCCGGTCTGGCCGGAGTAACTGGCTGGATAAGACAAATCTGAACGAAGTGAAGCTTATAACAAATAAATAAGACTGCAATTGTACATCGCTTTAAACTAGGGAGGCGGCAGCATGTTTACGGGTTTGGTGGAAGAAGTGGGTCAAATTCGGCGTATTGGTCGTAAAGGCGAAGCCCTGGTTCTGAACATCAGCGCGTCTGTCGTTATGCATGATCTGAAAATAGGCGACAGCGTAGCGGTGAACGGGGTTTGTCTGACAGCGACAACGCTGGAGAGCGGAGGTTTTACGGCAGATGTTATGCCTGAAACGTATCGTCATACCAATCTCAGTCAGCTTCAGTCCGGCAGCAAGGTGAATTTGGAGCGAGCCATGCTGTCGGGTGGGCGCTTTGGTGGTCATATCGTGCAAGGTCATGTGGACGGGACAGGTGTGATTGGTAATATCACGCGAGATCAAAATGCAGTTGTGTTTGAGATCAAGCCGGATGACATCGCCATGTTCAAGTTTCTGATCCCAAAAGGATCTGTGACTATAGATGGTATAAGCCTGACGGTGGTACAAACGAACCAAGGCTCCTTTACAGTTTCAATCATTCCTCATACGATCGGGGAAACGGTACTGAACGTGAAGAAGACGGGAGATACCGTCAACATTGAATGTGATATTTTGGGGAAATATGTAGATCATCTGTTGCAGCATGGCAAAGGTCATGCAGAGACAAGTGCTGGCAAGCCGCGCAGCATCAGTGAGGAGTTTCTCTCTAATCACGGATTTGCATGATCTAGGTTAGCAAGGACTCGTATGATCAGGCATTAAATAAAACTGGAAGCAGGAGGTGCATCGATGTCAGAACATTCCGAACCATCTGTTCTGGATTCAATTGAAGAAGCTATTTATGATCTGATGCGTGGCAAGCCGGTTATTGTGGTTGATGATGAAGATCGTGAAAATGAGGGTGACTTTATCGCCTTGGCGGAAAAGGCAACCCCGGAGGTTATCAATTTCATGATCACTGAAGGCAGAGGGCTCGTATGTGTACCGATTACACAGCAGCGTGCAGACGAGCTTAATCTGAAGCCAATGGTGCAGCAAAATACCGATTTTCACGGGACAGCCTTTACCGTCTCGGTGGACCATACAGACACAACAACAGGCATCTCAGCGCATGAGCGTTCGATTACCGTTAAAGGCTTGATTGATCCGAACGCGAAAAGCAGTGATTTTCGCAAACCGGGTCACATGTTCCCGTTGATCGCCAAAGACGGCGGTGTATTGCGTCGTGCCGGACATACGGAGGCAGCTGTAGACCTTGCCATCATGTGTGGCTCATACCCGGCCGGGGTAATCTGTGAAGTCATCAAGGAAGATGGCACCATGGCCAGATTGCCGGATTTGCAGGAGATTGCAAGCAAGCATAATCTCAAGCTGATCAGCATTCAGGATATGATCCGGTATCGGAACGAGAAGGAAAAGCTTGTACAGCGTGAGGTTTCTGTTCGCATGCCAACGGATTTCGGGGAATTTCAGGCGGTTGCATACACCAATGCTGTGGACAATAAAGAGCATGTTGCGCTGGTCAAAGGCGAGATAGACGGCTCCAAGCCTGTACTCGTTCGTGTACATTCGGAGTGTCTGACTGGAGATGTATTCCACTCGCATCGTTGTGATTGCGGTCCACAGTTCGATGCAGCGTTGAAACAGATTCATGATGAGGGCAACGGTGTGCTGCTCTACATGAGGCAGGAAGGTCGGGGTATCGGTCTGATCAACAAACTGAAGGCTTACAAACTGCAGGAGGAAGGTCTCGACACGGTGGATGCCAATCTGAAGCTCGGGTTCGCCGCTGATTTGCGTGATTATGGTATTGGTGCACAGATTCTGAAGGACCTTGGTGTTCGTCAGATTCGTTTGTTAACGAATAACCCGCGGAAGATCAAAGGTCTGGAAGGTTACGGGCTAGAAGTGGTTGAGCGTGTTCCTATTCAGATGAAGGAAAATGAGGACAATACCGCTTATTTGCATACGAAACAAGCGAAGCTGGGTCATATGCTCAAGTTCGATGATATCGAGCAAAACGAACAGTAACTCATGTGAACACGGACGTTATCCGTAAAACATACAACTTATATATCGACAGGGAGATGACAGAAATGCCTAATTATTTTGAAGGACATTTAGTATCGGAAGGTTTAAAATATGGCGTGGTAGTTGGACGTTTTAATGAATTCATTACTAGCAAGCTGCTAAGCGGGGCACTGGATGCGTTCAAGCGCCATGGCGTGCAGGATAATGAAGTAGATGTGGCCTGGGTACCAGGTGCATTTGAAATCCCGCTGATTGCTCAGAAAATGGCTGAAAGTGGCAAGTATGATGCAGTGATTACACTCGGAACGGTTATTCGCGGCTCCACTACGCATTATGATTATGTCTGCAACGAGATGGCCAAAGGTGTAGCGGCGATTAACCTGAAAACAGGCGTGCCAACCATCTTCGGATTGGTTACTACAGAGAACATTGAGCAGGCCATTGAACGTGCTGGAACGAAGGCTGGTAACAAAGGCTGGGATGCAGCTACAGCTGCAATTGAAATGGCGAACTTGACGAAACAGCTAAAATAGTGCTTATTTAATAGTAGTGCCCTGCTTTGCGCAGACGAAATCGGGAGATCGGTTTCGAACGGCTGGCAGGGTTTTGTATTTTTTTGGCGGGAGGATTCGTCTAGTGACGGTAGTTACATATAAACTGGAGACTTTTGAAGGGCCTTTGGATCTGCTGCTTCATCTGATTGATAAGGCTGAGATCGACATCCAGGATATTCCCATCAGCGATATTACCGATCAATACATGGCGTATCTGCACTCCATGCAGGAGTTGGAGCTGGATATTACAAGTGAATTTCTGGTGATGGCGGCTACGCTGCTGTCCATCAAGAGCAAGCTTCTACTGCCTAAACCGCCGGTTATCGAGGAGTTCGAGGATTATGATTATATGGAAGATGAGGATTATGATCCACGTGCTGAACTGATTGCACGGCTGATTGAATATCGTAAATATAAAGGTATTGCAAGGCATCTCCATGAACGGGAATGGGAGAGAAGTCTTATTTTTTCCAAGGAACCTGAAGATTTGCGGCCCTACATGCCTGAACAGGAGCAATCAAACCCGGTACAGGGTCTGCATACTTCTGATCTCATAGCAGCGTTCCAGAAGGCATTGCGCAAGGCTGACAAGCGTACAACGGTCACCCGGATCAAACGGGATGAAATATCGGTCAAGGACCGTATAAGAGAAGTTGTTGGTGCCTTGGAGCGTGTGGGTCCTGGAGGGCGGCTGTTATTTTCCAAGCTTATGGATGACCAGATATATCGGCATGAGATTGTGGTGACGTTTCTGGCAGTGCTGGAGCTGATGAAGATGAAGCAGATTGTGTGTTATCAGGAGCGATTGTTTGAGGATATCGTTATGGAGTGGAGAGGGGAAGCAATGAATCATGGATTTTCCGAAATTGAAGTCGATTATTGAGGGCCTGCTGTTTTTGTCCGGAGAAGAGGGCCTGAGTGTCAAACAAATTGCCGAGATTGTTGATCAGCGCGTGGAACTCGTTACGGATGCGATCGAGGAGATGATCCGTGAGTTTTCAAATCAGGGGCGAGGGGTGCAGATTCTGAAGATTGCGGGAGTTGTGCAGCTTGGAACACTGCCTGAGCATGCGGCTTATTTCGAGAAGCTGGCGTATTCTCCGGCACGTACGTCTTTGTCCCAAGCGGCACTGGAGACACTGGCCATTGTTGCTTATCGTCAGCCGATTACACGGGTGGAGATTGAAGAGATTCGTGGTGTAAAATCCGAACGAGCCATTCATACCTTGGTGAACAAGGATTTAATTGTTGAAGTGGGGAGAGCGGAGGCGATTGGGCGCCCGATTTTGTATGGTACGACGAAGTCGTTTCTGGATTATTTCGGACTTGCCTCGATTAAAGATCTTCCAGAACCGGGCCTGTTTGAAGACTCTGAAAATCTCGAGGAGGAAACACAGCTGTTGTTTAACAAGCTGGATATGCAGCAGCCAGATGCTCAAGAGCCTGATGTGAATAATGCGTTTGATTTTGAAGAAGACGAAGGGTCATCTACTGAACAGGATTTTGCTGGACATACAGAAGACGAAGACCCGTGGAACTCATCCAAGTAGTTATAGACATCTTATAAAAGGAACTGCCAAGGCGAAGTGGACATTGATCCTGCTTCGTCTTTTTTTTGTTTCGGGCTGGTGATCCTCTGCCAAGAGCAAGCGAGTGTGGGATAAAGTTGGAATTTTCAAACGAATCGTGAATTTTTTCCAGTGAGAAATGCCATACTAGACATGAAAAGAATTGAGGGCTTGGAGGTAAGGCCTGTGTGGATCTGGCTTGGAGGAATCGGTTTGTTCATCGCACTGCTGATTGCCGCAGTCCTCATCTCAAATGTTCATGTACATGTTGTGTTTCGCAAACATAAGAGCGATGACCACGCTAATATTAATATTCGGCTGTTGTACGGCATCGTACGTATGAATTACGAGATTCCGAGCATTGTTTTCCGAAATATGAAAGAGGGTTTCCTGCTCAAAACAGAGAAGTCCATGAATCATTCCAGAGGTGAAGTGCTGGGGAGCCAGCAAGTGAACAAACGGAAAGTGAAAAATTGGGCCGAAGAGGTCAAGGTCATGCTGCGCGCAACCGAGGCTTTAAAGCTGTGGGTTAAACAGACCCTTCAGCATGTGTATATAACCAATCTGTTCTGGTCTACTGCGGTCGGGGTTGGCGATGCTGCATATACGGCGATGCTGTCAGGCTGGTTGTGGAGCGTGAAGTCGATGATTGTTGGTTTCTTAACGTATCAGATGCGGTTTAGAACGGTGCCTGACCTTGAAGTTCTTCCGGTTTGGTCGGAGGAAATGGAGTTTCGAACAGAACTGGACTTTAAGCTGCGTATGCGGGTTGCTTCACTATTGTCCGCAGGCTTGAGGTTAACGACACGTGTGCTTCAGGTTGAAGGCGGCTGGCGAATGTGGATCAAGCTTATTCAAGAGCAGCGCCGCAAGTCCAAGGAAAAGAAAAAGCGCAAGCATATTGTGGATAAAGAAACCCATTCCTCCAAAACGTAGAGGGTCAGCGAACATGGCTTGGCAGTAGAACGGGTCACATAAGGTGTGTTCCTCTGGATTCGTTACATAAGTCCCCGAAGTTTGGGGATGATATGGTTAGATCAAAAACCTGCAAGTTGAACGAATGCTTTACATTTCTTCTTGAGTTCGGCTTGTATAGTTTACATTGAAACTGGAGGGAATATGAAATGTCAGATCATCCAATTCAAGGCTTAATGGAAACTGCTATGGAAAATATCAAGGCCATGGTGGATGTCAATACAATCGTTGGCGATGCTGTGGAGACACCGGATGGCACGGTTATTCTGCCGATCAGTAAAGTGGGCTTTGGTTTTGCTGCAGGCGGCAGTGATTTTAACGTAAACGACGGGAAAGGAAACAATACGTCCAGCACGACAGAGCATGCGCACTCAGCCAAGGTTGCTTCTCCGTTCGGCGGCGGCAGCGGCGGCGGCGTATCCATCCGTCCGATCGCTTTCCTGGTCGTAGGCAAACAGGGCGTGCACATCGTACCACTCGATAATTCGACGCACTTGTTCGAAAAATTGATTGATTCTACCCCGTATGTCCTTGACCGTATTCAGGAAATGTTCCGCAATCGGAACCATACAACAACGGAAACAGGCATCCCGGTGACACCTAACGACCATTCGACTTACAGTTAAACAAAATATCATTAGTTGAAAATCCTTCCTGCCCCTTCAGGGTGAGAGGGATTTTTGCTGATTTCATCTGTTCGGGACATACTCCAGGTTGTCCGAACATAGGATAGTACAAGATTCCAAGCGACCCGGAGGAATGTGGATGCGAAAATTAATGAAGGCTGTTGTCGGTATGCTAATGCCTGTGTTGCTGTTTTCAACGATAGGAGCATCGCCAGTACAGGCCATGGTTACTCCCCCCTCAACCCACGCGCAGAGTGCAGCGCTGATTGATGTCACCTCTGGACGGATTCTGTACAGCAAGGATGGGGACAAGGAACTTCGTATTGCCAGTTTGACCAAAATTATGACGGCCATCGTTGCGATTGAAGAAGGCAAGCTGGATGACAAGGTTAAGGTGTCGCCGTCCGCATTTGCCAAGGAAGGCTCCTCGCTCTACCTGAAGCTTGGTGAGGAGATGACACTTGAGAACATGTTATATGGTCTCATGCTTCGGTCAGGGAATGACGCGGCTTCTGCGATTGCAGAACATGTAGGTGGGTCGGAGGAAGGTTTTGTACTGCTGATGAATAAAAAGGCAGAGCAAATCGGATTAACCCGTTCTCATTTTATGAATCCGCATGGACTTGATGCAGAGGGACACTATTCTACAGCGAATGATCTGGCTAGATTAACAGCTTATGCGCTACATAACCCGGTGTTCAAGCGCATCGTGGCAACAGAGAACAAATCCGCGCCAAATCCGAATGAAAGCTGGGAATATTCCTGGAATAACAAAAACAAAATGCTTCGTTTGTATGACGGTGCCGACGGGGTGAAAACAGGGTATACCAAAAAAGCATTCCGCTGTCTGGTCAGCTCGGCCACTCGGGATGGACAACAGCTTGCCGCAGTTACACTGAACGATGGAGACGACTGGAATGATCATGCCAAGATGCTGGACTTTGGTTTCGAACATTTTCCGCTCGTTGAAATCGCAAAGCATGAGCAGCCGGTGCAAAATATGGAGCTTGTCACGGGGCGCGGTTTTAAATATCCGCTGGCTGAAGGGGAACAGGAGGCATTAACCAAAAAGCTGGTTTTGCTTGATCAACGTTCACAGGCTGAGACAGCCGGGAGTGATTCAACAACCGGCCCTTCCTTTGGATTGGCGGGGCGAATTGACATGCAGCTGCATGGTGAAGTTATCGGTTCCATCCCGGTTTATCGCAAAGGCAGCTACATCCCGCCAGAGCCCAAAGTGGAAGATGCGGCACTGGGCAGTGCCATGGAAGTCACAACATGGCTATCTGCCTGGAAAGCCGTGCTGGGCAGACTGTTATCGCCTTGATAAAAATAAAACCTAAAGGATAGCTTGCAGTTTGCTGTGAAGGGGAGGCATGATGCATTGATTAATCTGATCTGGCTTATGATGATATTAATCGGTTTTGTTTTTGCAGCCGTAAACGGGAAGATCGAGGTTGTCACTCAGGCAGCATTTGATGGTGCGGCAACAGGAGTCACCGTATGTTTCGGCCTGATCAGTGTGCTCGTATTCTGGATGGGTATGATGAAAATGGCAGAGGATGCTGGTCTTCTTGATCGGATCGCGAAGCTGCTTGGACCTGCTGTTCGATTTCTGTTTCCTGATGTTCCGAAAGACCACCCTGCAATGGGTTACATCTTATCCAACATGAGCGCCAATCTGCTCGGACTTGGCAATGCAGCTACACCGATGGGCATCAAGGCCATGCAGCAGCTTCAGGAACTTAATCCAGACAAACAGACGGCTTCCCCGGCCATGTGTACTCTTCTGGCTCTGAATACAGCGAGTATTACGATCATACCGACGACCTTGATTGCGATTCGGCTGAACTATCAATCAGCCAATGCAACAGAGATTGTAGGTACGACTTTGATGGCTACGATCATTGCCACGCTGGCTGCCATAATGGCTGACCGCTGGTATCGAAACAGGACATTGCGCAGACCGCCGCGTGTAACTTCAAGCGGTAATCCCGGCATGAAAGGATGAGCAGCCTTGTTGACCTTCATTAACTGGATTTCCGTCTGGGCCATTCCGGTTATTATCGCGTTTGTTCCATTATATGCGTTTACCAAAAAGGTCCCGGTTTACGAATCCTTTGTTGATGGGGCCAAGGATGGCTTCTCGACGGCGATCAGCATCATTCCTCATCTGGTAGGCATGATGGTAGCGATCAGTGTCTTCCGGGCCTCGGGGGCACTCGATTATGTCATTAGTCTGTTCACACCACTTGTGTCCTGGATGGGTGTGCCCGGCGAAGTGTTACCTCTCGGAATATTACGTCCGCTAACCGGGACAGGCTCACTGGCTTTTACAACCGATTTGATCAAAACGTATGGACCTGACTCCATGATTGGCCGGATGGCATCGACCATTCAGGGCAGTACGGATACCACATTGTATGTATTGACGGTTTATTTCGGAGCGGTGGGCATACGGAACGGCCGTTACGCACTCAAAGTTGGATTGTTTTCGGACGTCGTTGGATTTATTGCAGCACTTGCGATATGTTTAATCGTTTTTGGTTAATCTAGTGCTCCTTTCCTTCCGATATACTAGTTATGCTAGAATGATAACGGAGGAGAGTGAGACATGCAGAAGAGTTGGAAACGAATGCTTCATTTAGGGATGACAAGTATGCTCGCCATGGGTTTGTTTGCAGGTCCCACAGGATTAGCGGCTGCTCAAGCTGAGCAAACGATCCAATTTAACGGTTACTTCGACAAATCATTGCGAGCTAAAATGGCTATAACTGCCGATTCATTTCCAGTGGTAAATGTTCGTTTGATTAAAGCAGATGAGCCCGACATGGTTTATTACGATGTAGGCACCTCAATTCTGATATCCAAAGACGTTGTGCTGACCAATTACCATGTTGTGCAGGACTATGCGGAGCTATCCGCTGGAGATGAGGGGACGTTGACAGTAGCGAGTCCGGGTGCGCTGAATCAGTCTGTTCATGCAAAAATTATAAAAACCGATCCCGTAACAGATATGGCTCTGCTCAAGCTGGATAAAGCGATTGATGCTGAACCTGTATCGTTTGCGAGTGCCAAAGACAATCAACTGGTGTATACCATCGGTTTCCCTAAAAATGCTGCTGGTGATCTTGTGCTCCTCGATGATGAGTTCCCTAAGACCTACAACACGATTGCCAAAAGTCGAGTGTTCAGCTCGCAGGCGACCGATGTGCCAGGAAAAGCAGGCATTGGCAGCATCGTTAAAGCGATGGCCCAAGGTAATTCGGGTGGGCCGGTGCTGAACCAGAACAATCAGGTTATCGGCATGATGACGTTTGTTTATGGTGGTCGGACATATTTTATCACCTCAAAGACATTACAGTTGTTTATTAAAGAAGCTGCGGCTCCGGCCAAAAACCCTGTGGTGGTTGCAGGTAAAGTTTCAGGTTCGTAAGGGATCCCGTCTGTTTTAATGAAAAATGAGTAACACTGTTGAATATGAAGGAGGTTTACCTTTGCGTGATGCAGCGAAAGCGGTCGAGCGGAGGTAGGCTTTTTTTGTGTGCAAACGATAATCCTTGTGATTTCCCGGTTGGATGGGTATCATTAGTGTGAGGTGACATGACAAACATGGAAAGATTACAAAAAATTATTGCACAGGCAGGCATTGCATCCCGCCGCAAGAGTGAGGAACTGATCCTGTCCGGCAAAGTGGAAGTTAACGGGGAGGTCGTAACCGAGCTGGGCACGAAAGCAAACCCCGAAGAGGATATGATTACGGTTAATGGCAAACCGATCCGCAGTGAGAACAAAGTATATTTGATGCTGAACAAACCGAAGGGTGTCATTACAAGTGCATCAGACCCCGAAGGACGTAAAATCGTATCTGACTATCTGAAAGGGGTTAAAGAGCGTGTCTATCCGGTAGGTCGTCTGGACTATGACACGGAAGGGCTGCTTATTCTTACGAATGATGGAGAGTTTGCACATCTGTTGACCCACCCGAAACATCACGTGCCCAAAACGTATCTCGCAACGGTTAAAGGTGTACCGCATGGTTCTGCGCTGGACAAGCTCAAAAACGGAATTATGCTGGAGGATGGCATGACCGCACCAGCAGAAGTGGAATACAAGGATGTAGATACGGCTGCGAATGAGGCTGTCATCTCCATTACGATCTATGAAGGACGAAATCGTCAGGTTAGACGCATGTTTGAGGCCATCAACCATCCGGTCATTCGTCTGAAACGGATTTCCTTTGGTGGTATTCTGCTGCAAAATCTGAAACGCGGGCTGACACGTAAGCTGACGAAAGAGGAAGTTAACAACTTGATTACGCTCGCCAAGTCCGAACCCGCCAAAAAAATGAAAAAAAGGTAATGTGAGGACACATAATTTTCATAAAACCGCCGCAGTTTTGTGACGAAATTCGCTATAATTGTTCATAGGATGTTCACAGTTGTCTGTGCGAAACAGACGAGCGAATGAAATCGTCATTAAAAAGGGGAGTCAGCACATGGGGAAATCAAGAAGAACGGTGCAAATCGTTATTTTGTGCTTGATCCTGGTGTTGGGCGGGTACGCGATTACGACATCGGTATCTGGCTCGAACGGCAAGCCAAAAGAAGGGGATCAAGCCCCTTCTTTTGAACTGCTGGGCCTGGATGGTCAAGTTCATACGTCTGAGGAATATCAAGGGAAAGCGATGGTGATCAATTTCTGGGGCACATGGTGTGAACCTTGTGTGAAGGAGATGCCTGCGCTGCAAGCTCAGGCCGACAAGTGGAAAGATAAAGGTGTGCAATTTGTCGGAATCAACGTTGGAGAAGATCAGATGACTGTAGAAAATTTTGTGCAGCAGGTGGGTGTGGATTTCCCGATTATGCTGGACCGGGACAAAAACTCGGTTCGGGATTTCGGAATTTCTCCTATGCCAACAACGTTTTTTGTATCTGAAACGGGCAAAATCTCCACTATTCACATCGGACAATTGGACCTGGGCACACTTGACGCTCAAATTTCACAACTGGCGAAGCAGCCCTGACAGGAGGTCTATTCGTGTTCCAAAATACGAAATGTGAGTGTGGACATCAGAATCCGGTAGGCACAGTACTATGTGAAGCCTGTGGCAAACCGCTGCTGGAGGCTGAAGCGCAAACCAATGAAGTGCTGGAGATGCGTTATGACGGGATGGCACGGCGTTCACAGCGCAGCAATCCCAATATTATCGATCGCATATGGAACTTTTTTTCATCCGTTAAAATTGCAGTGTATATGATCGTTCTTACACTGGTTGGCTCCATGCTGGGCACAATCTATCCGCAGGAGAGCACGTTTCTGAACATGGACCCTTCCGTTTATTACAAAGAGACCTATGGTCAGTTAGGTCATATTTATTATCTGCTGGGCTTGTCTCATACATATGAATCCTGGTGGTTTATTTTACTGCTGGTTATGATCGGCGCTTCGCTTGTCATCTGCAGCCTGGATCGGGTACTTCCACTATACAAAGCGCTGAACAAGCAGCGAATCCGCAAGCATCCGCAATTTCTGACAAGACAGCGACTGGTGTACCAAGGTTCTGTTGAAGAGGCCCCTGAAGAGTGGATTAAGAAAGCGGTTACTCCGCTGCGCAAGAAGGGGTATCGTGTGCACACTCAGGGAGACGCATTGCTTGCGGAGAAGCAGCGTTTCAGTCGCTGGGGTCCCTATGTTATCCATATCGGACTAATAATCTTCCTGCTAGCTGTACTCGCACGCGGGCTACCTGGCCTGAATCTGGATGAGCATGTGGCTTTTCCGGAAGGGGAGATCAAAAAGATTCCAAATACTTCGATGTATCTGAAAAATGAGAAGTTTAATGTGGAATTTTATAGTGATGATGAGGTGCCGGAGCAGTTCAAAAATTTGAATAAAACGGTTCCCAAATTGTTTGAAACGAAGGTCGTTTTGTATGAATGTACAGCAGATTGCTCTGATCCGTCCAAAAAACCTCAGCTCGCTGAGGTTGCAAGGCACGATGTGCGTGTCAATCATCCACTCAATTACCATGGCCTGAAGGCGTACCAGTTTGATTATGATCTGACGCCAACGATACGCTCGGTCACGCCCGATCTGGTTAATACCAAAACCGGTGAGGTATACGGCTCTTTAAAGGTTGATATGACGGATACGCAGCGTAATTTCGAGGTCGGACCTTATACTTTGACGGTTAAAGAGAAATATATGGATTTTGCACTGGACGATAAAGGTGTGCCCAAATCCAAGTCTCCTTCTCCAAACGCACCCGCATTTCTTTTCCACATTGAAGGGCCGGATCTGCCGGAGAAGGGAATGCAATACCTGTATTTTGTCAAACAAATCGACAAGCAGCGCTTCCAGCAGGATGCAATCAATCGTCAGCTTGTAGGGGGCGAGCTTCCATTGGAGCTGGAAGTCGACAGCATGGATAAGGTGGATCTTATCCAATCGGTAAGTTACCTCAATATACGTGTGGATAAAGCGATGCCGTTTGTATGGGTAGGCGCAGGTATAGTCATGCTGGGGCTTGTAATGGGCTTTTACTGGCATCATCGCCGGATATGGATTCGATTTGATGATGAACGGATTACGCTTGGCGGACATACTAACAAGAACTGGTTTGGGTTTCGGCGGGAAGTTGCCGGGATTTTGAAACAAATGAATCTGGAAGTGGATGAGAAGTCGTTGGATAACGGGGGGAACCAAGCATGAGTATACTGGATTTCAGCAGCGACGCATTTATCGTATCTTTTTTCCTATATTGTGCTGCATTTTTGTTGTATGCCGTTGCGGTCATGGGCAAGAAATGGAGTAATCGTGATCCGCTGGCTCATATGAATCGCTGGGGCAAACGTGCATTTATCGCATCGACGGTAGCGTTGACAGCACATCTTGTTTTCTTCGTAACCCGTTGGATTGGAGCAGGTCACATACCGGTAAGTAATATGTACGAATTTATGTCCTTTTTATCCATGATGATTATGGTTGCCTTTATCGTGGTGTACGCTATTTATCGCAAGTCTTTGCTTGGATTGTTTGCACTTCCGCTGACGATTATTATAATGGCCTATGCCGCTGTATTTCCACAGGAAGTTCAACCCTTGATCCCGGCATTACAGTCCATCTGGCTGAAAATACATGTTACGCTTGCAGCGCTTGGTGAGGCGTTTTTCGCAGTGGGTTTTGCCGCTGGCTTTATGTTTCTGCTTCGTACGGTAGATTTTAGTGGGAAGGACAAGACCTCCCGCCGTCAACGCGGCTGGGTGGAGTTTACGATGATTACAATTGTTGTTGTTATTGGATTTATCGGAACAGTGTTTGCCTTCCGCTCGGCTGGGTATGAGGCTGTTTTTGTGCAAAAAACAGTCGGCATTGACACAGAGGTAGAGGGAAATAGTACAATAGAGAAAGTGATTTATCGCATGCCTCCTGTTTTTGCTCCATATAATAGCGAAGTGGAGAGCATGGAACCGTTTCTCGGGATGAAGAAGCCATTACTTGAAACGCCTTCCTGGATGAATGGAGTTAATGCAGGACGTAAGCTGAACACGGTGGTTTGGTCTATTGTTGTAGGTTTGATTCTATATGGTATTATTCGTTTAATTGTACGCAGACCACTTGGACAAGCGCTGCAACCCATGATGAATGGAATTGATGCTGATGACCTTGATGAGATCAGTTATCGTGCCATAGCCATCGGATTCCCGATTTTTACCCTGGGAGCTTTAATATTTGCCATGATCTGGGCACAGATTGCCTGGAGCCGCTTCTGGGGCTGGGACCCGAAAGAAGTGTGGGCATTAATTACGTGGCTGTATTATAGTGTGTATCTGCATTTGCGTTTATCCAAAGGATGGCAGGGGCAGAAGTCTGCTTGGCTTGCCGTGCTCGGTTTTCTGGTCGTGATGTTTACGCTGGTTGGCGTAAATCTGATTATCGCGGGATTGCATTCCTATGCTGGAGCAGACTAATAGAGTCTGTTACATGAGGAACATACCAACGGTAAATTTCATGATGTACCCTGAGGGTTAAACAGGGTATTCAAATATTGTTCGCAGGATCGAACATAATAGAAGTGATTGAGGAGTTATTGCAAAGGGGCTGGAGTGGCATGTCGGAACATGAGAATCGTATACTGGTCGTGGATGATGAAGAAAGAATCCGCAGACTCTTAAAAATGTATCTTGAAAAAGAAGGCTATGAAATTGACGAAGCGGAGGATGGAGAAACAGCACTTCGCAAAGCAACCGCAGGTGATTACGGCCTTATTCTGCTGGATGTTATGCTTCCAGGCATGGATGGTGTTGAAGTGTGTACTCGGCTGCGTCAAGTCAAATCAACCCCTGTATTGATGCTTACTGCAAAAGGGGAAGAAATCAACCGAGTACAAGGGTTTGAGGTCGGAGCGGATGACTACGTCGTTAAACCGTTCAGCCCGCGTGAGGTTATTTATCGTGTGAAAGCGATTCTGCGTCGCTCTTCGGCAACTGCGTATTTGTCTAAAGAGAGCAATTCAAGCAACAATATTGTATTTCCCCATCTGGTCATTGAGCATGATGCACACCGGGTGACTGCGGGCGGCGAAGAGATCAGCTTAACTCCGAAAGAGTATGAATTGCTGCATTATTTGGCAACGTCACCGGACAAAGTTTTCTCCAGAGAAGAACTGCTTAAAGATGTATGGAATTACGAATTTTTCGGTGATCTTCGTACCGTGGATACCCATGTGAAGCGTCTTCGCGAGAAGCTGAACAAGGTATCTCCTGAATCGGCAGCGATGATTACAACCGTGTGGGGTGTCGGTTATAAACTGGAAGTACCGAAATAGTTTTGCTTTCTGGAGATCACTGGTTGGAAAGTTATGGATTACAATTATATGCCTTGTGGGTTGTGTACTTATAGCGCTGGGTCTATTTCTGTTGCCCTATATTGATACCAACTTTGCCGAGACAGAGTCCAGAGACATCAAGAGGCTGTTTACGTATATTTGTATCGTCGGTTTTAGTTTAACGACCTTTTTTGCATTGTTTCTGTTCACCAAAATTACGCAGCCTATGCAGCAGTTGATTCAGGCTGCCAATGCGATCCGTAAAGGCAATTACGGTACCCGGCTCTCACTTCGAACCAATGACGAAATTGGTGAATTGGCGAACACATTTAATCACATGGCTATACAACTGGAGGATACAATCCGGAATTTGAATCATGAGAAGGAACATTTGGCAAGTGTGCTTCGGAGTATGACCGATGCTGTGATTACGTTTGATGGTGAAGGCAAGGTGATTCTGACGAATCCGCCTGGGGAGAAAATCATGCAGGCATGGTGTGCCCTTGACTGGGCTCAGGAGCATGAAGGTCTGGATAGTCATTCTGCTGTTAAGCCGTCGCGGGATGTACCGGAGCCGCTTGTTCCGTTATTCAGATTGGTGATGGAGCAGGGCGGGGATCAGAGTTCCAACGTGCATGTGCAGCAAGGGGTCTGGTCTGTTCAGATGGCTCCTCTGTATGCGGATAGTGTTGTTCGCGGAGCGGTTGCCGTTTTGCGGAATGTTACTGAAGAAGTGAAAATGGAAAAAATGCGCCGTGATTTCGTGGCTAACGTATCTCATGAGATACGCACACCGTTGTCCATGATGCAGGGATACAGCGAAGCGCTTCTGGACGGAATGGCAACATCGCCGGAAGAGAGTGAAGAACTGATTCAGGTCATTCATGATGAATCACTGCGGATGGGCAGGCTGGTGAAAGATTTATTAGATCTTGCACGTATGGACGCAGGACATACAGATATGAACATGAGGGAAGTTGAACTCGGGGAATTGCTCGAACGCATTTATCGAAAATTTATGGTGCGCTCGAAGGAGCAGGGGATTCAGCTTCAGTATGAATGCAAGCAGGAGATTTGTCTTCAACAGGCCGATGAAGATCGGCTTGAGCAGGTGTTTACGAATTTGCTGGATAATGCGTTTAGACACACACCTGAGGGTAAAAGTGTAGTGATTTCTGCTGAACTGGTCTCTCATACGCGTGCTCCTTTTGCCAGAGTGTGTGTAAAGGATCAGGGTGTGGGTATTCCCTCATCAGACGTACCGTTTATATTTGAGCGTTTTTACAAGGCAGACAAAGCTCGCGTCCGGGGAGAAAGCGTGGGAACCGGTCTGGGCCTCGCTATCGTAAAAAATATTGTAGACGCTCATCAAGGTACAATTCAAGTCAATAGTGTGCTTGGTGAAGGTACAGAGTTTATTTTACAATTTCCTCTGGATTCCTCGAAATAGCAAACAAAAAATGCCGAAACACCCTCTGATGGAGGGTGTTTTTTGTTGAAGTCTTCCGTTTAATCTTGTTCATCGTGGAACAAAGATAACATTATCTTTTTGCTGTGAAAAAAATGTCCAAGATAATTTTTATTCATCTCCTTCATAAGCTTGAAAAATAAGATGCCAAAGGAGGATTGAAACAAACATGTCCGATGGACGAAAAAGAGTAAACATCAAAGCATTTTTGGAAGGCAGATCATTTCGAGCGGGATCACCGTTTATTCCAATAAATGCGAGTGAACTTGAGCAATATGAAACTATTCTTCGTTCTCTTGCCGTGACGATTCCACCTGCAATCAGTCAGCCTACCGCGGCTAATATACTTGCATTACAGAATGGGCTGCGTCAATTACTTACATTAGTAAATCAATCTGAGTTCCGAGCGGGTGTAAAAGCGGAGCTTCAAGCTGTACTAGAGCTGACCATTGCCTCTTCTGAGGTTGTTCCTGTTGCTTTGATCAATCTGGCAGGTAACTTGCAAAATCTGCTGGATGACCTGCTGAGCGTCACCTTGCTGCTGGAGATTCCGCCGGCAGACAAAGATAGACTGGTCGTGTTAATCCGTTCCATATCCATCTCGTTAAGCAGAGCAACAACGACTCTTGGCGGTGGTGTAACGGGGCCGCCAGGACCTCCGGGTGTACCAGGGGTTCCAGGGGTTCCAGGCGTTCCAGGCGTTCCCGGAGCGAGAGGACCGGCAGGTCCAGCAGGTGCGGTGGGGCCAGTCGGACCTATTGGTCCTGCTGGACCGCAAGGCATACAAGGACCAGCCGGTGCTCCGGGCGCAGGTTTAAACAATATTACAACTTTTAACCCTTCCACCGGATCGACTTACGCGCAAGGTCAGGTTGTCAGCTATAATGGCAGCTTGTATGTAGCTAATGTGAATGGACCAACAGGTGTACCGGGGAGTTCGGCAGATTACACGTTATTACTTGCTGCCGGGCCACCAGGAGCAACAGGGGCAACGAGTGCGGGACTTTCCGGAACGGTGGGATTTGATCCAGCTCTTGCACCGGGTTATGTCGCTGGTCAGGTTGTTACGTATAATGGCAGCACATATATTGTCAGTGTAGCAGGTCCTACGGGTACACCAGGTACATCTTCAGACTACACTTTAATTGCTGCAGCAGGAGCAACGGGTGCCACAGGGGTTGGACTCGGCGGCTCGATGGCATTTGACCCTGCTCAAGCACCAACGTATCCAGCGGGTCAAGTGGTAACCTACAATGGAAGTACGTATATTACGAATGTGGCTTCTCCAACAGGAACGCCTGGAAGCTCACCGGATTATACGTTAATTGCAGGAGCTGGACCAACAGGACCAACAGGAGCAACTGGGGTTGGTTTAACAGGCATTGTGGCGTTTGATCCGGCAGTGGCCCCAACATATCCAGCGGGTCAGATCGTTACGTTTGACGGAAGCACGTATATCGCGAATGTGGCATCTCCAACGGGAACGCCGGGTACATCAGCGGATTACACGCTGTTGGCGGCGTCAGGAGCAACGGGTGTGACGGGAGCATCTGGAGTAACTGGAGAAACAGGTTCTACTGGAGTCACGGGAACTACAGGTGCAACGGGAGTTGCAGGCTCGACCGGGTCCACCGGGACAACAGGAGCTGATGGCGTTACAGGAGCAACAGGCAGCACCGGAGCCACTGGTGCGGCAGGTCTGACTGGAGCAACCGGGGTTGGTTTAACGGGCATCGTAGCATTTGATCCGGCAGTGGCCCCAACATATCCAGCGGGTCAGATTGTTACGTTTGACGGAAGCACGTATATCGCGAATGTGGCATCTCCAACGGGAACGCCGGGTACATCAGCGGATTACACGCTGCTGGCCGCGTCAGGAGCAACGGGTGTGACGGGAGCATCTGGAGAAACAGGTTCTACTGGAGTCACAGGAGTTACAGGTGCAACGGGAGTTGCAGGCTCGACCGGGTCCACCGGGACAACAGGAGCATCTGGAGTTACGGGAGCAACAGGAGGAACTGGAGCTACTGGTGCGACAGGTCTGACTGGAGCAACCGGGGTTGGTTTAACAGGCATCGTAGCGTTGATCCGGCAGTGGCCCCAACATATCCAGCGGGTCAGATCGTTACGTTTGACGGAAGCACGTATATCACAAATGTGGCATCCCCAACGGGAACGCCGGGCACATCTGCAGATTACACGCAGTTGGCAGCCGCAGGAGCAACGGGCGCAGATGGAGTTACGGGTGCAACAGGAGTCACCGGAGCGTCAGGAGCTACGGGCGTGACGGGAGCATCTGGACTAACAGGAGAAACAGGTTCTACTGGAGTCACGGGAACTACAGGTGCAACGGGAGTTGCAGGCTCGACCGGGACAACAGGAGCTGATGGTGTTACGGGTGCAACAGGAGGAACTGGAGCCACTGGTGCGACAGGTCTGACTGGAGCAACTGGGGTTGGTTTAACAGGCATTGTGGCGTTTGATCCGGCAGTGGCCCCAACATATCCAGCGGGTCAGATCGTTACGTTTGACGGAAGCACGTATATCGCAAATGTGGCATCCCCAACGGGAACGCCGGGCACATCTGCAGATTACACGCAGTTGGCAGCCGCAGGAGCAACGGGCGCAGATGGAGTTACGGGTGCAACAGGAGTCACCGGAGCGTCAGGAGCTACGGGCGTGACGGGAGCATCTGGACTAACAGGAGAAACAGGTTCTACTGGAGTCACGGGAACTACAGGTGCAACGGGAGTTGCAGGCTCGACCGGAGCAACGGGCGCAGATGGAGTTACGGGAGCAACAGGAGGAACTGGAGCTACTGGGGCGACAGGTCTGACTGGAGCAACCGGGGTTGGTTTAACGGGCATCGTGGCGTTTGATCCGGCAGTGGCCCCAACATATCCAGCGGGTCAGATTGTTACGTTTGACGGAAGCACGTATATCACCAATGTGGCATCTCCAACGGGAACGCCGGGTACATCAGCGGATTACACGCTGTTGACAGCCGCAGGAGCGACAGGTGTGACGGGAGCAGCAGGCACAACTGGGGAGACAGGTTCTACTGGAGTCACAGGAGCTACAGGTGCAACGGGAGTAGCAGGTTCGACCGGGTCCACCGGGGCAACAGGAGCTGATGGCGTTACAGGAGGAACTGGAGCCACTGGTGCGACAGGTCTGACTGGAGCGACGGGTGTCGGTTTAACGGGTATTGTTGCGTTTGATCCGGCAGTGGCCCCGACATATCCAGCCGGTCAGGTGGTTACGTTTGACGGAAGCACGTATATCGCGAATGTGGCATCCCCAACGGGAACGCCAGGCACATCAGCGGATTACACGCAGTTGGCAGCCGCAGGAGCTACGGGTGTGAGGGGAGCGACAGGCTTAAGTATTACAGGCAGCACCGGAGCCACTGGGGCAACAGGTCTGACTGGAGCGACGGGTGTCGGTTTAACAGGCATCGTAGCGTTTGATCCGGCAGTGGCCCCAACATATCCAGCGGATCAGATCGTTACGTTTGACGGAAGCACGTATATCACAAATGTGGCATCCCCAACAGGAACGCCGGGCACATCTGCAGATTACACGCTGTTGGCAGCCGCAGGAGCAACGGGTGTGACGGGAGCATCTGGAGTAACTGGAGAAACAGGTTCTACTGGAGTCACAGGAGCTACAGGTGCAACGGGAGTAGCAGGTTCGACCGGGTCCACCGGGGCAACAGGAGCAGATGGCGTTACGGGTGCAACCGGAGTCACTGGAGCGACAGGTGCAAGTATTACCGGGTCAACAGGCGCGACCGGAGCCACAGGAGCAACGGGCGCAGATGGAGTTACGGGTGCAACCGGAGTCACTGGAGCGACAGGTGCAAGTATTACCGGGTCAACAGGCGCGACCGGAGCCACTGGAACAACGGGCGTAGATGGAGTCACGGGTGCAACCGGAGTCACTGGAGCGACAGGTGCAAGTATTACCGGGGCCACGGGCTCAACAGGAGATACAGGTGCTACGGGGGCGACAGGAACGTCTGTCACAGCTACATCGGCGTTTGCAGAAAATACGAGCGGTACAATCGTTGTTATTTTGGGTGGTACGTTGATTTCGCTGCCTAACAATCAAAACATCGGCCCTGGTATTACAGTGAATGGATCTAACGATACGTTCACCTTGGCTAACACTGGAAGGTACTTTATATCTTATAGAATAAATTTAACAGCTGCTGCATTAATTCAATCCCGTGTGCTGCTCAATGGGGCAGCGGTTCCCGCAAGTGTAGTTTCTCCTGCACTTTCCATAAGTCAGTTAACGACTGAATTTATTATCACAGTTACGGCCGGCTCAACGATCCAGCTGCAGCTTTTCGGCCTTGTAGCTACAGCTGTTCTGGCACCACCGGGTGCAACATTAACCATTATTCAATTAAGTTAAAACGCACAAGTTAATAGAAAAAAGTAAATTTTCACGTACAAAAAGAGACGGGAACATCATCGTTCCCGTCTCTTTTGTATAATATAAGCCGTGATATTAGCCCAGTACAATCTCAACGGCTGTGTTCAATTCAGGCAAAGCTGTGAGCTGAACCAGCACATCTTTTGGTACTTCTTTATCTACGGTCAGAATCATGATCGCAGCACCGCCAATAATTTTACGGCCAACCTGCATGGAGGCGATGTTTACATCATTTTGACCAAGCAATGTACCTACACGTCCGATGATCCCCGGTTTATCGTTATGAGATATCAGAATCTGGTGGCTTTCCGGTGCGATATCTACCGGGAATTTGTCCAGACGAACAATCCGCTCACCGTATCCCGCAAGAAGTGTACCTGCAACACGGCGTTCTTCTGCATCCTGATTGGTCACCAGAGTTACAGTAATCAGGTTTGTGAACCCTTTTGTAGCCGAGGTTTGGCTGACCACAACATTCAAGTCACGAATTTTGGCAAGGTGCATGGAGTTGACGATGTTGGCTTCTCCACCCAGATGTCTGGCCAGAACCCCCTTCACAATATAACGTGTCAGTGGTGATGTATCTACCTCGGACAGCTCACCCGCATAATCAATGCGAATCTCCTGCACAGCGTTCTGTGTGATTTGAGCGGCAAAGCTGCCCAGTGTTTCACCCAGTTTGAAGTAAGGCTGCAGCTTGTTCATAACCGCTGGTGCAACAGGCGGCATATTTACAGCATTTTTGAACGGTTCATTACGAAGAATGTGAAGCACCTGCTCTGATACGTCAATGGCTACATTTTCCTGAGCCTCTACCGTCGATGCGCCCAAGTGAGGTGTAACAATGATGCTTGGGTGATTCAGGAACGGATGATCTGCCGCTGGCGGCTCGCTTTCAAATACGTCAAATGCCGCACCCGCTACAATTCCTTCATCGATAGCTTCAACAAGGGCCATCTCATCAATAACACCGCCGCGGGCACAGTTGATGATTCTCATGCCTTTTTTCATCACTTCAAACTGTGGACGGGAAATCATATGGCGAGTTTCTGGAGTCAGCGGTGTATGAACTGTCATAAAGTCTGCATTGCGAATGATATCATCCACACTTGCCAGCTTCACTTGCAGTTTTTCTGCACGCTCTTCTGTAAGGAACGGGTCGTATGCGAGAATATCCATTCCGAAAGCTTTAGCCCGTTTGGCAACTTCGCTTCCGATCCGTCCCATACCAAGTACACCCAGAGTTTTATTTCTCAATTCCACGCCGAGGAAGGTTTTCCGATCCCATGTACCTTGAATGGTTTTGGCGTAGGCTTGCGGAATGTGACGGGCGAGTGCCATCATCATTGCAAAGGTATGCTCACAAGTGGTAATGGTGTTTCCGTCAGGTGCATTAATAACGATAATTCCGCGTTGTGTAGCAGGTTCAAGCTCAATATTATCAACGCCAACACCTGCGCGTCCGATGACTTTCAGATTGGTACCAGCCGTCATAATACGTTCAGTAACACGTGTTTGGCTGCGAACGAGGAGTGCGTCATAATCACCAATAATGGCAACAAGCTCATCTTCACTAAGTCCGGTTTTCTTCTCGACAACAACATCACTTGCATCCACTAGCTGCTGAATTCCCAGATCACTGATTGGGTCAGACACTAACACTTTGTACATGGTTTCTTCCTCCTTGGATTTGTATATCTATATTCGTCAAGGATTGATCTCCGTCAGGAGAACGTCCTTAAAACCAAATGATCCTTCCCTCCAACAACGCGGTACTGTGGCAGAGGGGTAGGGTAAACAAACAGGGTGATTCCACGAGGCCACTGAAAAAGTCCATTCCATGTTAAAGGTACAGCTCTCAAGAAAATTGTGGAGACTGTACCTTTTTCGCTTATAATTAAAGTATCAT